>CAVILU010000052.1:0-12885 GCA_963643535.1 bacterium | reverse complement strand
ATTATTGGTAGTTTACAGTTGGCTGTGTTTTGGGCACTTATCAGTTCACAGTGCTCAGTGCACAGTTTTGGGTAGCTTACAGTTGGCTGTGTTTTGGGCACTTGGGGTGTTTTTTATGGGTTTACGGGGAATTTTTATTGTTGGTTTCTTTTTGTTATTCCGCTGCTTTTTTATTCCTCACTCTTTATTTTTCTGCTTTATTCTTCTGCTTTATTCTTACACTGATTATACTGAGTTGCTTTTTGTTGTGGGGAAAGTTGCGCAAAAACTGCAGGGGGGACTCCGTAATTGTCAATTGTCAACTGTCAATTGAAGACTATTCTGTTGGGAATTGGCGGATTACGTCGGATTCGGAGAATGGGGCTGGGCGTGGGGAGATGTCGGGGATGTTGAAGGATTTGAGGGAGAGGATGTCGTGCTCGGGGTCCTCTTGCGGGAGGGCGAAGGGGCGTGAGGCTTGGCCGTCCTCGTCGATATGGGCAATGTAGATTCGGCCATACTGACCGTCGGTGCGCTTGGAGGCGAAGACTACCCAGCGGCTGGAGGAGCTCCAGGAGTGATAGGTGTCGGAGACGGGAGAGTTGAGGTTATTGACATTGATCTCTTTGCCCGAGCGGAGGTCTATCATGCGGAGGCACGTCTCGCGATGCCAAATAGGGAAAGTGCCGCAACGCGACGCGCAGAAGAGGAGGAACCGACCATCGGGCGAAACCTTAGGGAAACTGGCGGAAGCACGATGGCGAGGCGCACTCCAAATGGTATCCGCGGGTCCCGTCCACGCTTTGCCATCGAAGCCCAAGCGGAGAATGGAGTAGCGGAGACTGTCGATGCTATCGGGCAACGGGAGAGCCGGCGCCGAGCAGTAGTAGACAGTGCGGGCGTCGGGCGAGAAGCAGGGGAAAGTCTCCATGTCGGAGTCGCCACTGACGAGGGAGGAGAGGATCATCGTATCGCGCCGGAAGTCGTAGATGCAGAGGTCGCTCCAGGCATCGTAGACCTCGAGGCGGCGGCTGCCCTCGGAGTGGAGGAGCGGTATTATCTCGTTGGAGGAGAAGACGCCGTAGTGGCCATCGGCACTGAGCTCGCCATATACCGCCCCACCCTTCATGCGCGGGTCGCGGAGAGTAACGCGGCGGATGCCTTTCCTGACACTGCCATCGGCATCACCTTGGGCAAAGAGGCTCGCCCCGCCATTTCCGCGGACGTGGAAGAGAGTCGAGTTGCCGTCCTCGCTATGGATGTGGCAATTCATGCACCGGCCACCGATATTCTTGTTGTCGGCAAGGATGCGGGTGTCGAATGTCGTCATGTCGCGCTCCTCGATCTGGATATGGTTCCAGACCTCATAGCCGGGCTCGATGAGGCGGTAGGTGACGTAGGGGTCGAGGGCGTCGTTGCTGACCTCTATGGAGAAGGTGTCGCGGAGGAAGAATCCGGCGCGGCGGTAGTAGAGGTTGACGCTTATGCGGTCGACATTGGTATCCGACAGCAACTTATGCCAATCGCGCTCACCAATGACCACCTTGCGCCCGCGGGAGGCGACGCGCAGTGTCTCGCCGCCAGCCGAGAAGTCGGCGCACACGGCATCTACGTCATCGTCGGTAAGCATAAAGTTGAGCGGGGCAATGTTGCGCGGGATGGTGACGTCGCGGTAGTCGGGGTAGAGGCCATCGGCGGCAATGGTGACCAAGGAGGGTTCGGAGTCCTTGTCGGGCACGGGGGCGCAGGCTGAGAGTATCGTCGCGCAGGCCAACGCGGGGGTCAGGCGGAGAATATTTGTATTGATGCTTGCCACGGGATATATGTTTTTTTGGGGGGAGGTGTTGCTGCTTTATTGTCTGTTGATTTGCGATAATATATTGGTGACGCCGTTACTTTTTGGCGTGCAACTGGCAGTAGAGCCAATAGGAGTGGGCGAACTCGCGCTTGAGGGAAGCGGCGTCGCGGCGTGCCATGAGATCGCTGAAGCGTCCGAAGTCGCGGGCCACGTCGGAGGGCATCTCGATGCCGGCAAGCCGTTCGCGGACTTCGGGCGGGGCCACGGCAGAGACAACCATCAGGGCTTCGGCGTAGGTGCGCGTCATGACATTGCGGCCGTAGGCCAGGTAGTCGTCCGCGAAGTCCGCAATGGAGACGTCCTGCAGGTCGAGGGCAAGGAGATATGTGCGCGCGAGGGCGTTGTCGGGGTTGGCGTTCAGGATATTGCGGAGCGAGCGGCGGTAGTCGGCCGTGGCGCGGAGGGTATCCCGGACGGGGAGGTCGGCGCGGCGGCTTTCGAGCCACGTCAGGTAAGCGTTGCCGCGGTTTTCGGGGCGGCAGGCGCGTGCGAACTGGCCGAGTCGGAAAGTGTGGTCGAGCATTCGGAGGTATTTCTCGGCCGCTTGTTCGTCGCCACGTATGATGTTGATCTCGGCCATGCGGATGACGTGGCGCGAGCAAGCGTGGGAGGGCGAGAAGATCATGCCGAGGATTGTGGCGTGCTCGGCAAGGGTCATGTCGCCTATGGCGTACCATATTTGGCCTGCGGCTGTGATGCTGATGTAGTTGCCGGACTGGTCGACGGGCAGGAAGAGCTGCGTCTGGGCGAGGTCGATGTCGTCTATCGCTGCATCGCTCTTCTCGCTGAAGAGTTGGAGGGTGTGGAGGCTGTTGGGGATCTGAGTATCATGGAGAGAGTTAGGGTAATCTTCGGGCGTAAGACGCTGATTCCACCACGTCTTGGTATCGATGCGCAAAATAGCCTCGGTAGTGAGGTCGGGATAGCCGAACCAGCATCCGCCAGTGAAGCCATGCCAAGGCGCGAAAACCATAGCCACGAGAGACAGAGCGGCAATGACCCACCGCCTGCGGGCCACCTCTGCCGCAATGATATATGCGAAAGCCACCAAGCAGCCGTAGCCCACCGACGTAAGGCCAAAGGCAATAATGGCGAGAGCCACCAACCCCCTGACCCTCGGCCACTTGGAGACGGGATAGAGATTGGCGAGGATGACGCCAAGGAGAAGCGAAATCGACGACGACAGCGGATATTCGCCAACGCACTGGCGCCCCGCCTCCCAGACCATGACAGCCACGCCAGAGCCGAGAGCCACGCGCCAATCGACCCAAAGGCGCCGGAGCCCATAGGCCACGAAACCGCCAAGGGCGTAGAGCACGAAGACAACGATGACGGGGCCGCCGCCAACATAGTAATAGAACTGCGTAAGGCAGCCACCCACCACGGCAGGCAGCCACGCCCGGGAATCATAGACCCCCTGGCTAAGCATCTGACTAATGAAATCCTGCGAGGACAGGAAGAGAGAGAACTGCTCCCGATGATAGAAATGGTAGGGGTAGCAGAGCATGAAGAATATGAGGATGGCAGTGGCGACGGCGGCGCACACCACTATCGAGACAATAAGATGACGTGTAGGACGCATAACGATTGCGAATATATAGAAAAATCGGTAAACTTTTTTATACCTTTGCACATATTTTAAGATTGTGCAATGACACGACCCGCCCTCACAACTCCTTTCCCCGAGGACGGGGCGAGACGCGCATACCAACCACACCAATGCACACAACACCACTTCGCATAGCATGCGCGGTCCTCACATTTGCCGCCGCATTCGTCTTCTGGCTCTTCGTGCACCCGGAGGCCTTGTCCTTCCACGAACAATACACGATGTTCCTCTGCACGTGGGACTATGCAGCTCAGCGGCTTAGCGTGGCAGGCGGAGCTGCGGAGTACGCGGGTGAGTTCCTCGTCCAATTTGCTTATTACCCGGCCGCGGGCGCGGCACTTATGGCCCTGCTGATGGTGGGGCTCGGGTGTGGCGTGTGGGCCGCGGCTCGGAAGATGGGCGCGGACGGCGTGCATTGCTGGATTGGCATGGTGCCCGTGGCGCTGCTGATGGGGTATATGGGCGACGAGAATGTGGAGTCGGCTTTTTGCGTGGCTCTGACTGGCGTGGCTTGGATGGCGGCGGGCTATGGGGCACTCGAGGGCTCTTGGGCTCGGCGGATTGGCTTGGTGCTCGGGGCTTGCTTTGGATACTTGGCTCTTGGGCCTGTGGCTTGGGTGCTTGTGTTGCTCTGCATGGCAATCGACTTGCGGCGCGGGGCCGGGGCTTGGGCTGCTGTCGCCGGGGGCTTATGCCTGGGTGGCTTTGTCTACATCGCCTCGATCAGCTTTATGAGTCAGTACCCCACTTTGGATATTCTTTTTGGGCATAACTACTATAATCAGCGGGAGACTTATCCCGTGTTGCAATTCGTGGTGAGCGGGAGCCTTGTTGTCGTTCCGCTTATCGCATCTTACTTGCCCGAGGTTAGAAAAATATGGGTATCGATAGTCGAAGGAATAGCAATATTTATTTTAGGAGCCATATTCGCAACATATTCATACAACACGGCTAAATACGACGCCATAACCTACGACAGCCTCGTGCGCTCGGAAAAATGGGACGAGATAATAGCCCTTGCCGACAAACGCGCGCCACAAGACGCCACGAGCATGGCGGCCGTAAACCTCGCCCTCGCGCAACGCGGAGAGCTCTGCGAAAAGATGTTCCGCTACCCGCAGTTCGGAGCCAAAGGCCTCATAACGCCATCGCGGCGCAACCAGTTCTCGGCAATCACATCCGCCGAGGCCCTCTACCGACTCGGGATGGTGAACGAAGCCCAGTATTACTTCTTCGATTCGCAAGAGGGGATAACAGACTGCCACAAGAGTTCGCGGCTGAGCAAACGCATCGCCGAGACGCTCATCATAAACGGCCGCTACGAGATGGCGCGGAAATATCTCCACCGCCTGGGGCAGACGATCTTCTACTCCGACTGGGCTCGGAAAGCCTCGTGGGCAATAAAGAGCGAGGCCACGGTAAATGCGCACCCGACGTGGGGAAAACTCCGCGACTACAGGAATAAAGAGAGCATGGTTTGGAACTACTACGCCATGGACAAGATGCTGGCCATGCTGTATGTAGGCAACAAGGACAACCGCATGGCGCTGGACTACTACATGGCTCAATGCCTCTTGCGGTGCGACCTGCAAAAGATGTGGATGGGCCTCGGGTGGGCAATAGAGGACTACGGCAAGAACAACATACCGCGCCACATACAGGAGGCCGTGGCACTGGCATGGATACAGGGCCACAAGGACTTCGAGGGCGTGCCCATCGGGATATCCAAGAGCGTCATTGACGACCTCGGGCTGTTCATGCGCATGGCCACCTCCAACCCCAACGACCCGCGACTCGACGCCCCGCGATGGCGAGCCACATTTTGGCACTACCTCATGAACCACAAGCAAGAGGATGCCAGGACGGGAGCTACGCAGCCAAAGCCCGGCAACGACGAACAGACACGATAAGAAAAAAGCAAGAGATCGATGAAGAGACAAGCATATAGAACCCGCGCGCTGGCGGCAGCCATAGCCCTCGGCCTCGCCACGGCGGCATGCACCGACGCGCCGACAGCCAACGCGCCCACCGACGGCCTCGCCCCGCGCATCTGGCCCGACTACGCGGACGCCACGATACCCGCCCAGACGGCACCCCTCAACTTCGGAGTGGACAGCGCGGAACAGGTCTTCGCACGAGTCACCGGTGAGCGAGGGGGCGAGATAACCGCCAACGGACGATATGCGGACTTCGACATCGACGAGTGGCACGAACTGACGACGCGCAACATGGGAGCCGACCTCACGGTCTCCGTAGCCACCAAACGCGACGGGCAGTGGACTCGCCACAACGACTTCACCATCCACGTGAGCGCGGACACCCTCGGCGACTATGGCCTGACGTATCGCAAGATAGCCCCAGGATATGAAACATTCAGCGACATCGGCATCTTCCAGCGCGACATCCACACATTCCGCGAGGACGCCATAGTGACCTCGGACCTCGTACACGGCAGCTGCATGTGCTGCCACACAGCCAACAGAGCCAACCCGCAGCAGCTGACGCTCCACATCCGCGGAGGGCATGCCGCCACACTCGTACAGGTAGACGGCCAGCGCAAATGGCTGAACACCAAGACGGCCGAGACACTGTGCAACTGTATGTACCCCTATTGGCACCCGAGCGGCAACTACTGCGCCTACTCGCTGAACAAGGTCGGGCAGCAGTTCTATACGGGGCAAGATAAATTTATCGAGGTGTCGGACCGTGCGTCGGACGCATGCGTGATGGACGTCAGGACCAACGAGCTGATACTCTCGCCCGCGCTCACGACGGCAGACTTCGAGACCTACCCAGTCTTCTCGGCCGACGGGCGGACAATGTATTACTGCACGGCGAAGGCGGGGACCGCGAAACCGCGGTATGACCTCTGCGCCATAAGTTTCGACGCGGCCACGGGAACCTTCGGCACCGAGGTGGACACCCTTATCCACGCATCGGCCGAGGGCAAGAGTGTATCTTTCCCCCGCCCGTCATACGATGGCCGCTTCATCATGTATTGCCTGTCGGACTACGGATATTTCCCCGTGGACCACAAGGAGGCCGACCTCTGGATGATGGACCTCCGGACAGGGGACACCTACCCCGCCGAGGCGGCCAACAGCGCGGACACCGAGAGTTTCCACAACTGGAGCTCGGACTCGCGGTGGGTGGTCTTCTCCAGCAGGCGGCAGGACACCATGACGGGCCACGCCTACATTGCCCACGTAGACACAGCCGGGCAGGTGAGCAAACCCTTCCTCCTGCCCCAGCGCGACCCACGGGAATTTTATCGCACCTCGCTCCACTCGTTCAACACCCCGGACTTCACTACCGTGCCCGTCGAGATAGACGCACGCGCCACACAAGCCGAAGTGGGCAATGAGGAGCGCATACAGGTTAGCGTGAGGAAATAGTGAAAAAGACGAAAAACAGAATCATAGATATGAAAAACGGAATCAAGACTTTGGCGGCATGCGCATTAGCGCTCACGGCGTGCGGGCAAGACCCCGTGTGCCACATCCACGGCACGTTACCCTCCGACAAGTGGGACGGGCAATATATCTTCTTCGTGCCCCAATATGACAAAAACATCATCGGCGTAGACTCCACAAAGATAGTCGGCCACGAATTCGACTTCGAGACGACCAAGCAAGCCCTCTACGACATACGCCTCAGCTGGCGCACTCGCTACGGCATCCAGAACCTACTGATGGCGACCGAGCCGGGCCTGGTATCCGTGACACTGGACAGCATAAGCCATGGCGGCGGAGCCCCGATCAACGACTCGCTGGAGGCATGGAAAGAGCGCAAGATAGCCTTTAACGAGACGTCGCACGCGTTGGCAGTGGCATACCGCAACTTCTACGCTGGAGGCGACAGCACGTCGGGCGATGCCGTGAAGGCACAGGCCAAGGCGGTGAACGAGCAGTTCCGCAACGAAACCTTGAGACTGGCGCACGACGTGGACGGCACGCCGCTCGAAGTCTTCCTGCACAAGATATATCCCGAGGATAAGAAGTAGTAAAAGATAGGCGATGCAGATAAGCAAAAAGGCATGGCACGCGACCCTGACGTCGGCATTCGGCGTCGGGGTGTTCGCGTTTTGGAGGTTGGCGCACCCCGAGGCCCTCTCGTGCGCCGAGGAGATGCAGCTCTTCCTCTTCAGTGGCGACTACCTCACGAGTCACCTCACCTACCCCGGGGGCCTGGCAGCCTACGCGGGCGAGTTCCTCACGCAGTTCTACAACCCGTTGGCAGCGGGGGCCGCCATTGTGGCAATGCTCTTCGTGCTCGTACAGCGGCTTACGTGGAGTGCCATGCGGGGCGTGCCCGAAGGGTTTGGAGCGCGCGGTGGGGAGGTGGCCTATGGGCTATCTTTTGTCGTGCCGGCATATTTGCTTATCTTGATTGGGGACGAGAACATTTTGGCGGCGCATATTGTCGAAGTGATACTTGGGCTTTGCGGATGCATCGTCTTCGCGCATCATAGCACGTCTGATTTGCGGCGTACGTTGGTTTTGCTCATCGGCGTGCCGGTGCTGTATTATTTGGGCGGGTCGGCGGCCTACTTGTTGTTGACGTATGCCATTGCGTGGCGCATGGCCTCGTGGAGACGCTTAGGGACTTGGGACGTCATGTATCTCATTGCCGCTTGCGAGATTGCCCTATCCATAGGTCTGGCATCTCGTCTTGCGGCCTACCCCATCGACAGGCTTTGCTGGGGCATTGGCAATTACCGAATGGCGGAAGTGCCTGCCGCGGTCTGCGCATCGTTCTTTGTCGTGGCGCTCGTGGCCGTCTTGGCGGGGATTCGGGTGCGGAAAGCGAAACTCGCCTCGGGCATTGGCATCATGAGCGTATTGGCACTTTGCCTTGTCGGGACACGGTTCTCATATGACGAGTTCAAGTACCGCGTGATGAAATATGACCTATGCCTGCGCACCCGCGATTGGAAAGGGGCGATAGAGATGGGCGAAAAGAACGTAGCCACATCGCCCCTCGAGCTCACGACGATAAACTTCGCCCTCGCCATGCGCGGTGAGCTCGCCGAGAGGATGTTTGAGTTCCCACAGGTCAACAGCGAGGGCCTCTTGCCAGTCTTCAGCCGCGAGGTGTACTCGACGATGATGACGGGCGACATATATTTCGAGCTCGGAATGGTGAACACCGCCCAGCGTTTCGCCTTCGAGGCGCAAGAGGCCATCCCCAACCACCAGAAGAGCGGACGACTGACACGGAGATTGGCCGAGGTGGCCATAGCCGACGGGCATTATGACCTTGCTCGCCGATATCTCGGAGTGCTCGAAAAGACATTCGCATACCGGTCGTGGGCTCGCCAGATGGAGGAATTGATAAAGGACGAGGCGCGGGTGAACGCCCACCCGCTCTACCGCCGACTGAGGCGGCAGCGCGTCCAGGACGACTTTTTCTATAGCGACCGCGAGCTGGACCAGATGCTGGGCCTCCTCTTCCAGCATGACAAGACAAACCGCCTGGCGGTGGACTACCTCCTGGCTTGCGAACTGCTGACGCGGAACCTTCCGGCGTTTGTGCGCTACGTGCCGCTGCTGGGGCAATTGCCCGATGGCGGTGGCGTGCGCATCCCTCGAGCTTATCAGGAGGCCCTGTGCATGGCGTGGGCTCAGCAGCATACGAGTTTCGACGGGATGCCGTGGCCTATAGATGCCAAGGTGAAGCAATCATTTGTCGATTTCGCACGGATGCACTCAGCCAACCCAAAGGACGCGCGGCTCCGCGAAGGGTATTTGGGGAGCAGTTTCTGGACATACTTTACAGTTGGCAGTTAACAGTTAGCAGTTAACAGTTGGGAGTTGGGAGTTTGCTGTTGGCTTTTTTTGGGGGGTGCTTGGTGGCTTTTGTGACTTTGTGGGCTTTGTTTGAGAAGATTTTTTGGGGGAGAAATGTTTCTTATTTTACTTGTAGTTACCCAAAAATGTCCATCTTTGCGTAAAATTAGAAACAATGACTGATATACTAAGCATATCATACCGACTCCGCATATTCACTTTGCGTGAGCTGGCAGAGGCAGTAGATGGGGGCAATACACTACAGGTGTCCAAACTGTTGCAACGATGGCAGCAGCAAGGATATGTGGAGCAAGTACGCCGAAACCTTTATTGCATGATAGACCTTGGTACGAGATTGCCAGTTTGCGACAAATATGAGATAGGCAGCCACCTGTCCGAGTCGTCATATATCAGTTACCATACGGCACTTGAGTTCCATGGCTTTGCACATCAGCCTTTCAACGAAGTGTTTGCGTCGAGCCACACGCGGTTTACTCCATTCAGCTATAGCGAAATCGAATATAGCTACTGCCGTCAGACGATGCCTGAGATTGGTGTGATGCGCCCCATTGGGAAAACTTCTGTGCGCGTCACCGACCTGGAGCGCACATTGCTTGATTGCTTCGACAGGATAGACCGAGCCGGTGGCATTGAGGAGCTTAGGCACTGCATGGAGGGTATTACTTTGATTGACGAGAAGAAGATGGAGAAATACCTGAGCGCCATTGACAAATCGTTCCTCTACAAGAAAACTGGTTTTATGCTTGAACAGATAAAAGAGCAGGCTAACATATCAGACGCATTCTTGGAACTTTGTCGCGAAAAGGGGAACAGGAGCGTAAAAATGCTAACGAACGACGACGAATCAGATACATTCGTAAATCGTTGGCGCCTTTATGCACCTCAGTCGATGACCGAAAAAGAGATTGGATATGAGCTCATATAGTAAACAGACACTTGACGCCTTAGCAAAAGAGCAAGCCTTCATTCGCGACAATCTCGAGAAGGTTATGCGGCTCGTGGAGATACTGGATTATTTCCATGGAGATGGGCTGCTATCCAAGGCGTTGATCCTCAAAGGCGGCACAGCTATCAACCTTACCGTTTTTGAATTGCCACGCCTATCGGTAGACATCGACCTCGACTTTGGAATAAATTGTGACAAAGACGAGATGCTCTCCGCACGGAGTGAGGTGAACGACAAAGTGCTTCGCTATATGCAAAACAACGGGTACCATTTGGCGCCTTCATCCAAAAATCCTCACACACTGGACTCATGGGTGTTCCATTACACCAATGCGGCAGGCAACAATGACGGCATCAAGATTGAAATAAACTACTCTGACCGTTGCCATATACTCCCGCCAGTAGAGACAAACGTCACCATTCCATACATAGACAACATATCGGTCCGCTCACTTGCGCCAACGGAACTATTTGCCACAAAGATAAACGCACTCATAGGAAGGAGCGCGGCCCGCGACATATACGACGTCCACAATATGATTGTCCAGAAGATATTCTCGACCGAAGAAGAACTCAACCTCCTGCGAAAGGCAACGGTATTCTACCTCACTGTCGGCTCGAGCCGTAAAACCGGCAACACACCGACCTCATTCACAGAATTTCCACTAATAGACAAAATAAACTTCGCACAGATACGCTCACAACTAATCCCCGTTCTCAGGCGAAGCGAGCGGTTCGATTTCGAGCGCGTCAAGGTTGAAGTGAAGACTTTTCTTTCAGACTTACTTATTCTTACGGACAGCGAGAAAGAGTATATCAAGAAGTTCAATATCAGAGAATACGCACCAGAATTACTTTTTGACGAGCACGAAATAATAGAGCGAATAAAATCGCACCCAATGGCCTTGTGGAAGACCAGGCAACATTAATCAAAAAGAAACGCACCTTATGCAAAAACCAATATACGCCGCCATCGTTTTGGCGGGAGGAATGATGATAACGTCTTGCGCCGAGAAGCCCACGGGCGCACGGGCGGTGGACACGATGCCCGAGATATGGCCAGACTATGCGGGAGTGACAGTCCCCAAAGGTATCGCGCCACTCGACTTCGGGATGACATCTGACGATGCCGAGGCTGTATATGCCGTGGCCAGCAACGGGCGAGGAGGCGAGATTGTAGGCTCGGGCGAAGAGGCTAATTTCGACATCGACGAATGGCACTCGCTACTGGCCGACTGCGCGGACGGCGACAGCATCATGGTGCGCGTCTCGGCCAAGTTTGCCGACGGGTGGAAGGAGTACCGCCCATTTGCCATATACGTATCGGGCGACGAGATGAAGGACATGGGGTTGGCGTACCGTCGCATCGCCCCGGGCTATGAGGTATATAGCCGCATGGGGCTCTACGAACGCGATTTGGCCACTTTCAGAGAGATGTCTATAATGGAGAACACCGAAGTGACAAACAGCTGCATAAACTGCCACACGTCGCGTCGCGGGCATTCGGAGGACTACGTGTTCCACATCCGCGGCGAGAAAGGCGGCACGGTGGTATCTCGCAACGGGCATAAGAAGCTCGTCAACATGAAACGACCTGAGACGATTGGCGCGACCACCTACCCCGCCTGGCACCCCGACGGCCGTTATATAGCCTTCTCGGTGAACACCACCCGCCAGTCGTTCCACCAGGCGAGCGCCAAGAGGCTGGAGGTCTTCGACGTGGCGAGCGACATGGTGATATACGATGCCGACGAGGACCGCATAATAACCAGCCCGATGTTCAACAAGACAGACAGTTGCTGGGAGACGTTCCCGTGCTTCAGCGCCGACGGGCGGACACTCTACTACTGCTCGGCAACGCCACTGCCAGTGCCCGCCGGGGTGCGGGACGTGCACTATATCCTCAAACGTGTAGGTTTCGATGCCACGACGGGGCAATTGGCAGCTACGGCAGACACCGTCCTAGATCTCAGTGCGCAGGGCCTCAGCATATCCTTCCCGCGAACATCCGCCGACGGGCGCCACCTCATGTTCACCACCTGCGACTACGGCACTTTCCCCATTTGGCACAAAGAGTCGGACCTATGGATGATGGACCTCAAGACGGGCGAGGCGCGGCCAATGGATGAGATCAATAGCGACGACACGGAGAGCTTCCACAACTGGAGCTCGGACTCACATTGGGTGGTGTTCTCGAGCCGCCGCGGCGATGGGCTGTATACGCGGCTCTACCTGGCTCACATCGATGCCGACGGGCATGCGTCGAAGCCGTTCCTGCTGCCGCAGGTGAGCCCAAAGAAGTTCTATCGGGAGATGATGGAGTCTTATAACGCGCCGGAAGCTATTCAGTTAACAGTTAACAGTTAGCAGTTAACAGTTCGCGTGCACAGTGCACAGTTCGCAGTTCTTCAGTTTGGGGTTCATCATACATTAATTGCCCGAGGGAATAACTGACCGAGGTATATACAACAGCCCGGAGCGTATATAACAGCCCAAGGCATACACAATTGTCCGAGGGAAATATAATACCCCGGGGCTCGCGCCGCCGGGCTAACATACGACGCCCCGTTAGGGCTACGTCACCCCGAAAGGCGGGGTTTTGAAATATGGAGATAAGAAGGATATGTGCAACACCCCCTCCGAGCCCCAAAGGCACTACGAGTTCTTAGCGATCAGCTTAGAAC
>CAVILU010000051.1:0-13288 GCA_963643535.1 bacterium | reverse complement strand
CAAACCGAGTAATGTGGCGGCGGCCGTTGGCATTGCTAAATACGTACTCTCTATTGCCAGGCAAAATGTCATCTTTGCCATATCTGTCAAGGTGGCGGTGCTCATTTTGGCCGCCCTTGGCTTCGCCAACATGTGGATGGCTGTCTTTGCCGATGTCGGCGTAACCGTCCTCGCAGTCCTCAACGCCATGCGCGCCCTGAGGAGCCGATCTTAGTCGAGAATGCTTATCAAAATTGCTTATCTTTGCGCATAGAAAACTTCAGCAAAGAGGCAATGATATGAGGCTCGACAAACTAAGCATAGTAAACTTCCGAAACATCGGCGCGGCGGACTTCGCCATGTCGGCGGGCGTCAACTGCTTCGTCGGTCAGAATGGCGCGGGCAAGACAAACATCCTCGACGCCATCTATTACCTCTCCTTTTGCAAAAGCCTCTCGGGCCTCACGGACTCCGTCAACATCCGGCATGGCGAACCTTTCTTCGTCATCCAAGGATCGTACGACGCTCCGTCGGGGCCCGAGGACATTTATTGCGGCTTCAAGGCCGGACAGAAAAAGCAATTCAAGCGGAATAAGAAAGAGTACCACAAACTGGCTGACCATATTGGCCTCCTGCCCCTCGTGGTCATCTCGCCGGCCGACGAGGCCCTGATATCCGACAGCCCAGAGTCCCGCCGCAAATATGCCGACAGCGTAATATCGCAGTGCGACAAGGGGTATATGGACTCCCTAATGTCCTACAACAAGTTGCTGACGCAGCGCAACGCCCTACTGAAACACCTTGCCGACCACGGCGGCCCAATGGCCGACACCACGTTGCTCGACATCTTCGACCAGCAGATGGCGCAAATAGGCACTGTCATATCCGCCAAACGCCGCGAGTTCGTGGCATGGCTGCAACCTGTCGTGGCCGAGCTATATCACTCCATAGCCGAGGGCGGCGAGAGCGTCGAGATGAAATACGTCACGGGCCTCGACCGCTACGAACTCTACCGCGGACTCGTAGAGGCACGCCAACGCGACTTGGCACTAGGCTACACATCCCGCGGAATCCACAAAGACGACATCGACATCAGCATGGACGGCTACCCGATAAAACGCGTAGGGTCGCAAGGTCAACGCAAGTCGTTCGTCATAGCCCTCAAGCTGGCGCAATATCGTTACCTCAGAGAGCGCAAACAGACGAGCCCCATACTCTTGCTCGACGACGTATTCGACAAACTGGACATACACCGCGGCGAAAGGCTGATCTCCATGATGGCATCCGACCAATTTGGACAGACCTTCATAACCGACACCAACCTCACGCGCCTACGCGACGTACTCGGCAAGGTGGGCAAAGACTACAAAATCTTCGCAATCGACGGAGGCCGCGCAGAAGAGGCGGAGAACGTAGGTCCGGCCAGCAATACCAGTGACGCGGACAAATCCGACAACTAAAGACAATCCCGAACAACACACACAACCATGCCACTAGACACTTCGCGCAAACTATCCGAAATAGTAATGGAGGTGCTCAAGGAAGACGGCACCTCGAAAAAGATGCTTGAGCATCAGGCTCAGACAGTGTGGCAATCCGTCATGGGCCCCACTGTCAACCGCGTGACAGACTCCGTCAGGGTGAGCGACGGCGTGATGTACGTCGGCCTCAACAGCAGCGTGGTCCGCAATGAGCTCTTCCGCCTCAAGAGTCGCATAATATCGGCCATCAACAAGGCCGTGGGCCAAAACGTCATAACCGACATCCGCTTCCTATAAAATAAAGACATCGAGCCATGATTGAATTCCTCAACAGCATAATAAGCGAGGACCATATAACGCCCGAGACGACGGCCCTGCGCCTGGTTCTTGGCCTCATCCTCGGACTCTGCATTGGCGCCGAGCGTCAGGTGCGCCGACATGACGCGGGACTCCGCACCTTCACGCTTATTTGCCTTGGCTCAGCATGCGCCGTCATCATCTCCATTTGGTTGCCGCAGACACATCCCGATATGCTCAATGGCGACCCCGGACGTATTGCGGCGCAAGTGCTCGCCGGCGTCGGTTTTATTGGCGCAGGCGCCATTGTCAAGAGTAAAGGAGGAGTGCAGGGACTCACTTCGGCCGCTTGCATATGGCAGACCTCGATAGTGGGAATGGCAGCTGGCGCGGGGCTCTATCTTGGAGCCATCGTAATGACCGTCATGACGCTCTTTGTGCTCGTGACAATGGAACGCATAGAGCGGCTTTTCCGCATTGACGGGGAAAATCTCATCCTGACAATAAGCCTCAGCACCCCCACCCCAAACGTCAGCCATATCGAGAAAAAGATATGCGACACCGGAGGTAAACTCAAGGCGTCATCAATGTCGGCCGACATCCCCGCAGGCACGTCAACCCTGACCTTCCGCCTGACGCTCAACAGCAAGGTAAGCCAATCGGACATAATACACGCGCTTGCCTACGAGCCGGACATAACGAACGTTAACATCGTAGAGTAAGGCAAATGTTACAAAAAGGAAAAATCACAGGCCTCTAGGGCAGCCCAATCAGCTATTTTAGATATATTTGCAAAATAATATCCACAAAAATCAAGATGAACCACAACAGATTTTTCATCACCTTAGCCGGTGCCGGCGCCCTCGTGGCTTGCAGCCAGCCCAAGGAGCTCTCGCCCATGGACGAAGCCTTTGCAGCAGCACAAAGCATGGTGGACAGCATGGTAGTGCCCACCTTCTGCACCGACACCTTCAGCATCGTATCCTTTGGCGCATCGACGGATGCCGAGGCAAATGCAAACAAGGCAGCCATCTGCGCAGCCATCGACTCATGCTCCGCGACGGGCGGCGGCGTAGTCCTCGTGCCCGCAGGTGATTGGACCACGGGTCCCATAACCCTCAAGAGCAACGTAAACCTCCACCTCGCCGAGGGCGCCACACTGCTCTTCTCCACCAACTACGCAGACTATGCCGAGACCGTTGTTACCCGTTGGGAAGGCCTCGACTGCCAAAATCTCCACCCCCTTATTTTTGCCGACAGCACTGTAAATGTCGCCATCACCGGCCTGGGCGTAATCGACGGCCAAGGCAGCAACCAAAACTGGTGGTACATGAAGGGCAAGAAGGCCTACGGATATGAGGAGGGCATGCTCAATCAGAAGCCCGCGCGCGATATGCTCCTCGCCTACGACCGCGACAAGACTCCCCTTGCCGAGCGCAAAGTATTCGGTGTAGAGGATGGACTTCGCCCACAGCTCGTCAATATTTGCAACAGCCGCAATGTCCTCATCGAGGGTGTGACTCTCAAGAACTCACCTTTCTGGACTCTCCATCCGCTGAACGTTACCGACCTCACCGTCCGCAACGTCAAGTTTGACAACTACGGTCCCAACGGCGACGGCTGCGACCCCGAGGATTGCCGCAACGTCCTCATCGACAGCTGCTACTTCAACACTGGCGACGACTGCATCGCCATCAAGAGCGGTCGCAACAACGACGGCCGCCGTGCCGCTCGCCCAACGACCAACGTATACGTACGCAACTGCCGTATGGCCAATGGTCACGGTGGTGTAGTCCTCGGCAGCGAGATTTCCGGTGGATTCAAGAACCTCTGGGTTGAGAACTGCGATATGGACAGCCCTGAGCTCGACCGCGTTATCCGCATCAAGACCAGCGATTGTCGCGGCGGCATCATCGAGAACGTATGGGTACGCAATGTCAAGGTAGGCAAGTGCAACGAGAGCGTCCTCAAGATCAATCTCCTCTACGAGCCTGACGAGAATTGCGACCACCTCTACCCGCCCACGGTCCGCAATGTCAACCTCCAGAACGTCACCAGCGCCAGCAGCAAATACGGCGTCTTCATCGACGGCCTCCCTACGGCACCCACCAACGTCGAGAACATCAACGTCGAGGACTGCCACTTCGACGGCGTCAAAGAAGGCAACAAGATTAACGCTGCCACCAAGATTACCTTCACCAACCTCCTCATCAATGGTGAGACGGTTGAGGCTCCGCAAATGTAAAGGAACCAAGCTATAACACACATTTCGCCCGCCATTCCAAATTAGCTGGAGTGGCGGGCGAACTTTTCTAGTGCACAGTGCACAGTTAACAGTGCACAGTTAGCAGTGCATAGCCAACAGTAACAGTAACCGGAATTGTTAACTGTTAATTGTTAACTGTTAACTGTTTACGCTACCTCGCTGAAACAATTTCGGCAGAGCTTCTTAAGGCTCTCCATGGCATTGTGGCCACGTCCGAGGGCGGTGTTGAGAGTTACGCCCAACTCGACGGCTATCTCGGCATAAGAGAGACCCTGAAGTCTCATCTCGATCACCTCACGCTGTTTTGCGGGCAACTCCTTTACCTTTTCCTCGACAAAGCAAAGCAATGCTTCCTTTTTCTCAGCCTCGTCAACGGGATCGATGGGGTCGCGTGGGTCACTATCCTCAACATTGGGATCCATAAAGATACCGAGGTCGATAGGGCGATCCTCTACACTCCTTGACGCCTTACGAAAAGAGTCCTTAAATTTGTTTAATGCAATAGTCAAGAGCCAGCTCTTAAAGTTGGAGCTCTCGCAATAGCGGCCCTCAGAAAGGCACTTCCAAACGGACATAACTGTCTGCAAAGCTAAATCTGCCGTCACGTCATAATCATGGGTCTTGCTCATCAGGAAACGATGCAAGTTGTCCTCATGACGAAGCAAAAGGATAGAGAGAGCATTCTCGTTACCGGCACGATATGCCGCAACAAGCTCAGCGTCGGACAGACGCTCTAATTGAAGTACTGAGGGGGTGGAAAGGTTAGAGGTGGATGCTACGGAAAGTCTGACAGACTTAGCAGAAGCGTTAGAAACAATACTCGTCATAGAAAAAAAGAATTAAAAAAACGAGTATCAGTTCTTCATAAGCAGTAACGTGTTTTTGATTGGTTATGTGACGCGATATTACAACGTTTAATTGAAATAACAAAGCATCAGCTAAAAAAAAAGTGAACTATTTTCCGAATTTATCACACGGGCTACAACCGAGGTTTGTTTTTATGGGGCGTTGCCGATGGCAATATTCGGAGGCGTGAAAGGATGAAGTTCGTGCGTTAGGCCTTCGTCTCATCTGTTTCACATTACAAATGTACAAACTTGATTTATAGCACCTTGAACTTTACCAAGGAGATGTATGAACTGATATTAGTGGAGTACGGAAGGGCGGGTGTGGTGTATGAAAACCAAGGCGGTTTTAGAGGCTTGGGGTATTTTGTCGCAATATTGCCGTAATTTGTTTAACTCAATCCGTAATGTTTATAAGAGGCTATTGGGGCTTTATTTGTAGTTTTGGGTATGCTCAACAGTCAAGAGTTAGCAACAACATAAACCCACATACAAAATGAAAAAAATTTTGTCCCTCATTGCGGTTGCCGCAGCGGCTGCCGTATCGCTGATGTCTTGCGGCGCCAAGGCATCATCCGAAAACACGCAGACAGAGACCGAGTCCGCCCCAAAAGTCCTCGTAGCCTACTTCTCAGCCACAGGCACAACCAAGGCCGCAGCCGAAAAGGTAGCCAAAGCCACAGGCGCGGAACTGTTTGAGATCAAGCCCAGCGAGGCATATTCCGACGCAGACCTCGACTGGCGTGAGAAGACATCCCGCTGCTGCCGCGAGAACGACAATCCAATGTCGCGCCCCGCATTCGAGAAGAGCAAGGAGACGCTCGACGACTACGACCTCGTCTTCCTCGGTTTCCCCAATTGGTGGAACGGTGCGCCACGCATCATCAACACCTTTATGGACACATATCAGCTCAAAGGCAAGCGCGTCGTGATGTTCATGACATCTGGCGGCAGCGGCATCGAGAACTCCGAGAGCGTCTTCAAGACGAGCTATCCCGAAGTAAAGTGGGAGGCTGGCAAACTGCTCAACGGAATGCCTGAAGAGGAAATTGCCGATTGGGCAAAAGAGTACTTGGAGTAAGATTGCGCGCAACGCACACACATAAAATAGCCGGCTCATTGCAGAATGAGTCGGCTATTTTTTGTCTTTAAAATTTGGCGACAGAGTGGACGTTCACCCCTCAGTTTATCTTGTAAAGTCCATTTTTGACGGCAAAAACGACGAGTGACGCAGTATTGCCGCAACCAGTCTTCATCATAATGTTCGCACGGTGCTTCTCGACGGTACGCTTGCTGATGAAAAGTTTCTCGGCGATATCCTGGTTCGAGCCGCCATTGCAAATCTCAGTAAGCACGTCGCGCTCGCGGGAAGAGAGGTCGTCGGCGGGTTGCGAGCCCGACGACTGGAAAATCATCTGCTGAAGAAGCTCCTGCGAGAAATAACATTCACCGTCGCGCACGGCATCCAGAGCCATCTCGACCTCCTTGAAGTCGCAACTCTTGAGCAAGAAACCTCGCACGCCCAAATCGACGAGCTTGGTATAATACTCCTTCTCGCCATACATCGAGAGTATGATGATATTGAGGTCGGGATTCTCGGCAAGGGCGAGTTCCGTGGCACGTATGCCATCCATTTGCGGCATGGCAATGTCCATAAACACCACGTCGGGCTTGGCGCAAACGAGGTGGTCTATAAACTCCTGGCCATTATTAGCCTCGAAGGTCACATTGGCATCGCGCAGGCGGCACAGCAAGGTGCGGAAACCGGCGCGGAAAAGCTGATGGTCATCAACAAGCCAAATATTCATACAGTCTGGATATACTCCCTCTCTAAGGTTGGTTATTCAATTGCTAAGTTCGCAAATAAATGGCTACTTGTCAACCACAGGCACCCAAATTTCGGCCACCATGCCATGTTTCTCCTGAGTAGGCTCGTCCATAGCGACCTCCTCACCTCCCTTGCGGAACTGGTAACGGCCTTTGATGGACGACACACGAGAGACGATATTATAGAGTCCCATGCCAAGTCGCTGCTCATTATTCTCATCGAGGAGCTGCGGGTCGAAGCCCGTACCGTTGTCCTTATACGTCAGTTTGAGCTCACCGTCAATCTCCTCCAGGCGGAAATTGATGGCCGTGGCACCCGCATGGCGCATTGTGTTATTGACAAGTTCGCAAAAGACTCGGTAGAGGACTATCTCGTTTGTCTCGGGGTAACGCTTGTCGCCAACCTGGATGTTGTAGCTCACCTGCATATCCTTGGGGAAGGCTATCTTGCCGATGAAATTGACAATAGCGCGGCGGAGACCGAGATTTGTGAGGATATGCGGACTCATATTGTTGCTCACCTCGCGGACGGTGGATATGGCCTCGTTGATAGCGAGTTCGAGGTTATGGCGCACATCCTTATCCGTAATGTCGTCGGCTACAGCCGAGAAACTCATCTTGATGGAGGAGAGTATTGGGCCAAGGCCGTCATGGAGGTCGGTGGCGAAGCGTCGGCGCTCGTTCTCCTCGGTCATGATGGTGGTATTGAGCAACATCTTCTCATATTCGCGCTGTTTGGCCTCGGTCTGAGTCAGTTGCAGGAACATCTTGCGGATAAGGAAAACGCCAATAGCGAAACAAAAAGAGACGATGATACTGCCAATGGAATACGGCTCGTGCGAATCGAAACCGAAACCGGGCAAGAAGACGTTCACAATCTGAATGACACTGCGGACGGACATCACCACTAGGCCCACGCAGATGAGAATCCACGAGAGGTTAGTCTTTGTGAGCCGCGTAAGCTTGACAGCCATCACGGCGGCAAAGACCTGCAGGGCGCAATTGAGGAACCAAATCAAATCGAACGGCACGGCGCAGAATATTGAGTTATTTAAAGGGCGAAGACGTAGTCGAAGAACTTCTGGCAAGTGTTGATGGCATCCTCACGCGAACATGCGGCGACGACCTTCACAGAGGCCTTGGTGACGGCCTTGCGAGTCTTGATTGCGACAAAGCCGAGGGTATTATCGATATCGAGGCCCGACCACACCTTAGTCTTATATGTGAGACCTGCACCAATGGGCAGCGGGTTCTCGACGACATCCGCGGGATGGACACCCCAAACGGCAATGCGACCATCGGCCAACTTAAGCTGCTGACCGGGATGGAAATTGACGCCAGACATGAAGACAACCTTCTGGCCACTAACGCACTCGGCACTAATCTCGGCCACACGGCTATCATCGCTCACGGAGACGGTGATCTTGATGTCAACCTTCTCTCCCTTATACTCCACGCCGCGCACGAGCATACTCATCTCGGCACCATTCTTGGTCTTGCGAACCTCGGCACGACGGCCAGCAGTGCCCTCGATGAGGATCTGCTTCTCGCCATCCCAAAGGCTGAAGCCACCGAGACCAGTAGTCTTGCCCACGCGGTACTCATCGCAACCCGAGCCAGCAGCGATATCTTCCTTAGAGGGATACCAACCATACTTCTTGAGTTCGAGCGACGGCTTGTTCTTTGAATATACATCCACAGCGCAGCCCGCCTTGAAGTAGAGGCGGAGAGCCATATATGAGTTCTCTACGGCAGGGCCGTGATGACCAATGGGTTTATAGAGATTGTCGAGAGTAGTATCGACGACGGCACGCTGTACGTGGTCCGCCTTCATGAAGAGGCTCACGTCTGTCTGCGCACTCGCAATGGAGGCGCAAGAGAGGGACGCAATGGCGAGCACCGCTGAGAGAGCTGGCTTCAAGATTGACTTCATAGTGTTGCTTTTTTTGTGGTGGAATGATGAAAAGAAGAAAGCCGGCGCCGCACTGCGCAAAACGAGGCGCAAGGCGACACCGGCTACTGTATTAAGATCTCTACTTGTAGATGGCCTTCTTGGCGGCAAGCAGAGTGTTCTGCATAAGAGAGCAGATGGTCATGGGGCCAACGCCACCGGGCACGGGCGTGATAAACGCGCACTTGGGCGAGACGTTCTCGAAATCGACATCGCCACGGAGCCTCCAACCCTTCTTGGCAGTGGGGTCCTCGACGCGGGTAGTGCCTACATCTATTACCGTAGCTCCCTCCTTTACCATATCGGCTGTGACGAAACCTGGCTTGCCAATGGCGGCGACGATGATATCGGCATCGCGGCAGACCTCGGCAATGTTGGGTGTGCGGCTATGGGTAAGAGTGACGGTGCAATCGACACCCTTCTGCGAGAGGAGAATGCTCATGGGGCGGCCCACGATATTGCTGCGACCGATGACGACGGCCTTCTTGCCCTTGGTCTCAACGCCATATCGACGAATGAGTTCCACGATACCCTGAGGCGTTGCGGACACGAAAGCAGGCGAACCGATAGTCATGCGGCCAACATTCTGCGGGTGGAAACCGTCGACATCCTTGCGAGGGTCGATAGCCTCGGTCACCTTCTCCTCCGAGATATGCTTCGGGAGGGGGAGCTGGACTATGAAACCGTCTACATCGGGGTCGTTATTGAGCTCGTCCACAACCTTAAGTAGCTGCTCCTCGGTGATGTCGGCCTCAAAGCGACGGAGAGAGGACACGAAACCGCATTCCTCACACGCCTTGATTTTATTGGCGACGTAGGTCTCGCTGCCACCATCGTGTCCTACGAGGACGGCGGCGAGGTGGGGCCTCTTCTTGCCGGCGACCATTGTCTCGACTTCGGCCGCAATCTCTTGACGGATTTGGCGAGCCGTCTCCTTGCCATCGATAATTGTCATACCTTATATTTATAAGAAACTGAGGTACTGCTGTTTTTTAGAGGAAATCGGGGATGCTTAGCGCAGACCCATCTTGCTGCCGAGGGAACGTGCGAGGTTGCGGCCCACGCCGGAGTTCATCATCTTCATGACCTTGCGGGTCTCCTCGAACTGCTTGAGGAGGCGGTTGACCTCCTGGATGCTCGTGCCGCTACCGTCGGCAATGCGCTTGCGACGGCTGCCGTTGATGATCTGCGGGTTCTTGCGCTCGGCGGGGGTCATGGAGCGGATGATAGCCTCGATACCCTTGAAAGCGTTGTCGTCGATATCGACATTCTTGATCATCTTGCCGACACCAGGAATCATGGAAGCGAGCTCCTTGAGGTTACCCATCTTCTTGATTTGCTGGATTTGAGCGAGGAAGTCATCGAAGTCGAACTTGTTGGTGGCAATCTTCTTTTGGAGTTTCTTTGCCTCCTCCTCGTCAATCTGAGCCTTGGCGCGCTCCACGAGAGAACGGATATCGCCCATGCCGAGGATACGGTCGGCCATACGCGAAGGATAGAAAGCATCGATAGCCTCCATCTTCTCGCCCGTACCGACAAACTTGATAGGCTTGTTGACAACCTGGCGGATTGAGAGAGCGGCACCGCCACGGGTATCGCCATCGAGCTTGGTGAGGACAACGCCATCGAAATCAAGACGCTCATTGAACTCACGTGCAGTGTTGACGGCATCCTGACCAGTCATGGAGTCGACCACGAAGAGGGTCTCGGTAGGATCGACAGCCTTCTTGATGGCCTCGATCTCCTTCATCATCTCCTCGTCTACGGCAAGACGGCCCGCGGTATCGATAATTACGACGTCGCAACCATCCTGCTTAGCCTTGGCGATACCCTTCTGCGCAAGGTCTACGGGATTGGAGTTGCCCTCCTCGGTGAAGACGGGCACACCAATCTGCTCACCGAGAACCTGCAACTGGTTGATAGCCGCGGGGCGGTAGACGTCACCTGCCACAAGGAGGGGCTTCTTGCCGCGCTGAGTCTTAAATTGGTTAGCCAGTTTGCAAGCGAAAGTGGTCTTACCAGAGCCCTGGAGACCGCTCATGAGGACGATGGCGGGGTTGCCTTTGAGGTTGACATCGACGACGTCGCCACCCATGGTCTGAGTAAGCTCATCGTAGACGATGGAGACCATCATCTGACCGGGCTTGACGGACTTGAGGACCTCCTGACCGAGGGCTTTCTGCTTTACGTTGTCGGTGAACTGCTTGGCCACCTTGTAGTTGACATCGGCGTCGAGGAGTGCCTTGCGGATATCCTTGAGAGTTTCGGCGACGTTGAGCTCAGTAATCTGGCCCTCGCCTTTGAGCATCTTGAACGACTTCTCGAGCCGGTCGGTAAGGTTCTCAAACATTGTATCGTTATGTGAAATGTCGGCTTAGGGGAGAATTGCAAGGGGAGTTTGCCGCCCCCTACCCTTTCTTGCCGCGATTATCGTAATATGTTGAACTGAATATAGTCTAGCAATCCGAATCCTTGACGTTAGCGAAGGCACGCCAAGCATTGTCGTTTGTGGGGACGGGAGCCACGATGGTAATCTGCTGATGGCTGACGGGGTGCTCGAACTCCACACGTCGAGAGTGGAGATTGATGCCGCCACCCTCGTTGCTGCGCTTGGCACCATACTTGAGGTCGCCGCGGATAGGGCAACCGATGCGCGCCAACTGAGCGCGGATCTGGTGGTGGCGACCGGTCTTGAGTTCCACCTCCAGGAGGTTGAGACGCTCGGAGCTGGAGATGAGGCGGTAGTCGAGAATGGCCTCCTTGTAGCCCGTGCGGGGGCTTACGGACACGAGAGCGCGGTTCTTCTCCTCGTTCTTGCCGATATAGTGGCGGAGCTCGGCCTGGAGTTGCTCGGGACGGTTCTGCGTGAGGGCCCAGTAAATCTTACGGACCTTCTTCTGCGCGAACATCTCATTGAGGCGCGAGAGGGCCTTGCTGGTGCGCGCAAAGAGCACGACGCCACTCACAGGGCGGTCGATACGATGCACGACACCGAGGAAGACATCACCCGGCTTGTTATACTTCTCCTTGATGTAGGCCTTGACGTCGTCGAGCAGGGTGTGGTCGCCGGTCTTGTCGGCCTGGACGATCTCGCCGACTTTCTTGTTGACGGCAATGATATGGTTGTCCTCGTAAAGTATCTCCACGTCAGTTGTGGTATTATAAGGTTATTTTTTCTTGTTGTTAATACTGCTCGTCGGCGTTTGGGAAAGAGCCATTCTTGACGTCGGCTGAGTAGCGGCGCACGGCATCGGCAATCTCGTCGTGGAGATTGAGGTAGTGGCGCACAAACTTGGGGCGGAACATAGTGCCCATGCCGAGCATATCCTGACCGACAAGCACTTGGCCATCGACCTTGTCGCCCGCGCCAATGCCAATGATGGGCACCGACGACTTGGCAGCGACCTCCGCGGCAAGAGCCGAAGGCACCTTCTCGAGCACGATAGCGAAGCATCCCGCAGACTCAAGAGCCTCGGCATCAGCGCGAAGCTTGGCGGCCTCAGCCTCATCCTTGGCACGGAGACCGTATCCACCAAACTTATTGATGCTCTGAGGGGTAAGGCCGAGATGGCCAACCACCGGGATGCCGGCCTCGACAATGGCGCGGATTGTGGGGATCATCTCTTGGCCACCTTCAATCTTGACGGCATCGGCCAGAGTCTCCTTCATTATGCGTACTGCATTTGCCACACCGTCGCGGATGCCGGACTGATAAGAGCCGAAAGGCATATCGACAACGACGAGGGCATGACGCACGGCGCGGACGACAGCCGCACCATGGTATATCATCTGATCGACAGAGATGGGCAGGGTTGTAGGCCAACCGGCCATAACGTTTGACGCCGAGTCACCTACAAGGATTGAGTCCACGCCAGCTTCGTCGAGGATGCTGGCCATGGTGTAGTCGTAGGCAGTGAGCATTGATATCTTCTCGCCCTCGCGCTTCATGCGTGCGAAGGTTGTGGTCGTCACTTTGGCGTCTTTCTTTTCTGACATTGTCTATCTATAAAAGTTAGTCAATTCGCGAAGATAGTGAAAAAAGTGGCTATATATTTCAAAATAAGGACATCAGTAGTCTTAAAAGGCTGCGAGGCGGATAAAAGTCAAAAAAATCTTTAGTGTGCTATTGGTATTTTAAAGAAAAGGCTCTACTTTTGCAGTGTCAAAAACGACACACGGGTGTAGTTCAGTTGGTAGAGCATTGGTCTCCAAAACCAAGTGTCGGGCGTTCGAGTCGCTCCACCCGTGCCAACTTCAAAGGCTCTGGATTCATTAGGATCCGGAGCCTTTTTTAGTTAACAGTTTTCAGTTAACAGTTAACAGTTCGCGGTTTTCGGTGCACAATATTTTTGTTCCCTGTGCTCGGTTTTTAGTGTTCTGTGTTCTGTCCCAAGCTCTTAGATCTCTGCCTGCGGATTTCTGCGCCCAGCTCTTTGTTTTTCTGCGCTTGATTCTCTGTTCTCTGTGTTCCGCACCCAAGCCCTTAGCTCAAAGTCTGCTAATTTCTAAGCCAAGCTCTTTGTATTCTGCAATTGGTTCTCTTTGCTCTGCATTCGGTGTTCTGCACCCAATCCTTTATTCTCAATCTGCGGATTTTTGCGCTTAGTTCCCTTTAACCTGCGCTTGTTTTTTTTGCATTCTA
>CAVILU010000050.1:0-13317 GCA_963643535.1 bacterium | reverse complement strand
GGTGTAAAAATGGCTATTCAATAATCACGGATTGGTGTAAAAATGGCTATTCAATAATCACGGATTGGTGTAAAAATGACTGTTTGATAATCACGGATTGGTGTAAAAAATGCTTTGCAATAATCGCGGATTGGTGTAATTTTGCCGATATAATAATCGCGGATTGGTGATAATGAAAAGGAAAATTTATTCAAAACTGCTTGATTGGAAGCAGAATAGGAAAGGTGAGACTGCCCTCCTTCTCAATGGCGCTCGCCGTGTGGGCAAAAGCTATATAGTGCGAGAGTTCGCTAAGAATGAATATAAGAGCCACGTCATACTCGATTTCAACGTGGTTGGGAAGGATATAAAACAGTTATTTGAGGACTACCTTGGTGACCTTGATACCTTCTTCATGTTCCTCGGCTCGTACACTAATACAAAGTTGTATGATCGAGAGACGCTAATAGTTTTTGACGAGGTGCAGCTTTTCCCAAGGGCCCGCACCGCCATAAAGTATTTGGTCGAGGATGGGCGTTTCGATTATATAGAGACCGGTTCTCTCGTCTCGATAAAGAAGAATGTCGAGGGCATCATGATTCCTTCCGAGGAGGAGGAGTTGTTTGTCTATCCTATGGATTTCGAGGAATTTCTCTGGGCAATGGGCAACGATACTTTGATGCCGCTTGTTCAAGCGTGTTTTGAGAAAGGCCGTCCGTTGGGCGATGCCATGCACCGAAAGGCTATGGATCTTTTCCGTCAGTACCTTATTGTTGGTGGCATGCCGCAAGCCGTTGATAAATATGCCAAGACTCGCGATTTCGCAGCCGTAGATGTCGTCAAGCGTCAGATCCTAAAACTCTATCGCAACGATATTCAAAAGTATGCCGCAAAATACGCTTCTAAGGTGACGCAAATATTCGACGCCTTGCCTTCGCAACTTGAAAAGCATGAGAAGAAGTTCTCGATTAAAGTTCTTTCCGAGGGCGCAAGGATGCGAGAGTATGAGACTTCCTTTTTCTGGCTTTCGGATGCGCAGGTCATAAACATCGCATACAATACCACCGAGCCAAGTGTTGGCCTCGGGCTCAATACCGACGATTCTACACTCAAATGCTATGTCGCCGACACGGGTTTGCTCATTAGCCTTGCTTTTAACGAGAAGGAGATTGCGTCGGAAGGCTTATACCTCAAACTGCTTACCGGCAAGCTGGAATTTAACGAGGGAATGGTGATCGAGAACATTGTGGCACAAATGTTGAAGGCTTCTGGCCATAAGCTCTTCTTCTTCTCCAGATACAAGAAAGATGTGGCGGAAGATCGGATGGAGATTGATTTCCTCATATCGAAAAATGTAATAACCTCTCGTCATAACATTTGCCCAATTGAGGTCAAGTCTTCGCAGCGTTATACCCTTACGTCGCTTAGGAAGTGCATCGCCAAGTATGGCAATAGCCTTTCTACGCCATACGTAATTCACACGGCTGACCTTAAAGTCGAGGATGGTATTACCTATCTCCCTCTTTATATGGTGCCTCTGCTCTGATTTCTCTGTACCAAACTTCCTGACATATATCCAATTCTCCCCAAACCTAACATAAAGAAATAGTCCTTAACACGCAATAAAACTCAAATCCGATTTTTAGTTTTATCTTCGCAACTGCTATGTTACGGCAATTTCAACACATCCTCATAATACTCATTGCGGCACTCGTATTGGCTCCGTCCGCTTTGGCGCAAAACAAGGGCGGCTCCGGCAAACGCAGTCGCAAGACGACAACTACGCAGGCTCAGAAACCGCGTACTGGCCCCGATCGCGCGGTGGCCGGATGGCTTGTTGATAGCCAAAATGGTGAGACTCTCCCTTTCTCAAACGTCTATATCCGCGGCTCGCTTATCGGCACGCAGACCGACCTCGACGGCCGTTTCCAACTCTCCGTGCCCGCCAAATATGACACCATCCGCTTCTCGGCCATGGGCTACGACGAGCAATTCCGCCTTGTAGACGACCTCGCCAAAGCCACTGCCAAAGGTGATACAGTGATCATCAAGATGAAACCCGACAACCTCCAGATAGATGAGGTCGTGGTGCATCTCGACGATAAGCCATACCGACTTCTCCGAGCAGTGGCAAAATGCAAAGCAAAAAACGACCCGGCGCAACATCTCCGCACGGAGTACGAGAAATACACCCGCTGGGAATATAGCCTCGCCAACATCTCCGACCGCGCCGCCGACAAGGGCCTCATCCTCCGCGGTGCCAAGGACCTTATGCAAATCTCCCCGGACGACAGCACGCGCTACCTCCCGGTCTACTTCTCCGAAACCCTTAGCCACAACGAGACGCAAGCCGACCCCACTAAGGCGCGCACCACAGTCCTTGCTGACCGCACACGCGGCATCGACATCTTCAAGCAATACGAGATAGGCGGCTTCTCCAACGCTCTCGATAATGAGGTCAATTTCTACGATGACGTTGTCAAGATGCTCGGCGTCGGCTTCGTTAGCCCTATTGCCAGCGATGGCGAACGTTACTACGACTATTTCATTATCGACAGTTCCCTCATTGTCAATAAGAAACCAACAGCAGCCATCACTCCCGATGGAGTAAATCTCAGTGGCGTGCGCTGCGCAAATCCCGACTCCACAAGGCTCTACACCATAAAGTTCCGCCCCAAGAATGTTGGCGATAAGGTCTTTATGGGCACCATGGTCATCGAGACCAACCGTTTTTCGCCCCTCTATATCGAGGCCTCCATGCCCAAGGGCACCAATATAAACTTCGTCAAGAAGCTCGCTTTCAAGAGCTCTTTCCAAATGGTGGGCGACTCGATCCCTTTCTTCGGGACAAACGAGATGGAGGTCCACGTGGATTATATGCCGGTCAATTCTGACAAGAAACGACTGGAGATCCTCTGCCGAATGGTCAATTCCCAAAGCCGCGTCCGCTTGGATATTGATGAGCCCCTGTTACTGTCGAAAAAAGCTCTTGCCATAGAGACCGTCAAGGCCGATAACTATAAGCAGAAAGATGATCAGTTCTGGGACGAGCGTCGCCATGCCGAGATGACCGAGGAGGAGCGCAAGGCCAATGCGATGATTGATTCGCTCAACAACGTTGGCTCTATCAAGGCTTTCAACTACCTCGCCAAGGCGGCCATAACTGGTTACCTGGACATTGGTCATGTCGAGATAGGCTCCATCGGCGAGATGTTCAATACCAACAAGATTGAGGGACTACACCTTGGTTTCGGTCTCCGCACGAGTAAGGAGATTTCTGAAAACTGGGTTGTGAGTGGCATTGTGGGCTATGGTTTCCGCAATACCCGCCCGACGTATGGTGCCGGCGTGGGCTATCGCTTCAAGTCGCCTATGCGTCGCACGCTCGAACTCAACTACTCCGACCGCCTCATGAAGATTGGCGAGGACGAGAATATCCTCTACCTCTACGAGAATATGCTCTCGACATCCGAGACCAATATCATTGCCCAACTCTTTAAGCGAGAGCAGATTGACGAGTTGCTCTATTGCCAGAAAGTCCGCTTGCGCTACGACAATGAGTGGTTCACAGGTTTCCAAACCCGCCTTCAGGCCATGTTCCTCAATCAGGAGTCACCCAAATATTATCCATTTACTCAGGGTGGCGAGGCCGTCTCTTCTGTCCGCCAAGAGGAGGTGACGCTCGACTTCCGCCTCTCGTGGCGTGAGAAGTTTATGGACGATGGTCTGCAGCGCATGTACCTCACCACCTATTTCCCCATTCTCCACTTCACCGTGGGCGGCGGCCATACACGTGTTGGCGACAAGGAGAGCTCCTACGCGCGCCTCCACACCACTGTCAAGCACTGTTTCTACCTCGGTCAGACAAAGCTCAATGTGGCTGTCGAGGATGGCATCTATTTCGGCAAACTGCCATATTCGGTGCTCAACATCGCTCGAGGAAACAAGACGTACGGCTTCTACCGCTACGACTTCAACCTTATGGACTACCTGCAGTTTGTTTGTGACAAGTACGTCTACGTCCACGCAGATTATCAGCTCGATGGCCTCCTGTTGCATAAGTTGCCGGCCATATACAAACTCGGACTTCGCGAAGTCGTTGGCGCCAAGGTTATGATTGGCAGCCTCTCCGACCGCCATGCCGATATGCTCGACCTCCCAGATGGGGTGGGGGGCCCCACCAAGCCATACGTCGAGCTCAATGTCGGCATCGACAACATCCTGCGTTTCTTCCGTGTGGACTATATCTACCGCGTCTGCGGCGACGATTTTGGCGATGCGCCCAAGTGGGGTTTCCGCGCCCAGTTCGCTCTTAAGCTCTAATACACTTCCCCCCCCCCCTCTGTATTTTCTTCCGCTAAAACATATTAAAGTGGTGCATCAATATGCATAAACATTCTCTTTTTACCGAAAAAATGAGAATATTTGCAGCCGAAAAAACAAGTCCCCAACAAGACATCTTGACGATATTTTAAAGACTTCCTAAAGACACTATCTATCAAGACCTTAAAATGAACAAGGCTGCCCAGCACATCATAGACATCAACCACGTCTCCAAAAAGTTCGGAGATAAGGTGGCCCTCAACGACATCAACCTCTATGTCCGTAAGGGTGAGTTTCTTACCATCCTCGGCCCCTCCGGCTGCGGCAAGACTACACTACTCCGCCTCCTTGCGGGCTTCGAGACAGCCACAGAGGGAGCTATCACCATAGCAGGCAACGACATAACAAATCTTCCCCCCTATAAGCGCAACGTCAATACCGTCTTCCAAAAATATGCGCTCTTCCCACACCTCAATGTCTACGACAACATCGCCTTCGGTCTCAAGCTCAAGGGTACACCCAAAGAGGAGATACTCCCCAAAGTCAAGCGTGCCCTCAAGACGGTGAATATGAGCGACTACGAGTACCGCGACGTCAATTCCCTCTCCGGCGGCCAGCAACAGCGCATCGCCATAGCCCGAGCCATCGTCAACGAGCCCGAGGTACTCCTCCTCGACGAGCCTCTAGCAGCTCTCGATCTCAAGATGCGCAAGGATATGCAGCTTGAGCTTAAGGAGATGCATGAGCGACTCGGCATAACCTTCGTCTACGTCACCCACGACCAGGAGGAGGCTCTCACCCTCAGCGACACCATAGTCGTCATGAGCGAGGGCGAAATCCAGCAAATCGGAACGCCCACGGATATCTACAACGAGCCTGCCAACGCCTTCGTTGCCAACTTCATTGGCGAGAGCAATATCCTCAACGGCGTCATGCTCCAGGATTGCCTCGTTCAGTTCGCTGGAGCCACAATCCCTTGCGTGGATAAGGGTTTCGAGAAAGATGAACAGGTCGATGTCGTAATCCGTCCCGAGGATATTGAGGTCTCTACAGATACCGCAGGTGCGCAGTTCACTGGCAAGATTACAAGCTCGATCTTCAAGGGCGTACACTACGAGATGTGGGCCGAACTCGGCAATGGCTATGAGTTTATGATTCAGAACTACAAGCATTTCGAGGTCGGACAGACGGTGGGCTTGAGTGTAGTCCCCGACAATATCCATATCATGCGCAAGGGCGAGGTGACCAACGAGTTCGATGCCAAGGTCAACGCCGATGGTGTCATCGAGTTCCTCGGCTGCGAGTTCAATGTCGAGCTCCCCGAGAAGATGAAGGAGCGAGTCTCTGTCCCCGTCACTGTGCCGTTCGACCAGATCGAGCTCTTCGATAATGAGCAGGATGGCACTTTCACGGGTGACATCAGTTTCATCCTCTATATGGGCGACCACTACCACCTCACCATAGATACCGACTGGGGTGAGAAGATTTACGTGGACACCCACGATGTTTGGGACCTCGGTGACCACGTAGGCATAACAGTCCACTCCGAGGGCATTAAGATTGTTGAGTATTAATCTTTTATTTCTCACTCAGAGTTGAAAAGGTTTCTCAGGCTCCTATCCTCTCGGCAGAGCTGGAGCATCCCCTACGCCATCTTCGCGGCCATTTTTGTGGTTCTGCCTGTGGTGCTCATCGTCGTCTTCGCCTTCACCGATGAGGAGGGCAATTTCACCCTCTACAATTTCCAAAAGTTCCTGGCTCACCCCGAGGCCATCAACACTTTTGTCTACTCCATTGGCATAGCGTTCCTCAATACCATCATCTGCATCCTCTTGGGCTACCCCGCAGCCTACATCCTGACGCAGACTAAGATGAAGTACGCCTCGACAATCGTGATGCTCTTCATCCTGCCAATGTGGGTCAACGTCCTCGTGCGCACCCTCGCCACGGTCGCGCTCTTCGACTTTGCCGACCTCCCGCTTGGAGAGGGGGCTTTGCTCTTCGGCATGGTCTACAACTTCATCCCCTTCATGATCTACCCCATCTACAATACTCTCCAGAAGATGGACCGCAGTTACATTGAGGCGGCTGAGGACCTCGGAGCGTCGCCTTGGCAGCAGTTCTTCAAGGTTATCCTGCCCCTCTCTATGCCTGGTGTGGCGAGTGGCATCCTTATGGTCTTTATGCCTACAATCTCCACTTTTGCCATATCCGAGCTCTTGACTCTCAATAATATCAAGCTCTTCGGCACTACCATTCAGGAGAATATCAATAATTCAATGTGGAACTACGGTGCGGCTCTCTCCCTCATCATGCTGTTCCTTATTGGCGCGTCGTCGCTCATGGCGGGTGATACCGATCCGCAGGAAGGAGGCGTGCGATGAAAAAGTTCCTTTGCCAAGGGTATCTCTGGCTTCTGCTTTTGCTCCTCTATTCGCCCATTATCATTATCATCATTTTCTCCTTTACGGAGTCGAAGGTCATGGGCAACTGGACGGGTTTCTCGCTCAAGCTCTACGAAAATCTTTTCACTGTCGGCACTCACCATTCGCTTACTGCCGCCCTCATCAATACCGTCACGATAGCCCTCATCGTGGCCACGTTGAGCACCCTTTTCGGCACTATTTCCGCCATCGGCATTTATAATTTGCGAAACCGCCAGGCAAAGCAGATTTTCAAGTTTGTCAATAACATCCCCGTCATCAATGGCGATGTCATTATAGGCATCTCGCTCTTCCTGCTCTTTTTCACGCTCGGCATCCCGCAAGGCTACACTACTGTCGTTATCGCCCACATCACGTTTTGCATACCATACGTGATTCTCAGTGTCATGCCGCGTCTCCGCCAGATGAATCCTAACCTCTATGAGGCCGCCCTGGACCTCGGCGCGTCGCCAATGCAGGCCCTCCGCAAGGTTATCATTCCCGAGATTTTGCCCGGTATGCTCTCCGGCTTCCTTCTCGCGGTTACAATGAGTATCGACGATTTCGCCGTCACTATCTTCACCATCGGTAACGAGGGTCTCGAGACTCTCTCGACATTCATCTATGCCGATGCGCGCAAGGGTGGCCTGACTCCCGAGCTCCGTCCCCTCTCGACAATAATTTTTGTCGTGGTGCTCATAATCCTCATAGTTGTCAACAAACGTAGTGCGAAAAACAATGAGAAGAAATAGCATTCTGTCGCTCGTGCGCAAGGTCTCTTCGGCAGTTCTTCGCCTCTTCGCTGTCTGCATTGCGGCTCTGCCTCTCTCGTCGTGCTACAACAACGAGAACCGTGAGGAGATTCTGAAGGTCTACAACTGGGCCGACTATATCGATGAGGATGTCCTTGCCAATTTCCCTGTTTGGTATGAGCAGCAGACTGGCAAGAAAGTACGCGTCATCTATCAGACGTTCGACATCAATGAGGTTATGCTCACCAAGATCGAGCGCGGACACGAGGACTACGACGTCGTGTGCCCTTCGGAATATATCATTGAGCGTATGCTCCGCAAGGATCTCCTCTTGCCTATCGACACCAATTTCGGCAAGACTCCCAACTACATCCACAACGTCTCGCCTTACATAGTCGCGCAAATCGACGACGTAAGCAACAACGGCCGTACTGCTCATAACTACGCTGTGCCATATATGTGGGGCACGTGTGGCATCCTCTACAACAAGGCTCAAGTCCCTCAGCGCGATGCCGAGACGTGGGGCACTCTCTGGAATCGTCTCTACCAAGGCAAGCTCCTCATGAAGGACTCTTACCGCGATTCCTATGGCACGGCACTCATCTATGCCCACCGCAAGGAACTCGCCCTCGGCAAGGTCACAGTCCCTCAGCTAATGAATGACTACTCCCCCGATGCCATCGCGACGGTAGAGAAATACCTCAAGACCCTCAAACCCAACATAGCAGGCTGGGAGGCCGATTTCGGCAAGGAGACAATGACCAAGGGCAAGGCTCTGCTCAATATGACATGGAGTGGCGACGCCGTCTGGGCCATCGAGGAGGCTGCCAATGTCGGTGTCTCGCTCGGATATGAGGTCCCCCGCGAAGGCAGCAATGTCTGGTTCGATGGTTGGGTTATACCCCGCTATTCGCGTAATCCGCGTGCCGCCTCGTTCTTTATCAACTACCTATGCCAGGAGGATGTGGCCCTCGCCAATATGGAGACCACGGGTTACGTCAGCAGCGTGGCGGGCGAGAAGATTCTCGATGAGATGAGCGACGAGGAGGCATATCCCGAGACTCAGAATCTTTCCTATTTCTTTGGCTCGATAGGTGGCGAGGCTCATCTCGATCCTATTATGTATCCCGATAGTGCGGTGGTTGCCCGTTGCGCCATGATTCATGATGCTGGCGAGCACACGGCCGAGGTCCTCGACATGTGGTCTAAGGTAAAGGGCGACAATCTCGGAGGCGGTATCGTTATCTTCCTTCTTGCTATTGTCGCGGCCCTCACTGCCTTCGTGGTCTACCGCAAATATATGCTCTACAAGCATCGCCGCCTCTCGCGTGTACACCGCCGCCACCACGTCATCCGTCTCAAATAATTCAAGGTCAAAAGCCTTCAAATGCATATCCCAAAGCCCTGCGCCAGCCTCTGGCGCGGGGCTTTTGACTGTTTATCCATTCGGCTGGGTGCGCCCCCCCCAAAAAAAAAGGCGGTAATATCGAAATAATAGGCGGTTCTCTAGGCAGCTCCATTCGGTCGGTTGTATCATAGCCCCAAAGGGGCGTCGTAAGCTAGCCCGGCGGCGCAAGCCCCGGGCATAACTATTATACAGACCCTACACCCCGTTGCACAACCCCACAGACCCTATCCCCCAGGTCTTACCAAATATGCCTGCCCCTGCACCCCCGCATTTTTTTTCAGTAAAACACCTACCAAGAGAAAGGGGTGTAATACAAAAAAATACCCTCTTGTGTGCTGTAACCCTCCCATTTGCCGATGGTTGCCACCCCTTAACCCAATTTAATACGGATTTGTTGTAAAACAGTATCAAGTGTGTTATTTTTGCATTATTCAATCAGAGACAAACATTCCATTCTAGCCTATGCGTTACCCCGAGCTAACGGCCGAAGAGGCCGCCGATTTCATAAAGAACGACTTCGTTATTGGCATTGGAGGCTTCTCCTCCGTCGGTACTCCTAAGGCTGTGCCCGCAGCCCTCGCTCTTAAGGCAGAGGCTGAGCACGCCAAGGGCAACGAGTTCCGCGTGGGACTCATCACGGGTGGCGCCACTGGTGATCCCATCGATGGCGCTCTCGCTCGTGCGCATGCTGTCAAGTTCCGCACTCCTTTCCAGAGTCACAAGGATATGCGTGCGGCCATCAATAGGCAGGAGGTTCAGTATTTCGACCTCAACCTTAGCCATGTCGCCCAGGATCTCCGCTACGGTTTCCTCGGCCATATGGATGTGGCTATCATCGAGGCCAGCTCTATCACTGAGGACGGTGAGGTCGTCCCCACAAGCTCCGTCGGCATCTCGCCCACAATCTGCGCTTCGGCCGACAAGATCATCATTGAGCTCAATGCCCATCACCCCGAGGCTATCCGTGGCATGCATGATATCTATGAGCCTGCCAACCCGCCTTACCGCAAGGAGATCCCCATCTTCACCCCTGGCGACCGCATTGGCTCTGAGACCATTAAGGTTGACCCCAAGAAGGTCATCGGCATTGTCCGCACCGACCTCCCCGATACTATTGCAGCCTTCACCGAGCCCAACCCCGTGACCACCCAAATCGGTCTCAACGTGGCTGAGTTCCTTATCAATGAGCTCCATCGTGGCATCATCCCCAAGGAGTTCCTCCCCCTCCAGAGTGGCGTCGGCAATATCGCTAATGCCGTTCTCGGTGCTCTCGGCGAGTGCAAGGATATCCCGCCCTTCACTATGTTCACCGAGGTTATCCAGAATTCCGTTATCCCCCTCATGGAGAGCGGTCGCGTATCTTTCGCTTCGGGTAGTTCGCTCACTCTCTCCGACGACATGCTCGAGCGCGTCTACAAGAACCTCGACTTCTTCAAGGGCAAGCTCATGCTCCGCCCCCAGGAGATTACTAACCACCCCGAGCTCATCCGCCGTATGGGCATCATTGCCATCAACACGGCCCTCGAGGTCGACATCTTCGGCAATGTCAACTCCACCAATGTCTCTGGCCAGAAGATTATGAATGGCATCGGCGGCTCGGCCGACTTCGCTCGCAACTCTTTCCTCTCAATCTTCACTTGCCCCTCTGTCGCCAAGGGCGGCGTAATCTCGGCCATCGTGCCTATGGTTGCCCATACCGACAGCAACGAGCACTCCGTTAAGATTATCGCTACGGAGTACGGTGTGGCCGACCTACGCGGCAAGAGCCCTCTCCAGAAGGCTCACGCCATCATCGAGAACTGTGCGCACCCCGACTACAAGCAGCTCCTTTGGGATTACCTCAAGCTCATGGAGGGCAAGTGCCACACCCCGGCTACCCTTTCCAAGGCTTTCGCCATGCACCTCGCCCTTGCCGAGACTGGCGATATGCGCAATGCGAAAATCTAATCGGTTGCCACCCGACAATAAGATTTGCTTCTTTAATAAATAAACCAAAGGCCGCCACGTCCATTCCCGGATGTGGCGGCCTTTGGCCGTGTTAGTCATATGCTTCGCCCCTTAGCTTCGCAAAAAACGCTCGGTAAGTACCGATGCCTCGCCAAGTGGCCCGATAAGCAAATCCGCGCTGGTAGCCCTGACGGGGTTGATGTCTATGCCTCCGCGACGGGTGTAGAGACATGCCACCATTAGCTCACGAGGCGCAAACCTATCCATCAGTCGCTTGAATACGAGCTCGCAAATCTCCTCGTGGAAATGGTTCTCGCCGCGTAGCGACACGATATACCGCAATAAGTCCTCGCGCCTTGGCGTGCGCCCTTTGCCCATTCGTATCACTATAGTACCCCAATCTGGCTGATGCGTCACGCGGCAGTTAGATCGCAGTAGATGACTCTTAATGCGGAGTCCGTCGCTCTCCTCGCCGTCGCCCAAGAGCTCTTGATTCTCGGTGTACTGACTTGTGGCGGTGAGCCCAAGGCTTTCCTCCAGTGTCTCATATTGACTTTCTGGACCAATAGCCACTTGTTGTGCGTCCATGTCGAAGTAATGCACCTCGACATTCGTCTCCAGCAGTCGGCTGAGATCGACCTTCACCCTTGTGGTCATGGCCTCTGTGGCCTCCGCTGGTGTCTGCCCCATGCGCTCCATGTTGAACGAATTGAGGTAGAGCTTAAGCGATTTGCTCTCGACGATGCTCGGACTCGTACACGGCACCACGATCTTCATCACGCCAGCCGTCGGCAGTCCGCCATTCGTAAGGCACGAGACTTCATATGCGTGCCATGCGTCGCTGCCGACAAAGGGTAGGGCGTCGTCCGCTATGTTGAGCCCTTGGCGGTTGAGCTGGCGCGCCACGGCCACGAGCACCTCTGGCGAATATGTCTGAGGGTATGTCACTCGTTGGCCGAGGACGGAGTCTATGTTGTTCATTCTGATATTCTTGTCTTACGTTCCCTCCTTGTTGCCGAAAAGCGAGATATGGAGTCGCGGCCCGAAACGCCACCCGTTGCGCAGTGCCATGTCCAAGGCGATGGGGCTTGTTTGGCTGAGCTGCTCAACCGTCGAACCAAGAGGCATCACTATGATATCCGATGGCTTGAGCACCCTGAGCGTAAGGCCGAAATATTCCTTTATCTCCTCCTCGTCGTGGTCCGATGATATGACGAACTTGACTTGCACTTCTCCATGCGACCGTTTCGCCGCATGAGCCAGGATGCCCGTCCCTTGTGCGCTCATCTCTACGCCCTCCTCGTCCAATCCGCTGGAACTGAGCTTGGGCGAGATGCTTGTGAGGTTGGCCAATGGCATGCCGCCCATCTTGGTCATCTTGCCGTAGATGCCGTTTGTCTCTATGGTGGTGTGTATTCCGCGCTCCTCCATCCTGAGCAGCAGGTCGTGCAGACCGTCGGGTTGCAAGTAAGGCTCGCCTCCTGTTATCACTACGTGGCGCATCTGGCCAATGTTGAGGTCTATTGTGCGGACTATGTCGTCTACCGACATAAGCTCGCCGCCGTCTACTGGCCACGTGTGCATTGTGTCGCAAGTGCTTACACTGCCATCGGGCAAATGCCAGTGGCATCGCAAGTTGCAGCCCTGAAGGCGCACGAAGAGCGACGGCGTGCCGGCCAACTTGCCCTCACCTTGTATGGTGCCGGCAATGTTGAGTCCTGTGGCGCGCTGGGCTGGCGACCCGTCGGCGTTGACCGTTATCGGAAAGATGCCCTCGCGAGAGAGCCGGAGGAAACTGTTGTTCACTGTGTTCTGTTATCTTGTGAGGGCCGGGTCGGGGATGCCGACTTCAGCAAATGCCTTGGCGCGGAGCAGGCAGCTGTCGCACGTGCAGCATGGCTTCTCGCCGCCGCGGTAGCAACTCCATGTGAGGCCAAAGTCCACGCCTAGCTTCAGTCCGAGGCGGATCTCGTCGGCCTTGGTCATGTTCTCGAAGGGGGCGTGGATGGTTATCTTCTTGCCTTTCTCGGCTCCCATGACGGTGCCGAGGTTGATGGCTGTCTCCATGGCGTCTATGAAGACCTTGCGGCAGTCTACGTAACCTGAGTAGTCTACTTGGCTGACTCCGATGTAGATATGCTCAGCGCCACGCGCCTCGGCCAGGGATGCCGCAACAGAGAGGAACACCATGTTGCGCGCTGGTACGTATGTCGCTGGTATTTCGGTGTTCTCGATGTTGCCGTCTTGCACTGTCATGCTCATGTCCGTGAGCGACGAGCCGCCCCATTGGGCGAGGTTGAGGCTTACGATGCTATGGTCTTTTACGCCGGCGTGGGCCGCTATGGCCTTTGCGCACTCGAGTTCTTTCCTGTGGCGCTGTCCGTAGTCGAAGGAGAGGGCACTGACTTCATGCCCGTCATGGAGGGCGACGTGGAGGGCGACGCAAGAGTCGAGGCCGCCCGAAAGCAGTACGATGGCTTTGCTC
>CAVILU010000049.1:0-13459 GCA_963643535.1 bacterium | reverse complement strand
ATAAAATAATCGGCTGTGGCGATGATTATTTTACGCTCCTCATTGCGAAAGAGACGGAGACGGCTTTGTGGTCAGATGTCGGCATGTCGTATTCCGTGTATTCGGCCGTGGCTATCTCGTCGGTTGTCATGATGTAGTCTATACGCAGTGGCGGCAGATTTCCGCGATACGTGCGTGCGAGCCCTAGTCGGCGCGGTGTGCGCGAGTCGTTGAGGTGCCGCTTGGTGCCCATTATCGTGTGGTAGGTATACGATATCGGCGTGTCGTTGAAGTCGCCGCATATGATGGTGGGGTGGGGCGACGTCTCTATGACTTTGGCCAGGAGGTCTACCTCCTCCTGTCGCTTGGCGAATGCGCCTTTCAGTTTGGAGTAGGTGACGTGGAGCGTCGAGGCTCGCTGCTCGTCTATCTTGCTGCGTTGGCTTACGGCGTTTATCTCATTGTTTGAGAGGCCCAGCGAGGCGAGGTGGCAATTTATGAGGCGTATGGTGTCGTTCCCCAAACGTATGTCTGTCGTTATGGTGGTGTTCATCCCGTCGAGCTTGCCTACGGTTGCTTCCGGCTTCTCTATCTCGGTCATGTGATAGCGCGAGAGGATGGTCTGACCTCCAATGCCGCTGTTGAATATCAATTGATATGGGTATTTCTCCAACAGTTTTTGGCCATAGCCATTCGTGTGGGTACTAATGAAGTTGAGCGACGTGCCCTCCTGAATGCAAATGATGTCGGCATCGGTGCTCAAGAAGAATTTGCAAATGCTGTCTCGGGTATGCTCCACGCTCATCTCGTTCCCATATCCCAAATAATGGACGTTATATGTGACAAGTTTATAAGCCTTGCTCTCTGCCGGCAATTCACTAGCCTCCCCGGGTATGTCTATCACGAGCCGCGCACTGCTCCACGTAGCCACAGCCACAGCCGCGCAACAGAAACAAGCAAACCAGCTCTTGAATGCAAAAGTGACAATGACAATCACCAGCAGAAGAAGCCACAAGTAAGGAAACGCAAACCACCCCAAGCAAAGCTTACCAGCCTCCTCGGGCGGGATGCGCACCGACCAAGCTGTGAACGCGGCGGCGCACGCCACAAGTATGAGCACCAGTATCAAGAGGTGCTTGAGTGCACTGAGCAGCAATTTCATTTCTGGCTCTGATTGAAGAGGGTTAGCTTCTCCTCGTCAGTGAGGCTGTTATAGCCGCGCGAGTTTATCTTGTCCAGTATGCGATCCACTTCGCGGTTGTTGTCCGTCTTGCTCTTGTTGTAGTCCCAGTCGGGGTTACCTGTGCCGCGGGTGAGCTTCATCTTGGGTTTGCGGCGGAAGAGGGAGCTGATGCTGGTGTCCGTCTCGCGCTTGCCTGCCCATGTCTTGGCAAGTATCCATCCCGCCAGTGCTCCGCCGAGGTGCGCAAGATTGCCGCCGATGTTGTTGAGCCCGATGAGCATGATTACGGAGAGGATGATATACACGAGCGTCAAGTACTTGATTTTGACCTCGCCAAAGAATGTTACCCACACCCGCCTGTCCGGAGCCGCCACAGTAGCCGCAACCATCAGCGACATGATGGCAGCCGAAGCCCCAAGCAAAATGGCCTGTCTACCCATTGACGTGAAGACAAGCAGCTGCGCAGCCACGCACCCCGCCAATCCGCCAACAACATAAGCCACAAGAGCCCTCTTCTCACTCCCCCATATCTGCATGAAGAGCCGCCCAAACCAATAGAGCGTCAGCATATTGAAGAGGAAGTGTATGAAGTCGTAGTGAGTGAAGATATTCGTCACGATGGTCCACGGGCGCACTATCAATCCCGCGCCAATAGGCATGCCGAGATATTCAATTGTCCAACCGGGATTGATGCCTTCGCTCCACGCCGCTATGTCCAGCAGACGCACTGCGAGGAATATTGCAGCATTGATATATATGAGCTTGATAATGATGTCGTTGTAGTGGAACGACTCGCGTATCTCCCTTGTTATAGATGCCAATGTCTTTCTCTTTTTTTTCTGACCTACTAATATATCCTCTGCACTTTCCAATACTTCAACAGGATGAAGCCGAAGAGCATTCCGCCGAGGTGTGCCCAGTGCGCCACGTTGTCGTAGTCCGCCCCATGGATGCCGCCGAAGAGCTCCACGAGACCGTAGATGATTACGAACCACTTGGCTTTCATGGGTATGGGTGGTATCATGAGCATGATGCGCATATTGGGGAAGAGCATTCCGAAGGCAAGCAGTATGCCGAAGACGGCTCCCGACGCGCCAACCGTTGTCTGCGCATTGATATACATCTCCTGATATTTGGGCAGGAAGTCGCGTGCCAATGTGGCTGCCTCCGAGGGCGATGTGTTTACTACCCCGTTATATGAGTTGAGGAAGTTGGTGATGAGTGCCCTGGAGTCCGATGAGAAAGCTACAACGTGCTGCTGTACGAATGCGTTGACGTTCTCGAAACTCGTATCGCTCATTGTCTGGTCCACTGCCGCTATGAGCGGGTTGATGTCTATGGCCATAGCTATCTCCTGGATAATGCCCGAGCCAATGCCACAAACAAGATAGTAGATGACGAACCTCTTCATTCCCAAGGAGCTCTCTATCACCGTGCCGAACATCCAGAGGGCGAACATATTGAAGAAGAGGTGCGAGAATCCACTGTGCATGAAGACGAACGTGACGAATTGCCATACGCCAAAGTTCGATGCCGTTATATAGTGCAGGCCGAGCCACCTGTCGAGGTCTATCCCGAGGCTGCTTGTGCCCAGGACATAGGTGGCCGCCAAGAAGAGTGCGTTGATAATTAGCAGATTGAGTACTGCCGGGGTCATTCGCATAATTAGTGGGTGTGTGTGATGTGTCTGCGTCTCTATTTATTCTCTGTCTGCGTCGCGCCTTACGCAGACGCTCTTATCCAAAGAGTGCGTTGAGGTCCTCGTCGGCAATGATCCTTACTATGGCTTTGCCGCTTGGCGTATACTGCCTTTCGGCGGATGCCATTAGCTTGTCGTAGAGGTCGTTCATCTCGGCTTGCGTCAGCTCTCGGCCGTAGGGTGTCGCGCCGTGCGATGCCATTTTGCCCACTATGGCGCCCTTGATGTCGTTGTGGATGTCCACCTCACCCGTGCGGCAGCCTGCCATGAGGTCCTCAATGAGTTCGTGGATGGCCGCAATGCCGAGTGCCGCGGGTACACTGGTTATCGTCAGTGCGCCCTCGTCATTGTCGATGGTGGTTTCGAGTCCCACTTGCTTCAGCTCCTCGCTTATCTCGGATACTATGCAAAGGTCCTCGGCTCCCATGGGAATCACGTCGGGGAAGAGCAGACTCTGGCTCTCTACGGCCGATGCCTGCATCTTGACCATGAGGCTGTCGAAGAGGATGCGCTCGCTCGCACGGTGCTGGTCGATAATCATCAGTCCGTTGGGCGTGGCGCACATTATGTAGCGTCGCTTATATTGCGTCAGGTGTGGGCGTTCGGCTGTCGCTCCCGCTTCGCCGGGGTCGAATAGGCGTGCCGCCTCGGTGGGCTGGGCGTGCCATGTCAGGTTGCCTGTCTGTGTGTTTTGCGACGGGTTGCCTGCGGATGGGAATGAGCCACTTGCAAAATTGCCGCCGCCAAATGAACTTCCGGTGTATGAGCCGCCTGAGTATGAACTGCCACTCGGGAATGTGCTTGTCGCGAAGGAGGAGCCACCGGAGGTTGCGCCGCCTCCTGCTGCCGACTGGTAGATGGTCTCCCAATCGCGGATGTCGCCCTGCGAGGTGCGGTTGGCCATGTGGCCCGCGTATATGGCGCCCTGCTGGCTCTCGTTGGTGAAGGGGTTGTAGTTGTCGGTGGTCTGCGATGCCGTGGGGTCGAATCGCGGGATGTCTATGCGCTCGCCGCTGTCGAAGTCTATTTGCGGCAGTATGTTGTTGTCGTTGAGGCACGAGGCTACGGCTGCATTGAGGATGCGCCAGATGGCTTGGTCGTCGTCGAACTTTATCTCTGTCTTTTGTGGGTGCACGTTTACGTCCAGTGCCTGCGGGTCTACGGTGAGGTAGATGAAGTAGGCGGGTACGTGGTCCGCTGGTATGATGCCTTTGTAGGCGTCTGTCACGGCTTTGTTGAAGTACGAGCTCCGCATGTAGCGGTCGTTGGCGAAGAAATATTGGTCGCCGCCCGTCTTGCGCGCTGTGTCGGGCGTACCTATGAAGCCACTAATCTTTACTATGCTTGTCTCCGTCTGCACAGGCAGGAGGAGTTTGGCCATGCCTATGCCTGCCACTCCCGCCACTCGCTGCTTGACGTTGCCTGCTGGCAGGTTGTAGAGCGTTGTCCCGTTGGACGTTAAGCTTACGCTGACTCCCGGGTGCGCCAAGGCAACGCGGAGAAATTCCGAACATACGTGGCGCATCTCGGCCGTGTCCGACTTAAGGAATCGGCGGCGGGCCGGCACGTTGAAGAAGAGGTTACGTACGCAGAAACGGCTGCCCTTGGCTGTGGCGCACGGCTCCTGACTTATTACCTCAGAGCCTGCTATCTCAAGTTTTATTCCGAGCTCCTCGCCCTCCTGACGCGTCAAGAGCTCCACCTGCGCCACGGCGGCTATCGATGCCAAGGCCTCGCCACGGAAGCCCATGGTGTTGAGACTGTAGAGGTCTTGTGCCGAGGATATCTTAGATGTTGCATGACGCTCGAAGGCCAGTCGCGCGTCGGTCTCGTTCATTCCCGAGCCGTCGTCGACTACCTGTATCATTGTGCGGCCGGCATCGGTGACCGACACACGTATGTCTGTGGCGCCAGCGTCTATCGAGTTCTCCATGAGCTCCTTGATCACCGAGGCGGGGCGCTGAATGACCTCGCCTGCGGCAATCTGGTTGGCCACGGCGTCCGGAAGCAGGTGTATTACGTTCATCGGCTGCGCAAGATGTGCTCCAAGATGACGTCGAGGTTGCCCGTGAGGAAGTAGTAGATGAGGGCCACGAGGATGGCCATGATGAAGAGGCGACGAACGGTTCGCTGACGGCTGTCGTCCTCCATCTTGGGCTTGTAGGCCGCGTGCTTGAGGCGCATGGCCCCATTGCGGAGCATGCCTCCCGTGCCCGCAAGTTTCTCTACCTCCTCAGTGAGGCCGAGTGCTTTGCGCCGCTCCTCTACGTAGTCCTTATAGGGGTTGTAGTACAAGGGCTTGTAGTCAAACTCCTTGTGCTTGGGAAGTTGAATGAATGACTTCATTTGTTGCTATCTCTGTTGTCTGTTCTCTTTTTGCGTGGCGTGGCCGGGACTAAATCTCGTAGTCCGTGCAGGCGCGTACGTCCAGCATCTCACCCACTTGCTTGGCTACGGCTACGTGGCGCGGGTCGGTGGCGTAGGCACTCAGCCCGGCGAGGTCGTCGAAGGTGGCCACGAGGGCGAGGTCGAATTTCTCCTTCTCGTTGCAGTTCAGGCCAATCTCGATGCTGCGCAGGGTGGGAATGACGCCCTGGAGGGCGAGGAACTGGTTGCGGATGTCCGGCAGGCGGGTGGCCTTGACGCTCTTCTCGACGTCGTCGCGAAGCTTGAAAAGAACTATGTGTTTGATCATATTAATGTCTTCAAATCGGGTCTTACGCGAAAATAACGTCTTTAATTCGATAATACACTTTGGCGCGCTACTTTTTGTTATCCCCATTTTTGTAACTTTACACTGTGTTATCCCTTTAAATTTTAATCGACGTGAAGATGTATAATAAAAGCGCTGAGAGTGATATGCGCCCCAAGACGCCTTTCGTGCCCGACGGCACTGCGGCACTCCGTTCCTTGAGCCTCGAAGATGTTGTTTTTGTCAATGTTGAGGGAGTCCCCGAACTGAGCGATTGCTCAAATCTCACACCTGAACTCCAAAAGTACTGGGACGAGTTCTCCGCCCCCACGCGCGGCGAGAATGTCTCAGCCTCCCAAGCCTACCTCTCGGCTGGCAATGTTGCCGAGTTCGGTAAGACCGTATGCATTACCGCTGGCGTAATCCGCCAAAGCGACAAGGACGGCCAACCCTACTTCATCACCACAAGCTACGCCGGCGACGACGAGCGCGAGGTGCTTACAGGTTTCGCCTCCATGCTCAATAATTTCTTCTCGGATCGCGCCAATGTCCACTACCTCTGTGGCCACAGCATCTGGCAGAAGGATGTTCCTTTCCTCGCCAAGCGTCTCCTTATCAATGGCATTGCTCTTCCGTCCCTCTTCGACCCCAAAGGCCGTCGCCCCCTCCGTGCGCAGCTTATTGACACTGCCGAGTTCTGGACTTTCTCAGACCACAATGCCCCCCGCGTCCCCGCCAATCTCCTGGCCTCTGTCTTCGGCCTCGATGCCGAGTCAGCTGATTTTGACCCCGCTGAGGCCTACCGTCTCTTCTACGAGGATGGCGATATCGAGCTCATCAAGGAACGTTCCGAGCGCAAGGCTCTCCTCTTTGCCCAGCTTATGCTCCGCTTCCGTGGCGAGGGCGTAATTGAGCAGGCCAACGTTGTCCGCAAAGGTTAGTCCCTCTTTTCTCTCCCTATGGCAAACATTATTTCCCTCCGTGGTAAGACTCCCATAATCGGCAAGAACTGCTACATTGCCCCTACGGCCACCCTCATCGGCGACGTCACTCTTGGCGATGGTTGCAGCATATGGTTTGGTGCTGTGCTCCGTGGTGATGTTGCGCCTATCGTGCTTGGCAATAATGTCAATGTCCAGGATAATGCTGTTATCCATGGCACTTATGAGCGTCACTCTACCATTGTCGGCAATGATGTGTCGATAGGCCACTCGGCCATTGTCCACGGCGCGACTCTTGAGGATCGAGTCCTCATTGGCATGGGTTCTATAGTTCTCGACGGGGCGGTCGTAAAGTCCGATACCATAATAGCGGCCGGTGCAGTCCTTACGGGTGGCAAGACGGCCGAAAGCCATGGCATCTATGCAGGCACTCCAGCCAAGCGCATCAAGGAACTTTCGCCCGAGCAGAGCGCCGACACCATAGGGCGCATCGCCTCACACTATGCCGAGTACGCTTCTTGGTACCCCGACGCTTGCGACGGTCAAAAATAAGTAAATCTCCCACGATATGAAGAAGTTAAGCCTCTTGCGCAACCTGCTGACACTCCTCTGCCTCTCGCTTGGCCTCAGTGCCCATGCCCAGGACGAGGACTATTTCAACAGCACATGGTACACTTGCGATCTCTCTGGTCGTGAGACTTCTTGGCTCATCGAGAATTACAAGGAGAATTTCCTTGCCTTGACTCCCCTTGTCGGGGAGAACGGTAAGATTACTTTCTCCGATGGCTGCATTGAGATTAATTGCAGCCGTGTCCAGATGCATTTCCCCGTCAAAAGTTATAAGCGCTTGACCGATACCTCTTTTTGTGTGGAGCGCGAGGGGGAGGACGATTACTTCAACTATATCGAGGTGCTCGGCTCCGTGGGCAGCATAAAGAACTCTTTCAAGGTACTTCTGTCATGGCGCGACCCCGATGGCAATTTGCAGAACACTCACGTCTTTATCTGCCGAGCCAAGAGTGCGCCTGCTGTCGCTGGAACAAAAAGAAGCACAGCTAATATAGCTTTCCCGCCTCAAGTCCCCAAACTATGATTGGCCTTTTTGATTCTGGTTACGGTGGACTTACTATCTTTAGCGCAATTCGCCGTTCCCTGCCACAATACGACTACGTCTACCTCGGAGACAATGCCCGTGCCCCCTATGGGCCCCGCTCGTTCGATGTTGTCTACCAGTTTACTCTTGAGGCTGTCCAAACCCTTTTCCGCCTCGGTGCCGACCTCGTGATATTGGCGTGCAACACGGCTTCCGCCAAGGCTTTGCGCACTATCCAGCAGAACGACCTCCCCCGCATCGACCCTACGGGGCGCAAACGAGTACTTGGCATCATCCGCCCATCGGCCGAGGTGCTTGGTAACTTTACCCGTTCGGGTCATGTGGGCATTATGGCTACGTCAGGCACGGTCACTTCCCAATCCTATGTTATTGAGATGGGCAAGCTTTGGCCCAATGTGGTTGTCAGTCAACAGGCTTGCCCAATGTGGGTGCCGCTTGTCGAGAATGGTGAGTTCGATAAGCCCGGAGCCGACTATTTTGTGGAGAAATATACGCGTGAGCTTATGGCACAAGACCCTGCAATAGATGCTGTAATGCTTGCCTGCACCCACTATCCGCTCCTCTCGCCCAAGATTGCCAATGCTCTCCCGCCTGGCGTGAGCCTCCTAACTCAGGGCGATATTGTTGCCGCAAGCCTCAATGATTATCTCTCCCGCCATTCCGCTCTCGCCTCCTCGCTCTCCCGTGGTGGCACGGCACGCTTCTTCACCACCGAGAGCCCCGATAAGTTTGCCGGTACCGCCAGCCTCTTCTTTGATGGCAATCTCGAAGTGCAGCACGTAGCACTGTAGAAATAATGCATCCCAAAAAATCACTCCGCAGTAGCCCCCCACGGTGGCTGCGGGGCTTTTTTATGTGTGCAACTGAGCAGCCGACATCAAAAAATGAAACTACCAACCGCTAACTGATAATTGAGCACTGTGCACCGCTAATAGCGCCTTGAAGTGTTAAATCTGTGCGCATTTAACATCACCTTGTTCCGCGCAAATTCCGAGTACCAGTTCTACGGCCGTATCTATTCTTTCCTAATCTCCGAGAACGGAAAAGAGATAATGGATCTCGTCCCCTACAAGAGAAGTGATGATAAGGCCGTCTTCTACGATAAGGTTTCTCAGACTTACATTACTCCAGTCGGTGAAGGTTTCTTCTGTGGTGATGAGGTTGAGGCGGCTGACCCCGCTGCCATCGAAAAGACCCAACTCAACAGCGAGGTCAACGACGGCATCCGCTACTCCCTCGACGGCCGCCGAGTCAGCGATAACTACCGTGGCATCGTCATCCTCAACGGCAAGAAGATGCTCGTGAAGTAAAGCTCGCTCCTCTTCTCGAAAGAGTAAAGGCTAAATTCCTAAATAATAAACCCCGTGGTTGCCATAAGGCGACTGCGGGGTTTGCTGTGTAGTAAGTGTAAAGGACAACCAAGTGCATTGTTATCCCCTCAAACATATGTCTCAAATTCCGGAATTTGGGGAAACGGAGACACAAAGGGGCGTGGTAAGCCAGCCCGGGGTGCGAGCCCTCGAGCCCCGGGCTTAATATCACAATTCCTATAAAACGGATAACGTCATCCGATAACATAAAAAAATCACAGTCCCCGATATAAATCGAAAACTGTGAACTGAGAAACTGCTAACTGCTAACTGTTAACTGAAATTTATCTCCCGATCTCGGAACCCGATAAGGTAAAGAATAGTGTCCAATCCGTTCTGCGAAATCGAGTGCTGGGCTGTGGCCTTGACCTTAGGCTTTGCGTGGAATGCAATACCAAGTCCCGCCAACTGAATCATTGGCAGGTCATTGGCTCCGTCGCCCACAGCAATGCACTGCTCAAGGTGAATGTCTTCCTTGAAGGCTAGGAGTTTGAGCAACTCAGCTTTCTTGGCTCCGTCCACAATGTCGCCCACGTGGCGACCCGTCAGCTTTCCATTCTCAACCTCCAACTCGTTGGCGAAGACATAATCAATGCCCAGTTTCTGCTTGAGGTAATTGCCGAAGTAATTAAAACCACCGGAGAGAATGGCCGTCTTATATCCGCTCTTCTTTAGTGTACGGAAAAGTCGTTCCGCACCCTCGGTGAGCGGCAAGTTCTCCGCAATATCTTTCATTACGCTGACGTCAAGTCCCTTGAGCAGACCTATGCGGCGCTGGAAACTCTCCTTGAAGTCTATCTCGCCACGCATGGCCGATGCCGTGATGGCCGACACTTCGTCATAGACTCCAGCGCGACGCGCAAGCTCATCAATAACCTCCGTCTGGATGAGCGTAGAGTCCATATCGAAGCACACAAGGCGACGGTTGCGGCGGAAGATATTATCCGCCTGGAAAGCTATGTCCACATCGCACTCCTTAGAGACTTCAATAAAGTCGAGCTTCAACCGCTCCACGTCCTTAGGCTCGCCGCGAACCGAGAACTCTACCACGCTCATGGAGTGCGTGTTCTCATTGTCGTTGAGCGATCGGCGACCCGTCAGACGTGCGATCTTATCGATGTTGAGCCCCTGCTCTTTTATGAGGCGGGTTACTTCGGCCACGTGCCGTCCCTCAAGCTTGCGGGCCATGAGGGTTATGATGTTGCGGCTCTTGCCTTGCTGACCTACCCACTCTTCGTAGTCGGGGCGCGAGATGGGGTTGAACTTAATCTGCAGTCCAACCTCGTAGGCCTTGAAAAGCAGGTCTTTGAGGAGCGACGAAGAGTCCTCCGTCTTGTCGGAAATACTTATGAGGATTCCGAGGCTCAGGTCGTTGTGGATTACGGCCTGACCAATGTCGAGAATGTCTACCTTGTGGTTAGCCAGGACGCTGGTTATGGTGGCTGTCTGGCCCGGCTTGTCTGGCCCCTGTAGGTTTATGAGTATTAATTCGTTCTGTTCTTCTGCCATTTCTTTTTTGCGGGGGTCTGTCGGTCTGCTTTTTCTGTTTATTTCTGTCGCCCTCGGGTGAGGTTCACTTGTATTATCTCGCCTGTCTCGCCAAGCGTGAAGGCCACAATGCCGTCATTTCCGTAGCCTAAAGTCACACTGCCGTGTGCTCTGAATGGCGATGCCGCTATCTCGCATCCGTCTACGGCTGTGTATACATGCGCCAGTTCTGCATTGCCGTCGTATGCTATGATAAGGCCGTCGAGGTCCTCCATCTGCGTAAGGCTTTCGAGTCCTGTGGCCCACTTGGAGATTACTCGCGGCGTGTCGGTGCTCATGTCCACGAGGTATGCCATCTTGTCGCCAATCACGGCGTATGTGCTGCTGGAGAGTGGGCGCGAGATGAAGCTATTGCCGACGCTGTCCAACTCGAGGGTCGTGAAGTCGCCCGTGTCACCATTGACGGCCACCACGTTGCCGCTGGAAGATGTCGTTACGAAATATTGTCCGTTGCCGTTGATAGCCATCTCGCCTCGCTCGCTCGGGTCGAGTGGGGTGGTGGCGAGACGGCGGTTGCCGCGTCGGTCGGCGTAGTAATATGCGTATTGGTCGTGGTAGACGATGTAGTCTTTCTGAGCGCAAACAAGGTGCTTCGGAGCTCCGCGCATTGTGCCTTCGGGCTTTGCGGCTTTCCACCCGTCCACGAGTTTGCCGTCGGGACCATAGACTACCGGTCCGTTCTCACATCCGACAAACAGTCGCATCGGGCTACCGTCAGAATACTGTGCGTGCGATGCCCCACTCTGCGATCGGGAGGGCAGGCGCACGGGGAACGGACCTACGTCGTTGCCCAATCTGTCTATTATATAGAGCGAGTTCTCTGTGGTAAAGAGATACTGAAGTTTGCCGTTGTTATAGTAGTCGATTTGGCTGACAGTGCCTACAATTCCGCCATCCACGGGACGGCGCCAAAGCAACATGCCGTCGGCGCCAATAAGGCATATCTTGTTTTCTGCATCCTGCGTCAGGCACTCGGTGAGCTTGGTGTAGTGGTTCTCTACTCCCCATAGCCATCCGTTGCGAACGGAGTCCACACGTGTGCGCCACGTGGTCTCTATTGTCTCTACACTCTCTTCGGCGTTCGCCTGCTTTACGTGTGCGTAGACGCTGATATATGGCAAGTTGCCAGTGCGAGTCATCTGATGGCAGATGATGTCAAATGGCCCCTTATAGTTTCGGCTCGTCGTGGCATCGTACGTGAAGCTTGAGCAGTCGTTGCCGAAGTGGACCATCAGTTGCTCGAAGTGCAGGTCGCCCTCAAGGGTATTGCCTGTCACGTAGTCCACGAGCACTCGCCTCAGCGTGGCCATGTCGTTGGCAAAGACAAGCGCATCCTCATATCTGAAGAAGAGTTTGCCTGGCACCTTATGACCAAATATTGTATTGAGGAAGAACGTGTTATCTGATTTCTCAAAACCACCATATACGGGTATCGAGACGTTGGACACCTGCTCGGCATCGGCGCGTACAGAGACTACTCCTTGAGGCACAGCACTCGCTCCCGGCTGAATCTCTCCAATGACCATTGGCGATGCTCCGCCATGGAGAGCCGTCAACGCCTGGGTTATAAGGGCATGGGCTTTCGTTCCGCCATGCGTGTCGACAACAAAGAATGTGCCTTCGCCAGCCTTGGTGCTGTCATTCTTTGCCGTTTTATATCGGCAGAGAGCTAATTCTGATTCAAATACTTGCGAGAGAATAGCCTCGATGTCGACACCCGTCTGCGCATAAACTTCGCTCTGTGCATTGCGGTATGAAATTCCAAGGGTGTCTTGTGAAAGAAAATCTGAGAATGCGGGTGAGGATATGCCTCTGCGCCCGGCTCCTATGCGGTTGAACCACGCCAAGCCCTTTGGCAGTCGGCGTGCCAATCCTATGGCGGATGAGTTTTCTCGGGAGGTGAGCATAGCAAGCGAAGGCTTTTGTGCCACTGCAAATCCGTCGGCCGACATGCCCTCGTCGTCCATTCCGAAGTCGAAGGCCATCCAGTCAGCGCGCTTGCTCTCCTCGGATATTATGTTGGCGAATGTCTGGCAAAAACCTACGTTAAGTTTTTTCGCTTTGCCTATCTCCTTGCCATTGACAAAGATAGACGCTATGGCCGTGGGCGACGTTGTGCGCTCAATCTGTGCGAAATACGGGTCCTCGCACATCGGAGTGATACTGTCCTTGCCAAAGGACATCAGGAGGTCTGGCGTGGTGGACGCAAAGAGGCATCCGCCACCTGCCGCCATGTACAGCGGCTCGCTATACCCCTCTTCGCGCAGCAGGAAAAGTCCGTGACCGAAAAAGGCCGTGTCGCTTACCGTAACGCCCTCGCGGTCGCGCAGTTCGCTCATGGCCTTGTGCCACTCCATCCTGTTCTTGAGACAGAAAGAGGCCGCCAACTGACTTATCTCGCCATTGGCATTTAGTGAATACGAAATGTAGAGGTCTCTCTTCCCGAGCGACGGCTCACTTATGGCGTCGCCACCGAAGAGTGTGTCTATGCGCTCGGCAAGTTGTTTCGCCCTCTCGCCTCCAAGGACGTCGGTCATCTCACTGCCGTATACGCCTTGAGCCAAAGACGGCATCAACCGCCTGTCGCCCAATCGCACGACGATAGCCGTCTGAGTTGGCAGACAGCGCATTGGCGACGGGGCTTTATATCGCCTGTTGAGGCCTATCCACACTGCTGCCGCGGCTGCGACCATAACTACGGCCATGGCCACGCCTGTGATGATAATCCTTTTCGCCGACGCTGTCATTTCGTGCTTTTACGTTTGATTATTGTGTGTTGCCGCTCTCCTCCGCTCATTGCCTATCTAGCTTTCCGTGAGCGGGGACGTGAGTGTGCAGCTGACTCTTTCCTCGGATAAGCCTCCCGACTCTTAGTTCTGTTCCTTCTTCTGAGGAATGAGAGCCTTGACTATCGAGAAGATGGTGTAGAGGGC
>CAVILU010000048.1:0-13511 GCA_963643535.1 bacterium | reverse complement strand
GTTGTTATCTTCCTAATAGAATCAGCAATATGGAAATGTCGCTGGGGGAGACGCCGGGTATGCGCATGGCCTGGTCGATGGTGGCGGGGTCGATACGCGTGAGTTTCTCTCGGGCCTCGAAACTTAGGGCTTTGACGTTCTGGTAGTCTATGCGGCCGCGGAGTGGGATGTTGTTGTGGCGGAGCATCTTCTCGGCCTGCTGCTTCTCCTTGGCTATGTAACCACCGTACTTGACGTTTATCTCTGTGCTCTCTAGTACCTCATCCGCCAAGTCTCCTGCCTCGTCCGCCAATTTGCGGAGCTCGGGAATTATGGGGAGGAGGTCGGATATGTGGACCTGCGGACGGGCTACGGCTTGCGAGGCCTTGATACCCTCCGTTGCGGGAGTCGTGCCGAGGGACTCGAATATGGGGTTGACGCGCTCCATCTTGAGGAGCTTATTTTCGAGGATTCGGAGTGCCTGCTCTCGGAGAGAGTCCTTGCGCGTGAGACGGTCGAGGGCCTCTTGTGATGCTGAGCCCACTGCCCTACCCTTTGCCGTGAGACGGTCGTCGGCATTGTCCTGACGAAGGAGGATGCGGTATTCGGCACGGCTGGTGAACATACGGTAAGGCTCGTCGACACCCTTGGTCACGAGATCGTCAATGAGAACACCGATATACGCCTCGTCGCGGTTGAGTACCAACGGGTCCTGTCCCTTGACCTTGAGCGCGGCATTGATGCCCGCCATAAGTCCCTGACCAGCAGCCTCCTCATAACCCGTGGTGCCGTTCACCTGACCCGCCATGAAGAGACCGGGAAGTACCTTACTCTCTAGGCTATGGTAGAGCTGCGTAGGGTCGAAGAAATCGTATTCGATGGCATAGCCTGGGCGCAAAATCTGCGCATGCTCAAGTCCGGGTATGTGCGCGAGGGCATCCATCTGAGTATGCAGCGGCAGCGAACTGCTGAAACCATTGAGGTAATACTCTACGGTGTCCACTCCCTCAGGCTCAAGGAAAAGCTGATGCTGATCCTTGTCCGCAAAGTTGATGAGCTTGGTCTCAATACTCGGACAGTAGCGGGGACCGATGCTCTTGATGGTGCCGTTGTAGAGTGGCGAGTCTGCAAAGCCCGAGCGGAGGATCTCGTGGACCGTCGGGTTGGTATACGTTATGTAGCAGGGCATCTGAGTGAGTACCCTATTGGAGTTGGCGGAGTAACTGAAGCGGTGACCCTCGATATTGCCATCCTGCCGCTCCGTCTTGCTGAAGTCGATAGTGCGGCCATCGATGCGGACAGGCGTGCCCGTCTTCATTCGGAGAGTCTGGACGCCGAGCTCCTTGATCTGGTCGGAGAGGGAGAAGGCGGCCTCGTCGCCCATTCGTCCTCCGGGATAGTGGACACGGCCGACGTGGATGAGACCATTGAGGAAAGTTCCCGCAGTAAGTACGACAGCCTTTGCGTGGAAGTCGACACCGAGTTTTGTGTGCACTCCCTTAACAGTATCATTCTCGATTATGAGAGCTGTAACGGCGTCGGCCCAGAGGCTCAGATTTTCGTGAGACTCGAGTTTTTGGCGCCAAACGAGCGAAAAACGAGTCTTGTCGCACTGAGAACGGGGTGACCACATGGCGGGGCCCTTGCTCATGTTGAGCATGCGGAACTGGATGGAGGTCTCGTCGGTGACCTTACCCATCATTCCACCGAGCGCATCTATCTCGCGCACGATTTGTCCTTTGGCTATGCCACCCACCGCAGGGTTGCAACTCATCATGGCGACCTTGGTCAAGTCGAGTGTTATGAGGAGGGTGTTCATACCCATCCGCGCGGCGGCGGCCGCAGCTTCGCAACCGGCATGGCCGGCGCCTACTACTATTATATCGTATTCGAAAAGCATCTTTATCAGTTAACAGTTAGCAGTTAACAGTTAACAGTTTAAGTTAGTTCACTGTACTTTATCAGTTCATTGAGCTCATGGTGTCATGGCACTTACCAATTCACAGTGCTCATTACACAGTTTATTTAGTTATCAGTGACCAGTGCACAGTTTTATCAGTTCACAGTGCACAAGGCACAGTTAACAGTTTATACTAGTTATCAGTACACAGGTCTATGTGTCAGCTTAGAAGTTCTCAAGTTATCTATTGTCTGACTGAACTTTGGCTGGCTGACAGGTGTTATTGTCGGCTTTGTTGATTTGCCTCTAAAATGAGAAACGCCCAAGGGAGATTTTCCTTTGGGCGTTTGTAATATCTTATGGTTCAATATTTTGGCGAATGAAGCGAAGCAGTGCGCCCCTACCCTATTACTTTGCCTGAGCCGACTTCTTTGCCTTCTTTTTCTCTTCTTCTTGGGCAAGGAGGTCTCGGAGCATCGAGAGGGCTTTCTCCTCGGCGGCGCGCATCTTCTTCTCGTCCTCGGGAGCTTTGTCCTTGAGACCGCAGAGATGGAGAACGCCGTGGATTATTACTCTGTTCATCTCGTCCTCGAAAGAGGGGGCGTATTGCTCAGAATTGGTGCGAACAGTGTCCACGGATATGAACATGTCGCCACTCACAACGCCATCCTCATCGTAGTCGAAGGTGATGACATCAGTATAATAATCGTGCTGGAGGAACTGACGGTTGACCTCGATAATCTTGTCGTCGGAGCAGAAGATATAGGTAAGGTCGCCCGTCTTAAAGCCGTAGCTTTCAACTACTTGCTTAATCCATTTCTTGAGGAGGAGCTTACCTTTGGGCTGGAAGTCGACATCCTCGGATTCAAAGCTAATCACTGCTGCAGGTTGAAAATCATGGTGACTGTTCGGCCACCGTCGTCGAACTTGAGTTCGTCTGTGAGATTACGCATGAGGAAAATGCCTCGGCCGCACTCTTTGGTGAGGTTTTCCTCTGCCGTCGGGTCGGGGAGCGAGTCGGGGTCGAAACCCTCACCCTCGTCCTTTACGCAGACCTCAATGCGTTCGTTTGTAATATGGAAATGTATATGGACCTTCTTTTCGGGGTCCAATTTATTGCCGTGTACTATGGCGTTGTTGACGCATTCTACTACGGAGACCATATACCGACCATAGACATCATCGTCTATGTTCAGCATCTGTAACTGGCTGTCTACCATCTTTTCCACCTTGCTTATGCTTTCCGTTTCGGAAACAAGGTCGAGGGTCTCGTCCAAATTTATCGTATTCATCTACCTGCTGGAATGCGTTTGCAATATTATGATAAGTGTTTGCTTATACGGTTATCCCGCAAAATTGTTTGCAACAGGCTGCAAACGTTTATGCGCGAAGATACTGAAATATGTTGAAAGTTGTTTATGGTACGCACTGTTCGTACTTCTTTACTGCTTTCGGAGCCACAATTCGGGGTCCTGTTTCATCTCGCCTTTCCAGAGCTCGAAGTGGAGGATGTTGGAGTTGATGCCCTCGCCGGTGTAGACGCGGCCAAGGTTGGTATAGGTATCGACTTCCTGATCCTTCTTTACGAAGACCTCGGAGAGATTGGAGTAGACAGTAAGGAACTCGCCGTGGCGCACAATGATGGTGGCACTGCCGCCCGGGATGATGATGATGCGGCTGACCTTGCCCTTGAAGATTGGGTGAACATCCTTACTGCCAAGGATATCCATATCTACGCCGTTGTTGCTGATCTTGATCTGGGGGACCAGCGGGTGGTCGTGCTCACCGAAAGTACTAGTGACGACGAAACTGCGGACTGGCCATGGGAGACGGCCCTTGTTGTCCGCCATAGTATTGGGGATGGGCTCAGAAACGGGCTCAGAGGCCTCTTTTTTGGACTTTGCTGGCTTGGACGGGGAATTAGTCGTCTTTTTGCTTTTAGCGGCCTCTTCGGCCTTCCTACGCTCTTCCTCGGCCTTACGTCGCGCCTCCTCGGCCTCGCGGCGTGCTCTCTCAGCCTCCTCGCGGATTACGGCCACGATCATGTCCTCCACTTTGCGGCTCTGCTCCTGCGCCTTCTTGATTTGCTTTTCGAGGTCGCCTTGGCTCTTGACAATCTGGTTGACGTTGTTTTGTCGGGCCGAGAGCTCGACATTGAGTGCCGACGTCTCGGTCTGAATCTTTGCCAGAACGGCATTGATAGACTGGAGTTTATCGGAAACGTAGGTCTTGAGTCGGGCTAACTCGCCTTTGCTCTCCTCCAGGCGGTCGAACTGCGCGCGGCGGTAGTCGGAGTATTGCCTCATGAAGAGGAAACGGCGGTAGCTCTGATTGAAGCTGGTGCTGGAGAGGATGAGCGCAAGGGGGGAGTAACTGCTGCCGTGGCTCTGGATGGAGCGCAAAATCTCGGCATAGTCCTCCTTCTGACGCTTGATGACTTTGGTTACTGAGTCTATCTGAGTATTGAGGGTGCGAATCTGACCGTTGTATTCCTCGACTTCGGCGTTATAGAGGTCGATGAGTTGCTTGCGCTTGCTTATCTTGTTGTCCACCATCGAGATGCGCATCATCTCGTTGTTCTTGCGCGTCTTATACTCGTCCATCATCTTGTTGTTCTGCTCGATGAGGGATTGCAGACGTGCTTTCTCGCGGTTGAGGTCGTCGAGAGATTTCTTCTCGGTCTGAGCCTGAGCCGCGAGGGGGAGGAGGAGGAGAGATATTATCAGTTTACAGTTCACGACTTTATCAGTTAACAGTTAACAGTTAACAGTTAACAGTTTATGGAGTTTACTCGGTGGGTTGCCGCTTGCAAAAGGGCTCTTTCCAATGATTATTGGCTTGGTTCAGACGTTTTTACTTGGCTAACAAATAATTAGCTTGAAAAAGGTCTCTGTCCGATGATTTTTTGGCTTTTGCAGAGTTTTTTTGCTTATTGCCCAATTACTTGGCTTGCAAAGTTACGTCCGAAATTTGGAATTCGAGTTTGCCGGAGGGTTGCTTTGCCTTCTGATTTGTTGATTTAAGGGAAATTAGGAAGGCTGAGGGGAGGAGTCGGCCACTGAAACGCTCGTAGGAGGTGGCTTCGAGGGTTATGTCGTAGTTTCCGTAGACTATTCGGAGGTAGCTGAGGGTGTGGTCCGCTCCGTTAACTCCCATGCGAACGGAGATGCCTTGCTCGGCTCGTGAGATCTCGTAGATGTCGCCCGAGGTGAGGTTGATGCTGAAGTTGGAGAAGTCGCGGTCGCCGAAGTAGGTGTAGATCCGCGGCACGTTGCCAAGGAGGGCGGACTGGATGTATGAGTTGAAGCCCTGCGGCACGGCTAGCGTGGGGTTCTTGTCCAGATATTTGCTCGTGACGGCCATTTTACGGTCGTTAATCTCCACTCGGCCTACACTTAGAGGGGGAAAGGCCAATCGGGCCGTAATTGTGGTCGTCTGGCCCTCGGTGAAGGTTATGTTGGAGCGTACGCTGACGTTGTTGGCTCCGTAGGTTACCGCGGCCTTGGCGTTCTTGGTCTCGTAGCTGGTGGCCTGGACTCGCGTCTCGGCCTCGGAGAGCATCTCCAGGACCTCACTCTTGCGGGTCGAGAGGGTGGAGTTGGAGCTGTCGGAAGTTATGCGGTTGGAGCGGCAGCCGGGGAGGAAGATAATGAGGGCTGCGGCGCTTAGCAGCAACAGCTTGGATTTTATTTGGGTGGGGAGAGTCATTGTTTTGTTCTTATTTGTCCACAGATTTCACTGATTCTCACTGAATTGAGAATTGAATTATAGTGTTGATTTCACTGGGCCTGTTTAATTTGTCCACAGATTTCACTGATTAAACAGATTAGCATTAGGGAACAATGTAGGGTTCGATGTTCCCGTATTTGTCATTTGTCAAATCGCAACAGCTAACTGTGAACTGAGCACTGTGAACTGATTGTAAATTTTCAATTTTCAATTTTCGATTGAATAGTCTTGTTGTCCGGTTCCAGCTCCAGTGCTTTTCTGTATTTCTCCTGGGCTTCGGAGTTGCGGCCATTGGCTTTGAGGATGTCTCCGTAGTGGTCGAGCATCTCGGCGGAGGCATATTTGCCTGCGGCGTCGGCGCAACGCTCCATTACGAAAAGGGCTTCTGTTGCGCGGCCTTGGCGGAAGAGGATATATGCGTAGGTGTCCAAGTAGGTGCCGTTGAGGGGCTCTACCTTGAGGGAACGCTGGCTCATCTTCTCGGCTCTGTCGAGGTCGATGTTGAGGCAGGCTAGCTTATATGCGTAGTTGTTGAGGGCTACGGCATCGTTGGGATCCTCGGAGAGGAGTTGGTCGTAGACGGCAAAGGACTGCTTGATGCTGTCCATCTGTGAGTAGCATTGCGCCATGCCGTGGAGCGAAATAGTGCGCTGGGAGTCGGTCTCCTTGGAGCGGGCGTTGTCGTAGAGCGCAAAGGCCGCCTTATACTGCTGGAGAGCCTCGGCGTAGCGGTCGGAGGTGTGGAGCGACTGGGCGTAGATGAGCGCATAGAAGGGCTCGCCGGGTAAGTCGGCCACGGCACGCGAGGCGTAGTAGACTAAAGTCGTATCCTTCTGATTGCCGATGCTATCGTTCTGCGGAAAAGACGAGATGCGGAAGAGGATATTGCGCCAGATATATTCGTTACCGGGGTTGCGGGATACGTAGCTCGTCAGGAGTTTGAGACCCTTATCCTCGCGCTCCGTGGAGGAGTAGTAATTATTCGCCATAGATACCACACTGGCTTCCTCGGGATAGAGGCGGAGGAGCGAAGAGTAGACACGATCGTAGTGACCACGCCAATTCGCGCTCATCATCATCTGATCGGGGCGGTTGAGGACATCAAAGAGGCGGGAGGACTTGGCCTCGACAGATATCACGGGATCGGAATAAGCCTTGAGGTCGGTCTGCGCGAAGAGGCTATCCATCTTGAGGCTCAGGTAGATGTCGGCGAGGACGAAGTTGTATGTCTCGCCATTGGGGAGAGCCGTGGCTCGGCGGCAATACTCGAGTGAGTTGTCGTAGTCCTTGATATTGAAGAAGTAGCGCGAGTACTCGAAGTTGAGCTTGGCGTTGTCGGGGTACAGGGCAATAAGTTTCTTGAAGGTTTTCTTCTCCTGCTTGGTCTTGCCGAGGGAGCGGTAGGCCGTGGCGCGCGTGATGCCCGCGTCGACGAGGATTTCCTGGTCCTCGGTGTGTATGGCGTCGAGGGTCAAGAGGCTCTCTTTTGTCTGGCCAGCAGCTTGTTGGACGGCGGCCTTCATGAGGAGGTTGCGGTCGGCTTCGGCGGGCTTGAGGGCAATGAGGGAGTCGTAGAGGGGTACGGCCTCGGCTAGCTGGTTATTGGTGATGAGGTATGTAATGGCCGTCTGGATGTACTTGGCGTTGTGCGTGGTATCGACTTTTACGGCCTCCTGAGCGTATTGGGCGGCGTGGTCGTAGTTCTGCGACGAGGCTAAGATTTGCGCCATTTCGTAGTATATGGCTGGGCAGTTGGGGTCGAGTTTGCGGCACGCCTTGAGGATCTCCATGGCGGTGTTGAGGTCGCCTTTGAGTTTTGCCTCGATGGCAAAGATGTAGTGGAGATCGAAGAGCTCCCGGGTGCGGGACTGGATGATATCCGAGACCGCCGTTGGGTATAAGCCGTTGTTTTGGTCTTGTGCCCTGGCGGGGAGGATGGCAGCCGCTGCGAGGGTTATTGTTAGAAGGATTTGTTTGAAAATCATGGCTTTTCAGTTAGCAGTTAACAGTTAACAGTTAACAGTTCGTGGGAGTTTTTGTGGGAGGGGCTGGTTTTATTTTGTTTTTTGCCCTAGGGCTTGCGCCCTGGGCTGGCTTACAACGCCCCTTTTCAGTTAACAGTTAACAGTTCGCATTACTCCGCCGCGGGGTGTTGTGGTAATTGTTAATTGTTATTTGTTAATTGTTAATTGCCCTAAGATTGTTAATTGCTATTTGATTCCGCTATGTCCGAAGCCGCCATCGCCGCGCTCTGTCTCGTCTAGGGATTCGACGGGCTCTATCTCGGCTTGCTCCACTCGGGCTATTACCATTTGGCAGACGCGGTCTCCTGGGTTGATGGTGAAGGGGTCGCGGGAGAGGTTGACCAGGATGGCGCATATCTCGCCTCGGTAGTCGGAGTCGATGGTGCCTGGGGAGTTGAGGACCGTTATGCCGTTCTTGGCTGCCAGACCGCTGCGAGGGCGAATCTGGGCCTCGTAGCCCTCGGGGAGCTGGATGTAGATGCCCGTGGGGACTATGGCGCGGTCGAGGGAATTGAGGGTTATGCTCTCGCTGATATTGGCACGGAGGTCGAGACCCGCGGAGCCTGGGGTGGCGTAGGCGGGCATGGGGTTCGTGCTCTTGTTTATTATTTTCAGGCGCATACTGTTTCTGTTTTTAGCCTCGGGAACGGCCTGCGGCATTGCTCCCCTGGGTTATTATTTTTTTCTCTTTAAAATCTTATTAATCATTGGCATAAGCTCCTTGCGCTCCACAAGGCCTATGAAGCCCAGGACAATGATGCCGGCAAGGACTGAGACAGCTATCCACCATCCGCCGAGCGACTCGAGCACCATGGATACACCCATGACGAAGATTATGACCACGAGGCCCACATAGATAAGCCTCCTGACAGGGTATTCGACAGGGAAGAAATGCTGACCGAGGAGGTACGTTACCATCATCATGACGGCATAGCCAGCGAAGGTGCTCCACGCCGCGCCGACATATCCCATTCGGGGGATAAGGATGAAGTTCATTGCCGTGTTGACCGCCAAGCCTATGGCACTCATTATGATGCCCCAATAGGTGCGATCCGTAAGCTTATACCACAACGACAGTGAGTAGTAGACGCCGAAGAAGAGCTGGCCGATGAGAATCCACGGGATGATGACCGTGCCGCCATAGTAATCCTCGGGCAGGATATGCTTGAGCAGGGGCATGAAGAGCATGACGCCCGCGAAGATGAGCAGACCGAAGTAGACGAACCACTTGAGGGCGGGACCGTAGATATCCGTCTTGGCGCGGTCCTTGTTCTCCTTGAAGAAGAAGGGCTCGAAGGCCATGCGGAAACTCTGGGTGAAGATGCTCATGAGGACGCCTATCTTGTAGCACGCGGCGTAGATGCCGAGCGAGGCCAGCGGGTCCGCCGAGGGGTCGAGATGCTTGATGAGGATCTTCTCGATATTGGTATTAGCCTGGCCGAAGAAGCCCATGCCGACGAGCGGGAGGCTGTAGATGAGAGCCTTACGGAGCAGGTTGCGGTCGGAGTACGGCATCACGGCCGCTATGCGGGGAATGAACCAGAGGGTGCTGAAGAGCGAACCCGCGAGGTTGGCCAGCATCATATACGTTATGTCGTCGACCGAGGAGAAGAAGCCTTCGACATGGCGGAGGTAGAGCAGGAAGAAGACCGTAAGGACAACATTGATGACCACCTGGGCTAGGCGCAAGAGTGCGTAGGTGAGCGACTTGCGGAGGTAACGCAGTTCGGCGAAGAAGATGGCGTTGTAGGAGTCCAGGAGGACAATGACAGCCATTATGATGAGATACGTGCCGCTAGAGGGCCCGAAATCGAAGTCCAGGAGACCGCATACGCCCGAGGGGAAGAAACAGCAGGCGAGGACCACGACGAGGCCGAAGAGGAACACTTTCTTGCTGAGAGTTCCGAGGAGGGTGTCGCGGTTGTCGTCCGTAGCGAAGCGGAAATAGCCAGTCTCGAAGCCGAGTGTCACGACCACGAGGAGGATGGCAATCCAGCTGTAGACGTAGGAGAAAGTGCCGTAGACGGATTGGGAGACGATGCGCACGTAGAGCGGCATCATGAGCCATCCGATGAGGCGGCTGAGTATGGTGCTTAGGCCGTAGACTACGGTGTCGCTGGCCAGAGATTTTAGCTTACCCATTGATTAATAATTCAGTTAACAGTTAACAGTTAACAGTTAGCAGTTCGCGGGAGTTCCACCTTGGGGTGTTGTGGTAATTGTTATTTGTTAATTGTTAATTGCCTTGGGGTTTTCTATTGGAAATCAGAAGGGGTTGTTTTTTTTGCCCTAGGGCTTGCGCCCTGGGCTGGCTTACAACGCCAGCTTCGCATCGCACGGTTCTAAGCTAATCGCTAAGAACTCGTAGTGCCTTTGGGGCTCAGATTACAGTTAACGGTTAGCGAAGCCCCACGTGGGGGTATCCGATAATTGTGAATTGTTATTTGTTAATTGTTAATTGCCTGGGGAAGTGGGGTGTTTTTTTGCCCTAGGGCTTGCGCCCTGGGCTATCTTACAACGCCAGCTTCGCATCGCACGGTTCTAAGCTAATCGCTAAGAACTCGTAGCGCCTTGCTCCCCTAGGTTACGATGGCGCGTGCCTTGCTTCGCTTTACACGATTCTAAGCTGCGCTAAGAATTCGTAGTATGCCAGGCCCTACATACGTTTACCCCGCAGACCGGAAGTTTTTTCCAGTTAACAGTTAACAGTGCACAGTTCACAGTTCGCGTTACCCCGCGTGGGGGAAACGGTAATTGTTAATTGTTATTTGTTAATTGTTAATTGCCCGAGAATTGTTAATTGCCCGAGAATTGTCAATTGTTATTGTAGTTGAACAGGTTAGGGCCGTCCTCGTGGAAGCCGGTGCGGCCTGTGTGTTCGTAGGCTAGGCGGGTTACCACACGTCCGCGCGGGGTGCGCTTGATGAAGCCGCTCTGGATGAGGTAGGGCTCGTAGACATCCTCGATGGTTCCGGGGTCCTCGCCTACGGCCGTGGCAATGGTGGATACGCCTACGGGGCCGCCGCCGAACTTGTCGATTATGGTGAGGAGGATCTTGATGTCCTGGTCGTCTAGGCCGAACTCATCGATATTGAGGGCGTTGAGGCTTCGCTCCGTTATCTCCTTCTCGATATGGCCGTCGCCAATGACCTGGGCGAAGTCGCGGACTCGTCGGAGGAGGGAGTTGGCGATACGTGGCGTGCCGCGGCTGCGGAGGGCTATGGCGTGGCAACTGTCCTCGTCGATGGACACCTTGAGGATGGAGGCCGCTCGACGCACGATTTTGGCTATCGTATCCACGTCGTAGTACTCCAGGTGGCACTTGATGCCAAATCGGGCACGCAAGGGGCTCGTGAGGAGGCCGCTGCGGGTGGTTGCGCCGACGAGCGTGAAGGGGTTGAGGTCTATCTGGATGGTGCGCGCTCCGGGGCCCTTGTCGATGATGATGTCTATCTTGAAGTCCTCCATGGCGGAGTAGAGATACTCCTCGACAACGGGGCTTAGGCGATGGATCTCGTCGATGAAGAGGACGTCGTTGGGTTCGAGGCTCGTGAGGAGGCCGGCTAGGTCGCCAGGCTTGTCGATGACGGGGCCCGAAGTGGTCTTCATGGAGACTCCCAACTGGTTGGCAATGATGGCGGAGAGAGTTGTCTTGCCGAGGCCCGGGGGACCGTAGAGGAGGGTGTGGTCGAGGGGCTCGCCGCGCATCTTGGCTGCCGCCACGAAGATGCGCAGGTTGTCGACGACGGCGCTCTGACCCGTGAAGTCATCGAAGGTCAGGGGTCGGAGCTTACGGTCGAGCTCCTGGTCGGGTATCTCGTTCTCTTTCCTTATGTCCAAGGGAATGGTGTTATTTTGTTTTCTATTGTCCGGCATACGCCCCACACACACAGCCGAGCGAAGGGGCGCATATCGTTATCAGTCAATCGAGAGGCCGTAGTGGCTGAGCTCGATGCGGAAGACTTCCATATCGAAGGGCTTGGTCATATAGGAGTCCATGCCGGCTTCGATGCATTTTTTTCTTTCGCTGTCGTAGACGTTGCCCGTGAGGCCGATGATGAGGGTGTGGCGACCCGTCTTGGCCTCGAATTCGCGGATGCGGGCCGTGGCCTCGTAGCCGTCGATACCTGGCATCATTATGTCCATCAGGACTACGTCGTAATCCGTCTCCGTGGCTTTCTGGACAGCCTCGAAGCCATCGGCGGCGAGATCTGAGGAGAGACCCGCGTGGCGGAAGGTGTAGTACATCATCTTCTGCGAGATCTCGTTGTCCTCGACAAGCAGAATTTTAATCATAGAGCGGGGGTGAGAGTGTGTGAAGTTTTATAGTCCTACTTGGCGAAGCTGCGGGAGAGCTCGAGCATGGCGTCGATGGGTCGGCGGGCTTTGCGTGCCACCTCGGGGTCGACGGTCACCTCGGGCCACTCGTATTTGAGGGTCAAGTATATCTTTTCGAGAGTATTGAGCTTCATGTAGTTGCAGTTGTTGCAGCCGCAGGTGGAGTCCATAGGCGGGGCGGGGATGAGCTCCTTGTCGGGGTAGCTCTTCTGCATCTGGTGGAGGATGCCGCTCTCGGTGGCCACGATGAAGCGCTTGGCCGAGCTCTTGCCGATATAGCTGAGGAGCGCGGCGGTAGAGCCCACGTAGTCGGCCAGGACGACGATCTGGTGTTTGCACTCGGGATGGGCAATGAGCTGTGCATCAGGGAACTGACGCTTGATCTCGAGGATCTTCTCTAGTGAGAACTGCTCGTGGACGTGGCAGGCTCCGTCCCAGAGGAGCATATGGCGGCCGGTCTGCGCGTTGATATAAGAGCCGAGGTTGCGGTCGGGGCCGAAGATGAGCTTGGCGTCCTGCGGGAAGCTGTTGACAATCTTGAGGGCGTTGGTGCTGGTGACTACTACATCGGTCATTGCCTTGATCTCGGCCGAGGTGTTGACGTAGCTGATGACCTTGTGGTCGGGGTGCTCGGCAATGAACTTGGCGAAGTCGGCGGGCTGGCAGCTGTCGGCTAGTGAGCATCCGGCGTTGAAGTCGGGTATGAGGACTTTCTTGTCGGGGTTGAGGATCTTGACTGTCTCGCCCATGAAGTGTACGCCGGCGAGGAGGATGATATCGTTCTTCACGCCCACGGCTTTCTGAGCTAGCGCGAGGCTGTCGCCTATGATGTCGGCTATGTCCTGAATCTCACCCACTTGGTAGTAGTGGGCCATGAGGAGCGCGCCTTTCTCGCGCTTGAGGCGCTGTATTTCGGCCACGAGGTCAGTGCCTTCGGGTATGGGCTCGCTGACGTAGCCCTTCTGGAGCCATTCTTGCTTTGTCATTGTCGTTGTCTGAGGTCTTTACCGTGCTCTTTGGCGCACGAAAGGGGGAGATATGGTTTTTAACGTACAAACTTAGTAAAAATCGCAATTCATTTCAATTTGGGAGGGGGGGAAAACAGTTCACAGTTTACAATGCACAGTTCACAGTTTGCGTTGCCCCGCGCGCGAGGGTGCCCGTAATTGTCAATTGTTATTTGTAACCTAGGGAACGGCCTGCGGGCTTTGCACGCACGGTTCTAAGCTAATCGATAAGAACTCGTAGCGCCTTGCTCCCCTAGGTTACGATGGCGCGTGCCTTTCTTCGCTTTACACGATTCTAAGCTGCGCTAAGAATTCGTAGCATCCAGGCCCTACATACGTTTACCCCCACGCGGTTTCCCGGTAATTGTCAATTGTTATTTGTCAATTGTAAATTGAAGGGGCTTTCCGGTAATTGTAAATTGTTATTTGTCAATTGTCAATTGGAAATTGCCCTTTGTTTCCTGTCCTGTGAACTGTTCATTATATTATTAATCTATAAATTACTTTAGAGATAAATGATAATAATGATAGTCT
>CAVILU010000047.1:0-13546 GCA_963643535.1 bacterium | reverse complement strand
AATCAAAGCCGTGGAGGAGGGGAAAATAGCCCCTACGCGCTACGAGAGCTACACGAATATTATGGACGAGGAGGAAGGTAAGTACAGATAAACCGTTTCTCCCCGTATCTTATAAAAAATACCCGAGGGACGTGAGGAATAGAATAATCCTCACGCCCCTCGGGCTTTATTGTGTGTTGCCAAGCAGTCGTTCTGTTTCCAAAAACGGAGAGACCTTAGAACTGCCTTTGCGAGATGGCTGCTGCCATATTATCGACGACCGTCTGAAGTTTGCCGCCTACGAGAGGCTTGAGCATCATAGGAATGTTGGCGGTCAATGTCAGCTTCAGTCGACTTTCGGGCTCTGCTGTGGGTTCGGGTGCACTCTTGAACTGGGCGAAGAGGTTGATGCCGAGCGGCATGGAGGCCTTAAGGGCGTATTTCACCATTGAGCAAGGGGTCTTCTCTTCGATAGTTATGCCTACACGGCCAATCTTGTCGATGCGGAAGGAGCACTCGTCTGCCGTGGCCTCGATGTCGGAAACGCCGATATTTGGTGGCAGCGCGTCCTTCACCTTGAGCATGTCCGTAAGCGTGGCATAGATGGCCTCTGGCGTGCCCTTCACCACCTTTATCTTGCTTTCGTATTTCTCCATACTGAGCGAGCTCTTTCGGATGGTTTATTGTCTCCAGACGGAGGGGTTCTTGCGCCACTCCTTGAGGGTCTCGATGTCGGCCTCGGTGACGTAGCCGCGCTTTACGGCCTCCTCGATGAGTACGTTGTAGTTGCTCAGCGTGGTGAGCTCTACGTTGGCAGCCTTGAATGCCTCCTCGGCAACGGGGAAACCGTAGGTGAAGATGGCGAGCATGCCAACAACCTCGGCCTTAGCCTCGCGGAGAGCGTTGACGGCCTTGAGCGAGCTGCCGCCAGTGGAGATGAGATCCTCAATCACGAGAACCTTCTGACCCTCGTGGAGCTCACCCTCGATGAGGTTGCCCATGCCGTGGTCTTTCGGGGCCGAGCGTACGTAGACGAAAGGCTTGCCGAGGAGGTCGGCTACGAGGGCACCCTGCGCAATGGCACCAGTTGCAACGCCTGCTACTACGTCGAACTCAGCGTACTTCTGACGAGCGGTCTCGGCAAAAGCGCACTTGATGATGGTGCGGATGTCGGGGTAGGCGAGGGCCTTGCGGTTGTCGCAGTAGATGGGGGATTTCCAACCAGATGCCCAGGTGAAAGGGTCGTTGGGCTGGAGCTTGATGGCCTTGATGTCCATCAGGCGGCCGGCAATGATGGCGGATGTGTTATTGTCCATATTTGGCTTGTATCTTTTGATATTACGGGATATTCTACTCTTAGAAATGGTAGCAGAAGCCACCTTGCACGATGCCGTAGCTGCCGAAGCCTGCTTCGAGGAAAAAGCCGGCTTTCTTGCCATACTGGATGCCGATGGGCGACACTTGGAAGCCGAAGTAGTGCTGCTTTTGGCTCTCCACTGAGTATGCCAATTCGCTTTGGTTGGTGTATGAGTCGCCGATAAAGGTTATGCCGGCGGCGAGTTTGCTGTAGATGTTCAACTTGCCGTCGCACCAGTCGGCCCAGTTGAAACGCAAGAGGGGCGTCACGGTAATATATCTGTTGGTGAGCTCGCCTACTTTGGAGAAGTTGTCTATCTGAGTGCCGTCCATCGCCCACGTCTTGGTGTTGATCAGGCAGTCCTCCTTGGTGAGTTCGAAGGCGGCTTGGAGGCCGAAACTTACTAATTTGCCGTTGCGATGGGTGTAGCCGAAGCTTATGGCGCCGATGCTCTTGCGGTTGTCGGCGGTCACGGTGAGCTTGGTGACGTCGGACATTTCGATGTCCTTAAAGCCGTCGGAGATCATCATGATGCTCTTGAATCCGTAGCCTACGGACCAGTCATTTTGGGTATAGCCCTTTTTCCACGTGGCCTTTTTCTTGGCCTCGGTGGGGGTGCATATAGTGAGCGCAATGAGCAGGAGCAATGCTATGGCGTTTCTCATGTTTTCTGTGTTTTGAGTTTTTGTGGGAATGGGGCGCACGAGAGCACCGTTTGGCGCAAAGTTAGTGATTTTTCGTTTGTTATTGGTTTGTTTTAATGCGCTTTCGTGCTTGGACCTCGCGGAGGGAGATGAGTTTGCCAAACAGCCATACTAATGGCCATATCCGATGGTGCACAAGTGTCATCATAATTCGGTATGAGCCACGAAGCTCGCAGATATAAGGGGCGGTCTCATCTCGCAAGAGTTCTGCATAGCGACGGCGCAAATTGAAGTCGGCAAAATGAATGACTTGTACGGATTTGAGTTGGGTTAAAGCCCGTCTGACTGTCTCTCGGTATCGCCCGTCGGGAAACTCATTGTCGAAGAATTCGAGTATGGCGGGGAGGCATAGGGAGAAACTCTCGAAACGTCGATTAAATCGGATGTGTGAGACGCTTGTCGGGTTGTTGGCCAGATAGAAATATGTTGACTTTTTACAGACAGCCACTTTCTCCGCATAGTGGCCGATGCGTATGGTCGAATACAAATCCTCGCCATTCGAAATCTCGTCTGGGCAAATCACGTTTGGGTGTGACGCATAGATGCTCCGACTAATCAATTTGGCATGTATGTCGCAGCTTATATTATCCAGCAGGATGTCTATTCCAGCATCCTCACTGTCAATATGTTGGTCTGTCTCCGTAACCTCATTTAAACCAACTATCGTCACATTGCCAACAACCAAATCCGCACCATTCACTATGGCTACATTATAGAGTTGCTCAAGAAAATCATCGGTTACGTAATCGTCTGAGTCTACGTGGGTTATGTAGTCTCCTTGCGCAGCCTCGATGGCCGTATGGCGTGCGGCTGCCAGTCCGCGGTTGTGGTCGTGACGTATTATGCGAGCGTCAACTTCGGGGTGCTGGGCTATCTGGCCTTTTAGGATATCGAGACTGCTGTCGGTGGATGCGTCATCTACAAAAATGTATTCAACCCCATCTGTAAATGTTTGAGAGAAAAGAGACTTTACGCACCTCTCGATATATTGCTCGACATTGTATACGGGGACGAGTACTGATATCTTTTTCATCTCTCTGTTTGCTGTTTTATTTCGTGAAACCTATCCCACAATCCCCTTATAGACCCCGACAAGCTGCTGCCCGATGCTCTCAAAGCTAAACTCGCGGCTGGCCTCACGGATTTTCTCCTTGCTGAAGACTTTGCGGCCGTCCATAATGCTTAGGATGGCATCGGCCAATGCCTTTTCGTCTTTTGGGGCTACGAGGATTCCTGTGTCGCCATTTACTATTTCGGGGATTGCGCCCACGGCAGTCGAAACCGTTGGCAGTCCGCATGATAGCGCCTCATGGATAACTACCGATGAGGTCTCGCTATTGGAAAATAACACAAGGGCATCCGCAGAGTGCATATACAGGCTTACGTATGCGGGAGCCACCTCGCCAGCAAAGGTCACGAACTCCGACATTCCCATCTCCTCGACAGTTCTCGTGACCGCAGGCACCATAGGCGCGACAGATGCATTGAGCCCGACAATCGTGAGGTGGATATCTTGCCGAGTCTGCGTCACAATCTTGAGCGCACGGATTGTGCCGGCTGTGTTTTTCAATTTCTCATCCACAGTAGTGACGCAAAGGAGGCGGAACTTGTTGTCCGCAGACGGGACGTCCTTTTGCGTGAAGAAGCAATCGTTCACCACGTTATGAATTGGCAACCACCGCTTTGCCCGTATGCCGCAATTTTGCATAGCGCGGGCAAGGTCGTTAGATACTGGCATTACAACTTCAGCCCCGCGGCAGACAATCTCCGTCATTCGCTTGCGCACAAAGCCCTTATAGTCATTGCGCGAAGTCAAATACCGCCCCCAGTGCTCAATGATGGCATAAGGTATCCCCTTGAAAATCTTGAGCCACCATGCCACGATACCCATACGCGTGAGGACGTTCACTTGGCATACATCGGGCTTCCCGTGCCGCTCCACGACCATCCTATAGGCCGCCGCAATGCCGCGCACGAAATTTACAAAGATTGATATCTGCTTGAGGATAGGAAGCTTAGATATGGGATAGTAGACCAAAACCTCGTCCACATCCGCAATCGTATGACGCTCAATCTCGAAATCATTGACATCAACATCGGACCTCACACGTATGACGGATACGCTGACACCCTGCCGAGCCACGGCTTGAGCATGTTTGCGTACGAATATGCCATCCATGGCATCGTGGCGATTGGGGTACCACGGGGTGAGGAAGAGAATGTGCATGGTTGTGTTTTTTGTGGGGGGCGTTTTTAACCTTTGCGCAACTTGGTGAGAGTTTTCAAGGCGAATTTCACCAATGGGTTGGCGTAGAGCGTCGCCAGGACGTAGTGCGCAGGCTGACCGCCGTAGTGACGGTATGTGCGGGCGATGTTTGGTATTATCGAGCCCTCGAAGTCGAAGGTCAGACCTCGGCTGAAGGCATATTTCATGGCCTCGACTGTCAGCCATTCCATTGCGCCATCCGAGCGATGCGCTGGCGCTATGGCATATGCGAGGTAGTAGGCAATCCGCTCGTCGTGTACAAGCAGCAGGGCTGCCGCATCGGCTCCTGACTGGTCTTTGGCTCGCAATATTACGCCACAGTCATTCTCGATGGCGGCTGTCGCAAGCGACGTGAAGAGGTTGCGCGGGTAATCTGCAGTGCCGTAGGCCTTTTCTATGGCAGAGAAGAGCTCGTCGGGCGCCATGTCGGGGTCCAATGAGAGTCCTTTGGCCTTGCGGAGTGTGCGGCGCTTGTCCGAATGAAATCTCTTTATTACCGCATCAATGTCGTCGGGCTCAATGCGGTAGCTCACTCGCTCTTCGAGGGTGAAGCCTTCGGCACTGAGGGTGGCTTTGTCGTCGTCCGTCAGGTAGTCTGCCACTTGCGCTATGATGGCATGGCGGGTGTGCATCTCCTTTTTTAGGGCCGCAACCATTTGAGCCATAGCTTCGTGGCGGTCGGCGGAAGGCGAGACGGATATATGGCTCGTCTGAGTAAGTTGAGGCAAGAGGAAGGCTGAAAATGGGCCACGACGCGTGACCTGGCAGGGTAGGGTGGCCACCTCATTGCCTTGCTCGTCGCGGGCTACTATGCGTATCCACTCTTTCCCTACGGGAGCGGATACGGCGTCCCACCACCACGCTCGGGCCATGAGTGGCAGCGATGCCGTCCCTTGCTCTGTGCCTCCGTTCATTTTACTTCTCGGCGTAGACAACGGTGAGGACTACTTCGCCTACGTCTTTGAGAGTCTGTGCGCTAATGTGGTCGATGACGTCGTTTTGCGTATGCCACGTGTCGCAGAAACCTTTGGCGTTGTTGTGGTCGTAGTGGATGATGTCAATTGTCGGGATGCTCGTCAAGTTGTTGACGTACATGTGGTCGTCGGTAATGTAGCTGCCATTGGTGCGGATGAAGCGCCCCCCGTGGCCAGTGCGCTCGGCTATTGTCCACACTTTGTCTACAATGGCGGGTGCTTTTGATTTAGAGAAAAGCTCTACGGGGAAAATGGCCGAAGAGTCGCCCACCATGTCGAGCAGGATGCCAAAGAGGTGCTGCGCATTGTGGCCGGGGCCTTTGCTCCAGAGTTGGCTGCCGACGCACCATGTGTCTTGCTTATACTCACTTACTTCGATGTGGTCCGGAGTGCCCGCATCCTCTGCGTCGAAGAATACGATGTCCACGCCCACGTTGGGTGCTTTAGCTTGGAGTTGACGACCGATCTCCATCAGTACGCCTACACCCGAGGCTCCGTCATTTGCACCGCTTATTGGCTTGTCGCGCAATGCTTTATTCTTATCATGGTCTGCCCAAGGACGGCTGTCGTAGTGTGCGCAGAGGAGTATGCGTTTTACGCGGTCGGGGCGGTAGGAGGCCGTGATGTTCCGCACGGGCTGTGGCTTGCCGTCGTAGGTGGTACCCATGGCCTCTTGTATCGTGACCTCAGCTCCGAACTGGCGCATCTTAGCTGTAAGGTAGTCCACGCAATTGGTGTGAGCTTCTGTGCCGGGAATTCGCGGACCGAAGGCTGTTTGCGCGGCTACATAGCTGTATGCCGAGTCGGCGGAGAACTCCACCACGGGCAGTGTCGTCTGGGCTGTGTTCTCGTTTTGCGAAAGGGGTTTCTGCCCTCCGTTGCATGCCGTGAGGGCAAGTATTGATGCTATGGTTATGATGTGCGTTTTCATTCTTTTTGTCTGTTTCCGTTTTGCGCCGCGTCTTTGGGTGACCCGACGTGGCGCGAAGTTACAACTACTCTGGCAGTTTGTTTGAAAATGTCAATTTATTCTTCTAATTTTAATCTTTATTCTGCCAACCTCATATAAGAGCTTTTTTGCATTATGACCAAGATATACGCATCGATATTTCGCATCCTTGCCACGTTCGTTCTCCTCTTTGCGGCTTGTGCGCAGATGGCCATGGCGGCCGACTCCTTTTGGGATCGCCATATAATTCGCCATGTGGGAATGCACGAAGGTTTGCCCGGCAACTTTGTGGATGATATTTGCCAAGACGAACAGGGATATATATGGTATGCCATGGGCGGCAGCGGCCTCGTACGCTACGACGGATACACTTACAAGGTATTCGATTGCTCAAATACGTCGACCATGCGCAGCAACTTTGTGCACTCCCTTGCTGCCGATGCGTCCGGCCACCTGTGGATAGGCACCGACCGCGGTCTCTGCTGCTATGATGGCCGCACGGAGCGCATAGATTCCATATCGGTCTATGGCAAGAATGGAGAGAGTCTCACCGACGGCACTATCCTCCGCTTAACTCTTGACGACAATAGCAATGTGTGGTTCGCATCGCGCCACTACGTGGTCTGCATCCGCATAAAACCCGATGGTAAGGCCGAACTGATTGATAAGTATGAATTTGGGCAACCTGTGACGGCCCTCGAACGCGGTAGCCGCGGCATCTATGTGGCATCTTTTGCCGACATCTACGTATGCTCTGTCGATGTGGCGCGCAATACGATATCCGTACGCCCCGACCGTCGCCAGTCCGTGGAACGCTCCAATAGTGTTGTCGAGACAATATCCGAGAGTTCCGGTTTCCTCTGGGTGGGCTCCAACAATGGTCTATTCCGCTTCAATATGGCCACTGGCGAGGAGAAACTCTATACCCATTCAGATTCAGACCCGCGCTCACTCTCGCAAAACCGCATTACTGATATCGCTTCCGACGACGATGGCCGCGTGATGGTTGCGACTCTCAAGGGCATCAATATCTACAATCATGAGACCGATGACTTCGACCGCATTACGCAGGACGATGTCTTGGCCGACAAGGCTCTCTGCTCCAACTTTGTCAACTGCCTCCTCTCGACGAGTCAAGGCGTATGGGTCGGCACGGACATTGCAGGAGCCGACCTCGTGAGCCCAGTCTCGCTCGACGTCACCAATTTTTCGGCCGATGAGATTGCGGGAGGACGCCGCCATGGCTCCACGTCGCAGTCGCGGGTGCTTCGCCCAGTGAACTCCGTAATCGAGGATCAGGATGGCACTCTCTGGGTTGGCTCCGTCGAGGGTGGTCTCTCGCGTAGGCTCAGAGGATCGCGCGGCTTCGAGAATTTCACTGTGGCTAACCATGGTCTTTGCGGCAATTCCATTTCGGCTCTCACTGTCGACGGTGAGGGACGACTTTGGGCTGGCACTTGGGGTGCTGGTCTCGACGTCCTCGACATTAAGCGCGGAGGTTGCCCAGTCGTAAAGAATTTCTTCGCTGGCGAGAGAATGGAAGGCGGCCTCAGCTCTGACTATATAGGAGCTATACAATACGACTCCATCAACGAGGGTGTGTGGGTCGGCACTATCCGTGGCATCGATTTTATAAAGGATGGCGTGATCTCCGAACCCATGGGACGACTGACCTTCAGTGATATGAATGGTGCCCTTGGCTCTTGCATCGATAGCCGCAGCCGACTCTGGATGGGTACGTCACTTGGCCTTTTTGTCATCGACCTCACCAGTTACAATGCCGCCAAGGGGACTGTTAGTTTCGAGAATATATGCCATAAGTTGGATGACGTGAATGTAGACGGCGACCCGCGCATCACGTTTATCTATTTCTCACCCTCAAAACAGAAGGTTTTTGTCGGCACCAATGGCTTTGGCCTTTTCGTGTGCGATGTCACACACCCTGACCTTAAGTTCGAGAGCATCTCTACGAGCGACGGTCTCGTGACGAATTCCGTAAGCGTTGTGGCCGAGGATGGCGACGGCAATATGTGGGTAGGCACATCCAATGGTCTATCTCTCCTCTCGCCCGACCTCAACGTGCTCAACTCATACACCACGTCAGATGGTCTCCTCTCCGACTGCTACTACTGGAATGCGGCATGGAGCTCTCCCGTAACGGGTTATGTCTTCCTCGGCTGCGTCGATGGTCTTTCTGAGATTGGCCCTGCGCTCAAGAGCGTAAGTGCGCAGACACGCCGCGCGCCGGTACTCACAAGGCTCGATATCAACAATGCGACAGTCTATCCTGACGAGGACGGCATAATCAACCTCTCCATAGAGTGCACCACTGGCATCAAACTCCACGAGAGCAACAAATCCTTTGGCGTGGAGTTCTCGTCGCTCAATTATCTGGCCCCGGCCTCCGTGCGTTTCCAGTATCGACTGGATGGGTTTGACAGTGATTGGGTTACGGCATCTAAGGGTAGTCACTATGCGCAGTATACCAACCTTTCGGCTGGCAACTATAAGTTGCGAGTGCGCTACGCCTCGGCTCATGGCAAGTGGAGCAACGAGCGTGAGCTCGATATTGTTGTCGAGCCGTATTTCTATAAGACGTCGTGGTTCTATTTCCTCGTAATTGTGGCTATTGCGGCAATCGTATACTTCGCGTTCAAGTATCGCATCCGTTATATCGAGGAGAGCCGCAAGATGCTCCACGAGCAGGTGAAGCAGCGCACCCACGAGCTTGAGGAGCAGAAGCAGGCCCTCGAATCCAAGAAACAGGAACTTGAGACCAGCAACGCTAAACTCATAGAGCAAAATGCGTACATCGTCCGTCAGAAGGAGAACATCCTCGAGATGACCAGCAAAATTCAGCGTCTCTCGATAGACAAGTTGCAGTTCTTCACAAATATTAGCCACGAGCTCCGTTCTCCGCTCACGCTAATCACTGGTCCCGTAAAGCGTGCGCAAGCTATCTGTAATCAGCCCGAGGTGCAGACTCAGCTCGACCTCATAGAGCGAAGCTCGCGGACTCTCCTTACGACGGTCAACCAGCTTATGGACTTCCGCAAAGTCGAGGCTGGCAACATCGAGATGCATCCCGTCTCCACCAACATCGAGGAGTACATCTCCAGCATGGTCAAGCCTTACGTGGCCTACGCTGCCGAGCAAGGCATCACGCTACGCTCGTTCTACCACGTCTCGACACCCTTTGTCCGTGTGGATACTGATGCAGTGACCAAGATTGTGGCAAACCTCCTCTCGAATGCGATCAAGTACTCTTCGAGTGGCAAGGTTGTAGATCTCTTCGTCTGCCAGATGATAAATGATGGTCAGTTGCTGACGTATATCTGCGTCCGCGACCGTGGCGTGGGCATCCCTGCCGACCAGCTCAGTAAGATTTTCGACCGTTTCTATCAGTCTACGTCTTCTAACCGTCAGTCTACATCCAGCAGCACGGGCATAGGTCTCTATGTCGTAAACCGCATCGTTACCCAATGCAATGGCGAGATTAAGGCTCGCAACAACAAGGCGGGTGGCGTCTCGATGCGCGTGATGATTCCGACCCCCGCCGGTCGCCAGCCGGATAACGAGATTACAATGGCAAAAGCCGAGGCCGACAACACGGTGGCCAAGGTCAACGGCTCCGATAAGGATGACTCGGCCGACAACCAGCGCATGACGATCCTTGTTGTCGAGGATAGCAAAGACATGCGCCTCTATATCCGTACAATCCTCGAACCCGAATATCGCGTTATCGAGGCGGAGAATGGAGTGGATGGACTCACCGCCATGGCTGAGAACGACATCGACTTCATCGTGGCCGACCTTATGATGCCCGTCATGGATGGCTTGGAGTTCGCACGCCGCGTCAAGGGCGATTTCGCATACTCGCATACGCCAATCCTTATCCTGACAGCCCAGATGAACGGCATTTATCAGACGGAGAGCTACCGCATTGGAGTAGAGAGCTATCTCTATAAACCATTTGATGAGGATATGCTCAAGGCACGTATCAGTGGTATCCTCTCCAGCCGTCAGAAGAATCAGAAGCGATTCCTCAACACTTTGGATACCTCGGACCTCAACATCGAGCGCGAGAGTGAGGATGAGAAGTTCGTGGAGCGCGTCACGAGCTACGTAAAGCAGAACTACAAGGACCCCGATTTCTCAATCGACGACATAGTTTCCGAGGTCGGTTGCTCTAAGAGTATGCTCCACAAGAAGATGCAGAGCGTCATGGGCCAAGCACCAGGCAACTTTATCCGTACCTATCGTCTCAATATTGCCCGCGAGATACTCTCCAATAAGCAGAACCGCCTCAACGTCAGCCAAGTGGCCTACGAAGTCGGCTTCAACGACCCCAAATACTTCAGTCGCTGCTTCACAAAGGCCTTTGGCTATCCGCCAAGCATGATTAACTGATGACGGAGAGTCGCATGCGCAAGAGCTTGCGTAATGGAGCCTACTCCGCCTCGCTCTTCATTGTCAACATAATACTCAGTTTTGTAGCCCGTGGTGTCTTTGTGCGCCATGTGGGTGTGGGTTTGCTGGGCCTCAACACGTCGGTTGAGAATTTGCTAGGATTGCTCTGTTTGGCTGAACTTGGAGTATCTTATGCCATTGTGTCGTCGCTCTACGGACCTATGTCGCGTGGTGAATATGTGACCGTGGCGGAGATTGTGGGGCTCCAGGGGTGGATATATAGGCGTGTGGCGTGGTTTATCATGGCCTGCTCGGCAGTGCTCATGATCTTCTTCCCCGTTATCTTTGCCGATGCCGACTTCCCGCTATGGTATGCTTATGCGGCATATGTAGCCTATCTTTTCAGTGCGCTGCTTGGCTATTTTGTCAACTACAAGATGGTTGTGATTGACGTATGCCAGGAGTACTATAAAGTGACGCTTGCCACTCGTGTGCCCAACGCCATCCGCACTATACTCCAGATTTTTGCGCTTGCCTTCACTCCTTATGGCTACGAGATTTGGCTTGCCCTCAATATTGTTTGCGCCATAGTGTCGTCCGCCGTCCTTTCGCGCATTGTCCGGCGAGACCATCCCTATCTTTCCCAACCTGTAGCGAGTGGACGGTCGTTGCTCTCAATGTATCCTGAGATAGGGAAAAAAGTGCGCCAACTGATGATCCAACGAATTGCGACTGTAGCTCTTCAGCGGTCGTCGCCAGTGATATTGTTGGCTTTTGCCTCACTTGCCGATGTGGGTGTCTATGGCAACTATATGCTAATCTTCACGGGCGTCTCGATGCTCGTAGAGAGTGTGTTCAACGGCATGAATGCCAGTGTTGGCAACCTTGTCAGTTCCTCTCCGAGGCGGCATGTGCTAGATGTTTTCCAGGAGATACTCGTGATGCGCATTGTGGTGGGTGCTTTTTGTGCATTTGGATTCTATTTTTGCACGCCTGCCTTTGTGGACATTTGGGTGGGGTGTGAACTCCGTCTGGATGCGCTTGCCACGTTGCTGCTGTCGCTTATGCTGTTCGTCGACGTGTCTCGCACGGCTGTAGATTCTTTCCTTGCGGCAAAAGGTTATTTCTCGGACATTTATGCTCCTTTGGTAGAGACTGCGCTTAACCTTGGTCTGTCCTTGGGACTTGGCAGCGTATGGGGGCTGCGGGGCATATTGGCGGGTGTGTCGGTCAGTCTGCTTGTCATGGTTGTCGGTTGGAAGCCATATTTCCTTTTCCGCGTCAAGATGCGTGTGGGGTATGGTGAGTATTTGCGATCTTACTGGTGGTCGGTGGCGGTGGCGGCGGTTGTCGCTGTGGGTCTCTTGCTTTTGCGCAGCTCTTTGCCTGCCTGCGATTCCTCTTTTGCGGATCTGGCTCTAAACCTTGGTCTTTCGGCCTTATTCTTGCTTGCTCTTTCGGCCGCCCTTGCTTTCTCCACTTTGGGCGGGCGGCGGCTAGTTGGGCGCATTATGCAGCTAATGGATGGCAAGCGATAGCTTGTATTATTTTATCATCAATATGTTTTTAGGGATTGTAATCCCCAAAAACATACTGAATTTGGGGATTACGATCCCCAAATTAGTATAAAATTTGGGGGTTAGGGAAAGTTTGTTTAGCTTTGCTGTATGATTATCAGGGATATACAAGAAAGCATTGAAAAACGGATGTTTCGAGGCAAGGCGATAGTCGTCCTTGGCGCGCGGCAGGTTGGGAAAAGCACCTTGCTGCGTATGGTAGTCGATGGCCGCTCTGAGCCAAATATGTCTCTCAATTGTGACGAGCCGGAGGATAGGTCCATGCTAGAGGGCGCAAATATGCAACGTCTTCGCAGCATCATTGGAGACAATCGTATTGTCGTGATTGACGAGGCTCAACGAGTGCACAATGTTGGTCTGACTCTCAAGCTGATAACTGATAATATGCCCGATGTCCAACTGCTCGTGACGGGATCTTCTTCGTTGGACTTGGCTAGTTCTATTGCAGAACCTCTCACTGGACGCATATATGAGTACCAACTTCCTCCAATATCAACTTCCGAATTGAAGCGTGCTAATGGTGTGCTGGGGGTGACAAAAAGTCTCGAATCTCGTTTGATATACGGTTCTTATCCCGATGTGATAAACAATGCGAATGAGGCTGCTGATGTTGTAAGCCAACTCGCCGAGAGCTATTTATACCGCGATCTTCTTTCCTTTGAGGGGGTCCGTCGCCCGTCTATGTTGCCTAAGTTGTTGCAGGCCCTTGCGCTGCAAGTTACAAGTGAAGTTAGCTACAACGAGATTGCCTCAATTATTGGTATTGACAAGAAGACGGTGGACAAGTATATGTATCTTCTTGAGCAGTGTTTCGTGATTTTTCACCTCGATGCCTTTAGCCGAAATTTACGAAATGAGCTAAAGCGTTCAAAAAAGGTCTATTTCTACGACAATGGTATACGCAATGCCATATTGGGACGTTTTGCTCCGTTGGCTTTACGTGACGATTGCGGTGCGCTGTGGGAGAATTTTGTTATCAGCGAGCGTCGAAAAGCCATACTGAATTCGGGTCGAAGGGCGAAAGGCTATTTCTGGAGAACGCAGTCGCAGCAGGAAATTGATTATGTAGAGGAAGAAGACGGTCGTATGACGGTTTTCGAGATGAAGTGGAATCCGAGGAAGGCAAATGCTAAAATTCCTACCCTTTTCACGGACACCTACGATGTTCGCGAGAGTAGAGTTGTAACTCCTGACGATTGGATTGATGCTGTGTTGTAGGCCCAAGCAAAAGGATTGCAACTACGCCCCCCCGCCAACTGTTAACTGTTAACTGCTTCCATCCTCCTCAGCTCCCACCCCTCAAACTGAAGGATAATCTTGTGGAGGACAG
>CAVILU010000046.1:7990-13642 GCA_963643535.1 bacterium | reverse complement strand
GCCCTCAAGCGTGACAAGAGCTACACGCTATCCGTGCCCGCCGGCTTCTTTGTAGACGCCAGCACGAGCGCCGAAGTCCAGGCATTCTCCATAACCTTCTCAACCCCCGAGACAGGCAAGACCGACAACAGCAAGATTTCCAAGAGCCTCGTGACGGAGAACCCGCTCCCCGCAACTCAGAAGATCTACGACTACCTGCTCGAGAACTACGGATCAAAAATCCTCTCCTCGACAATTGCCAACGTCAACTGGAACTTCAGCGAGGCCAACCTTGTGTACTCTGCCACAGGCAAATACCCAGCCATTGCCACGATGGACTACATCCACCTCTTCACTCAGCGCAGCGACTGGGACAACAAGTCGTGGGTAATCAAGTACGACGACATCACCGAAGTCAAGAAGTGGGTAGAGAACAACGGCATCATGTCCGCCTGCTGGCACTGGATGGTCCCCACCACTAGTGGCACCATTCCCCAAAGCGGCGACAACAAGCTGGCATCGGACCTCAGCACACCCTTCATGCCCTCGAACCTCCTCATTGAAGGCACTTGGGAGAAGAGCATCCGCGATACCGAATACGAGATTATCGCCAATAACATCCTCAAGCTCCAGGAGGCCGGCATAGCACTTATCTGGCGTCCGTTCCACGAGGCATCCGGCAACGCAAACTCTGGCGGCACGGCATGGTTCTGGTGGGGTCGCGAAGGTGCTACCGTCTACAAGAAAATCTGGATTGACATGTTCAACTACTTCAAGGAGAAGGGCATCCGCAACCTCATCTGGGTTTGGACCACACAGACGGGCTACGGCTACGACGAGAAAAAGGGCCTCCTCTCCGACGAGGATTGGTACCCCGGCGACGAGTACGTAGACATTATTGGCCGCGACGAGTACACTTGCTCCGTCGAAAAATCCGTGGCTGAGTACAACAATCTCGTGGCCACCTTCCCCACCAAGATGATAACACTCTCGGAGTGCGGCAGCGTAGGCAAACTCTCTGAGCAATTTGCCGCTGGCGCAACGTGGAGCTGGGCAATGCCTTGGTACGACTACAACGCCACATCGCTGGACAGCCATCAGCATGCCAACACCGAGTGGTGGAAAGACGCCATGAACTGCGAGAAAGTAATCTCCCGCGACCAGCTTCCCGCATGGGAATAGTGAGGCCGAGGGCTGAATAACGATATACGAAAAAGGCAATGCCACCCGCATGGAGGAGACTCCGTCGGGTGGTATTTTTTTGCGCGTTTGCGCCGCATAAAGGGAAAAGCTTTGCCGCGATGTTAAAAAAGTATTATCTTAGCCAAGCAAACGAGTTGTCACAATTTCATCAACAAATTAACAATTCACGATGAAGAACATAACTGTTAGCCGCGAGATAACGGCACTAAACGAAAAGACAGACTCAATACTCATATTCGACAGGCAGAAGAAGGACTTCAAATACCCCCTCCACTTCCACCCTGAATATGAGCTCAACTACCTGTATAATGCAGAAGGGGCGGAACGCCTCGTGGGCGACAACGTGGAGCATATCGGGCCTCAGGAACTTTGCCTCGTTGGCCCGAACCTCTACCACGCCTGGAAAGTCGGCAACTGCGAGCCGGAGACCGACAAGCGCGAGGTGACGTTGCAATTCCTTGCCAACCTCTTCCCCGAGGAACTGATGTGCAAAGACGTGTATAAAGACATTGCCGCGATGCTCAAACGCAGCGAGAGCGGCCTGCTCTTCAGTGCCGAGACAGCCGAGGCGGCCGAGCCCATGCTCACCGCCGTGAGCCGCGCAAGGGGCATAGACATGTATATAGAGTTCATCAAGCTCCTGCAATTCCTTGCCACGTCGCCCAACCAGCGCATCTTAGCCAGCAACACTTTCCAGGCCGCCAACTCCGCCACCACGGACAACAGGATTGAGCGCGTGCACGACTACATAGTGAGCCACTACAAGGAGAAGATAACCCTCAGCGACGCCGCCGAAATACTGAATATGAGCCCGGTATCCGTGACGCGCCTCATCAAGCAGCGCACGGGCAAGAGCTTCATAGACTTCCTAAACGAGATTCGCATTGGCTTCGCGGCGCGCCAGATTGTGGACTCGGACATGAGCATAAGCGAGGTTTGCTTCTCGAACGGATTCAACAACATATCCAACTTCAACCGCACATTCCGCAAGAAGCAGGGTCTCACGCCCACCGAATTCCGAGCCAAGTATATCGGCAAGAAGAAAGTACTATAAAAAGTACTACAAGCAGATGTCTTTCCGCTCACACGAAATCCCAAACATCATACACATCCCCCGACGCACTATGAACAAACTCATTACAAGCGCATTGGCCGCCGCCACGTTGGCTCTTATGGCCACGTCGTGCCAAGTGAGCCCCCGCCAGACGGTAAGCCTCGACGGCGACTGGCGCACCGAGCTGGGCAACGTACACCTGCCGGGCACAACGGACGAAGCCGGCATTGGCGACACGATAAGCAATCTGAGCGAGGACAGCCGACTGAGCCGCCGCCACAGCCTCTGCCGCGCACTGACCTACACGGGCGACATAATCATCCCCGCCTCGATGGACGGCAAACACATCGAGCTCTTCCTCGAAAAGACCAAGCCTACAACGGTATGGGTGGACGGCGACAGCCTTGGCAGCCAGACGCACCTCCACACGCCACACATATACGACCTCAGCCACTACCGCGCAGGTCGCCACACAATCCGCATAAAGATTGACAACTCGTGGCAAAACGAGCTTGGCGAAGGCGGACTGATACCCGCCATCGGCGGCAGCCATGCCGTGACCGAGGCCACGCAGACCAACTGGAACGGAGTCGTAGGTCAAATATGCCTGCGCTCGATGCCGAAGACTTATATCAATCAGATTGTAGCGACAACAGCCATCGACACCGCCACCATCCACCGCGACGAAGATGGCCAACTGATTGCCGACACGGCGCGCGCCCACATAGAGCTTGAGATTGTAGCCTCGAAAGATGTGCGCGCCACAGTGGACATAAAGTGCCTACCCCACCCAATCTCCACATCCGAAGCCATCTCACAAACGGCATCGACAAAACAGATAAACCTCAGAAAGGGCCTCAACAAGGCAGCCATAGACATCATCCTTGACTGCGTAACCCTCTGGAGCGAATGGCAGCCCTCGCTCTACGACCTCGACATAACGCTCGACAGCCCCGACGGCGTGGATAAGAATCAAGAGACCATAGGTTTCCGCACTTTCGAGGCCCGCGGCACACAGTTCGCTATAAATGGCGAGACCACCTTCCTCCGCGGTAAGCACGACGCTTGCGTATTCCCCAAGACGGGCTATGCGCCAATGGATAAGGAGAGTTGGCTCAAGGTGTTCAAGACCGCCAAGGAGTATGGCATCAACCACTACCGTTTCCACTCATGGTGCCCTCCCGAGGCAGCATTTGCGGCAGCTGACGAGATTGGCATATACCTCCAGCCCGAGCTACCTTACTGGGGCGAGCTCAAGCCAAGTGGCACGGACGAGCAGTCGCGTCGCCTGAACAATTTCCTCTATGACGAGGGATTGCGCATTGTACGTGAGTTTGGCGACCATCCGTCTTTCGTCATGATGAGCCTCGGCAATGAGCTCAGTGGCGACACTACCGTCATGCGCCAGATGATAGAGGGCCTCCGCAAAGCCGACCCGCGCCATCTCTACGCGGCCGGCAGCAACAACTTCCTTGGTTGGATGGGCACTACGAGCGGCGAAGATTTCTACGTCTCGTGCCGCACGGGCTGGAGTCCTGAGCCTTATGGGGCACACCTCCGCTCGTCGTTCTCGCTTGCCGATGCCGACGAGCTTGGCATCCTCAACGGCACATACCCCAACAGCCGCATGACATTCGAGAAGGCCGCAAATAAAATCCGCGTTCCCATCGTGGGTCACGAGACGGGGCAATATCAGATATATCCAGACTACGCGGAGATAAGCAAATATACGGGCGTGCTCCGTCCTCTCAATCTTGAGAATTTCCGCAAAGCACTGTCGCACACCTACCCCGACTGCAACACGGACAGCCTTGCGATGGTCTTCCACAAGGCATCGGGCGCGCTCTCGGCACTGTGTTATAAGGCGGACATCGAGATGAACCTCCGCACACCGGGATTTGGAGGATTCCAGTTGCTGGACTTGCAGGACTACCCCGGCCAGGGTGGCGCGCTTGTTGGCATCCTCGATCCGTTTATGGAGAGCAAAGGCATCATAGAGCCCGAGGAGTGGCGTAACTTCTGCTCGGAGATTGTGCCCCTCGCCCTTATGGACAAATATACCTTCACGACGAGCGAAGAGTTCCGTGCCGACGTGGCCATAGCCAACTACTCCGAGACGAGCGTAGAGGGCGACACCCTATCGTGGAGCCTAATGACTACGGACAAAAAGACTGTCGCAGCAGGCCACTTCAAGGCATCGGCCGCCGCAGGCCAAGTTTCCACGACGGGCAAAATCGTAGCCAAACTGAGCGAGATTGACAAGCCTACCCAGATGAGGCTGACCATGACCATTGGCAAGGCCAAGAACACATACAACGTATGGGCATACCCCGACAAAGCGACCGCCGCAGCCAAAGGCATCATAAAGTCCAACGTACTCTCCGATGCCGTACTGAACAGAGTAGAGATGGGCGCGACACTGCTCCTCACTCCTGACCTCAAGCAGATTGAGCATCAGAGCGTAGGCGGCATGTTCATCCCCGACTACTGGAACTACGCAATGTTCAAGACTATCAGCGAGAACAATGGCAAACCAGTCTCGGCAGGCACACTCGGCTATGTCATAGACTCCGGCAAAGCCCTCTTCGAGAACTTCCCGACGGAGAGCCATTCGGACTTCCAGTGGTGGGACATCATGCACAACAGCCGTCCGCTAATTCTGGATGGCACGTCTTCGGAGCTCAAGCCCGAGGTGGCGGCAGTAGACAACGTCAACCGCAATCATAAGCTGGGCGTGGTCTTCGGAGTGAAAGTTGGCCTCGGCAAAGTGCTTGTCTGCACTACGGATCTTGCCGCCATTGCGTCACATCCCGAGGGTCGCCAGTGGGCTCGTGCGCTGGAAGAGTATGCCGCGTCGGACAAGTTCCGCCCGACATACAGGTGCAGCGGCTCGGCACTCCGACATCTGCTCGGCCGTAATATTGAGAGTGAGAAGATTGAGGGCGTCAAGAATATATCGGACTACAAGGCAGTTAACAATTAACAGTTAACAGTTAACAGTTCGCAGTTAACAGTTTTTGGGGCTGCCCTTGGCCCTTGTTTTACTCCTGGTTCATTTTTTTGTGGACCGGGAGTTTTCTTTCTGTTCCGTTGTGCAATATTTTGTGCAAGTTTCACAACCGATTGCACCAATAGAGCCGAGGAGAGAAAATCGCCAGCAGTCATTAAAATATGTCTTTTTTTTTATCAGATGTTAATCAGAAAGTGTTTATATTTGCAAACGTTTGGCTAAAGATATAAAGACCAAAGATAATACCACAAGAAAGATGAATAGCAAGAACCTAATCCTCAGCCTTTGCGGTCTCTCGCTCGCCTATGCGCAAGCGGAAGCAAAGGTGGCCATCACCGAGAGCAGCGGTTGGTTTGAGTCGGCATACGTCAAATGGACGAACGATTTGACAACCTACTCTTCCTAC
>CAVILU010000046.1:0-7980 GCA_963643535.1 bacterium | reverse complement strand
CAAGGAGCTCGTCCGCAACTATAGCACCTACGGCCGCGCCGACGTCGTAGGCATCAAGGCTGGCACATACACAATGAAAGTCGTCCCCGTAAGGGCCGACGGCACAGAGGACACTGCCGAGGCAGCCGAGACAGCCGACCTCACAGCCACAGCCCACGACCGTTCGGGCTTCGCCTTCAGCAGTGCGACCAATGGCACCACCAACAAAGCTGGCGTAAAGTTCAACGTCAACGATGGCCTCGGAGCCTATAAGCTCGATGGCACACTGAAAGACAACGCACGCGTGGTCTACGTGACCGCCAATACGGCCAAGACAGTATCGCTCGACATTAGCGACGGAAAGAAAGAGACGACCTACACCGGCATACAGCAGATCATCTACGGATATCAGAAGGGCGGAGACAGTCGTCCTCTCTGCGTTCGCATCATCGGCACCCTCAAAGACACCGACTGTGACAAGTTCCTCAGCTCCTCAGAGGGTATCCAGATCAAAGGCGCTAATGCATATATGCCTATCAATATCACCATCGAGGGCATTGGCGACGACGCTACCATTTGGGGATTCGGACTTCTGCTCCGCAACGTATGCTCCGTGGAGCTCCGCAACTTCGGCATCATGCTCTGCATGGACGACTGCGTATCTATCGACACCAAGAACGAGCACCTTTGGGTACACAACCTCGACCTCTTCTATGGCAACACGGGTGGCGACAGCGACCAGGCCAAGGGCGACGGCACCATCGACCTCAAGGGCAACTCGCAGTACCTCAGCATCAGCTACAACCACCTCTACGACAGCGGCAAAGCCAGCCTCTGCGGTATGAAGAGCGAAAGCCAGCCCAACTACATAACCTACCACCACAATTGGTTCGACCACTCCGACAGCCGCCACCCGCGCATCCGCACCATGAGCGTGCACGTCTACAACAACTACTATGACGGCAACGCAAAGTATGGCGTAGGCGTAACGATGGGCGCATCGGCATTCGTCGAGGCCAACTACTTCCGCAACTGCAAATACCCCATGCTCAGCTCGAAGCAAGGCACTGACGCCACTGGCGACGGCACCTTCTCTGGCGAGAACGGCGGCATCATCAAGGCATACAACAACGTCATCAAGGGCGCAAAGGTCGTATCTTACTACACCTCAGGCAACAACGACTGCGACGCTTATAAGGCAACCACCCGCGACGAGCAAGTGCCAGCCGAGTTCAAAACCGTCGTTGGCGGCACGAGCTACGACAACTTCGACACCAACAGCAGCGTAATGTACGCATACACCCCCGACGCTCCCGAGAATGTTCCGACAATCGTAACCGGATGGCTCGGCGCTGGACGTATGGGCCACGGCGACTTCAAGTGGCAGTTCGACAACCAGACCCAGGACGAGAACTATGGCGTGATTTCCGCCCTCAAGGATGAGCTCAAGGCATACAAGTCGTCTCTCGTAGACCTCTACGACGGCGTAACTAACTCGAACTACGGCACATTCAACGGCACCGGTGGCGACACAGAGAAGCATGCCGACTATGTGCCCGCATGGGGTGGCGACGACACTTCTGACGACGACGACAGCAACACAAAGACCACCAAGTGGGTGTTCACATCGTGGAGCTCAGAAACCAACACTATCATCACGGACACGGTAAATGGCTGGACACCGAAGGGTGACAACACCAAGCGATACACCCACGCCATGACAGCCGAAGCCATAAGCCTTGGCCTCACCGAGACGGACGGCCTCACCTTCAGCAGCAGCGAGGGCAAGAGCATAATGATCAGCAACGATTCGTATAAGAAATACTACATCCAGGGCGCAATGACAATCCACGTGCCTGTACAAGAAGGCGATGTCGTAACCGTATCGTTCGCAAACACCGGCAGCAAGAATGGCGACCGCAGCCTCATGATTAACGGCGAGCAGGTTGCAAAGTCCGGCAACACCACGGCCACGAGCGGCAAATATACAGTGCCCGCAGGCGTTACCGAGGTTACCATTTACGGCCTTGACAAAGACGGAGCCGCAGCCTCGCTCAACTACTTCTCCATCAGCGTAACCACCTACATCGAGAGTGAAGATGATGATGACGACAGGGACGCCATCAGCTACATCCAGTCGGACAAGGACATCCTCGCGGTAGAGTATTACACATTGAGCGGCGCAAAGGCAAGCGCACCCGTCCGCGGCATCAACATTGTCCGCACGGTATACACCGACGGCAGCAGCACTTCCGCCAAGATGATATTCGGAAAGTAAAAGAGCCTACTGACTCCGGAAAAATAAGAGACGCCGCCCGCAATCTCGGACTTGAGATTGCGGGCGGCGTGTGTGTTCTTCGGTTAATGAAATCTAATTCGCACAATAAGTGTGCATTAATAGGTAACTTAGCTGTCGGACAACAACAGACAAATGGAAGAGAAGACAAGGCGTGCCATGCCGGGCCACTTGGCAGTGCTGGCCGCCAACATAATGTGGGGACTCATGGCCCCTGTGAGCAAAGAGGCACTCAACTATTTTGCCTCGGTGGGCGTGAGCCCCGTGGTATTGCCAGCCTTCAGGATGATAGGCGCGACGGCATGCTTCTGGCTGCTCTCGCTCCTTATGCGTCGCGAGAAGGTGGAGCGCGCGGATATGCCACTCATATTGCTTGGCGGACTGCTGAGCGTTGCTTTCAATCAAAATCTTTTTATTTGCGGCATAGCCTTCACGTCGCCCGTAGACGCATCGGTGGTCACGACGATGTTGCCAATCATAACGATGTTGCTGGCGGCGGCTATTCTTGGCGAACCTATAACAGGGCTCAAAGCGGGAGGCGTGATTGTGGGCACTGCGGGAGCCATTTTGCTGGTCATGAGCAATGGCCAGGGGCTGACATTCGATGCCAGCCATGCGCTTGGCGACGCCATGTGCCTCGGGGCGCAACTGAGTTTCGCATTCTACCTTGTGTTGTGCAAACGCGTGATGGGGAAATATAGCCCCGTTACGCTCATGAAGTGGATGTTCCTCTCGGCCACGGTGGTCACGCTGCCATTCTCAGGTTGGAGCGTTGCGGAGATTGACTTTGCGAGTGTGCCAATGAGTGTCTGGGGCGAAGTGGCTTATGTGGTTTTTGTTGGCACCGTGATGACATTCTTCCTTGTGCCTATAGGTCAGCGGTTGCTGCGCCCTACGGTTGTAAGCTCATATAACTACGTGCAGCCGGTGGTCTCGGCCATCGCATCTTTGGCGTTGGGGCTTGCCACCTTTGGGTGGGTCAAGGGCTTGGCCGTGGCGCTCGTGTTCTGTGGCGTGCTAATGGTCAGCCGTTCCAAAGCCAAGAGTGACATTTCAAAAACAGAAAACTAATTGACAATGAAGATATCAATAATACTGACAGCGGCGCTCGCCATATCCGCCTCCTCCGCCGCACAAAGCGACTACACCGGTGGGGGCACGCTCGCCCGCGAAGACAGCCTAATGAACGTAGCCCGCAGCTATGCCGACATGGGCAACTTCTCAGCAGCCATAAATGTATACTCCCAAATCCCGACAGAGCGCGCACGCATTGAGCGCACACAGGCATACCTCGAGATGGGCAACGTGGTCCGCGCCCTCGGCGACGCCAAAGCCATGGGCAAAGACAAGACATTCAGCCTCAAGGACGACGCTCTGCTTATCGAAGCCCGATGCCGCGAGAGGCAAGGATTCATAGAGGCCGCCCGCCGAATGTATCGCCGTCTGACGCGCAAAGGCCATGCCGAGGGAATGTATTACTACGCCTCGCACCTCCACACCATAGGTCATCAGGACAAGGCGGCCGAGATATGCAAAGCCGCCATAAAGGCCAACCGTCAGCTTACGCCAGCACACGCCCTCCTGGCTGAGATTGAGACCGCACGCGGACATCGTTACCAAGCCATGCTACCGCTCTACCGATATATGCTGACGTGTTCCGACGAGGGACGCAAGACCGGATCGGAGCAACTGACACGCCTCTGGCGACGCGGCGGACTGGGCATAGACCTCTTTGGCAAACGCACAGCCGAGGAGGAGTATAGCGAGAAAATGGAGGCAACCATCGACGCCCTGTGCGACAGCATTCGTCCGCTGACCGACAAGCCCATAGACATGATAGACGCCATAGCGCAACGCACCGACAGCCTACTCTCCGAGATGCGCGACACAGGCGAGGAAAATCTCGACTTCTGGCAAGTGGAGTACGCCGACTTCCTAATTGAGATCCACGCCCGCGGCTACGTCCGCCCAATGATATACTTCATCTTCGAGCCCGCCTACCGCACCGAGGTCCTGACATGGCTGAGCGAGAACGCCGGCTACTTCCAGGAGTTTGAGAGTTGGGTGAATGCCAGGCTGTAAGACAGCGTCGAATAAATAAAGGAACGCCATCCGAGCGAGGAGAATAGACTCCAAAGTTCGGATGGCGTTCGGCATTAATCAAAAGGGGAGGCAGTGGTGCCCCGTTCCTTAATGAGAGGACTTACTGCTTAATGTTCTCGCGGAGGCGATTGAGGTATTTACTCATCTCGACCGAGTCGCGGCGTTTGATGATTTCGAGGAGGTCCTCCATCTGGCTGATCACGTTCGTAATCTTCTCCGGAGTATATGGGCTGAAAAGAATCTCGGAGACGAGATAGTCATCCTCGGACAAGACACCCTTTGCAATGGCCAAATGCTTGGCGAAAGTCGTGCCCGGAGCATCAGTCTTCTTCATACTGGCCGCGAAAACCATTGTCGAGACGAAAGGAATCGAGAGCGAGTAGGTCATCATCTCGTCATGCTCCTCGAAAGTATACTCGTGGAGTTGGAGACCAAGTGAGCCGTAGAGATCCTTGAAGAAGACGCGGCCGAGGTGGTCACCCTCGGAGATTATGACGGCATGGTTCTGGCTCAGTTCACGCAGATTGGCGAAGGTGGGGCCGAACATCGGGTGTGTAGAGACAAAGGGGCGCCCGCTCTTGCGATAGAAATCGAGCAGACCCGTCTTGACCGAAGCGATGTCGGAGAGCATACAACGCTCGGAGACGTAGGGCAGCACCTCCTCGAAAGTCTTGAGGGTGTACTTGAGCGTCACGGCGTTGATGAGGAGCTCCGGGTCGAACTCTCGAATCTCTTCGTATGTAGTCAGTCGGCGCGTATTGAAGACATACTGCAGCTTCTTGACATCGACATCGAAGATAGCCACCTCATGGAGGAGGCACATGGTGTCCGCAAGGAAGCCGCCCATCTTGCCGGCGCCGACAATGCAAATACGCATAGTTTCAGTCTGTATGAGAGTCCTTTATTTCTTCTCCTCCTTCTGAAGCTTCTGCATAGTGAGGGTCTGGCGGTTGACGCTCTCCTCATGGATAGCCTCATAGAGCTTGACAACGAAATCGGGGTTGAGACCGTTCTCCTCGGCAACCTTGCGACGGCTCTGGAGAATCTCGTCGTAGCGGCGGCTCTGGAGCACAGTGATGCCATTGTCGTACTTGTATTTGGCAATCTGCTCGGAGATGCTCATGCGCTTTGCCATCATCTCGACGACTTGCTTGTCGAGGAGGTCAATCTTCTGGCGGAGCTCGTCGATCTCTGTGCGGGGCTTGTCGCCAATCTTTGCCTCGCGGATGACGAGGTCGGAGAGGATCATCTTGAGGTGAGCGGGGGTAACCTGCTGCTTAGCGTCGGACCAAGCCTGAGCGGGGCACTCGTGGCTCTCGATGATGAGGCCGTCGAAGTCGAGATCCATAGCCTGCTGGCTGACCTCGAGGATGAGGTTGGAGTCGCCAGAGATGTGGCTGGGGTCGTTGATGATGGGGAGGTTGGGAATGCGGCGATGGAGCTCAATGGCGATTTGCCACTGGGGATCGTTGCGATACTTAATCTTCTGGTAGACAGAGAAACCGCGGTGGATGACGCCGAGTTTCTTGATGCCGGCACGGTTGAGACGCTCGAGGGCGCCAATCCAGAGTTCGAGGTCGGGGTTGACGGGGTTCTTGACGAGGACAGGCATATCGGTGCCACGGAGAGCATCAGCGACCTCCTGTACAGCGAAGGGGTTAGCGGTTGTGCGTGCGCCAATCCAAACCATGTCGACTCCATACTTGATGGCCTCGTAGACGTGCTGAGCTGTAGCGACCTCGACGGCAGTGTACATACCCGTCTCCTTCTTTACCCTCTGGAGCCAAGGCAGACCGACGGAGCCGACGCCCTCGAAGGAGCCGGGACGCGTACGGGGCTTCCAGATGCCGGCGCGGAAAATCTTGATGCCGTTGGCTGCCAAGTCGCGGGCGGTGTTCATTACTTGTTCCTCGGTCTCGGCGCTGCAAGGGCCTGCGATTACGAGGGGGCGTTTGCCGTCCACGCCGGGGAGGAGGATGGACTCGAGCTCTAATTGTGCTTCCATATTGTGTTGTATGTTTTTTTTTGCTTGGTTATTTATTATTCTTTGCCCACAGGTTTCGGTGGTTTACAAAGGATTTAGGATATATAGTTTTTGTTGGGATTGCCTATAAGACGCCCAGGGCTCGCACCGCTGGGCTAACTTACAACGCCCGCGTTGGGGCTTCGCTGCCCCGACCTAAGTTTGAGAGACTACCCTTATATAACAACTAAAATGGTATCCGTTAAATCCGTGAAATCTGTGGACAATAAAAAAATCAGTAGACCGTAGAGGAACTACCTCATTGCCTTGATGCGCGCAAGCGCCTCCTCGAAGACGTGGATCTTGGCGCAAAGAGAGATGCGGAGGAAACGCTCACCTTGGCTGCCGAAGATGAAGCCGGGAGTGATGAAGACGCCAGTCTGATGGAGGATATCGTCGCTCTGCTCCTCGGCATTCTTCCACTTGTCCTCGACCTTGGCCCAGACGAAGAGGCCACCCTGATGGGGATTGTATTTGCACTTGAGGGCATCCATGATGGCGAACGCGTATTTCTGACGCTCGCGGTACTCCTTGTTGAGAGCGTCGAACCAATCCTTATCCAGCTTGAGAGCCTCGACGGCGGCAAGCTGCATGGGGCGGAAGACACCGCTATCCATATTGCTCTTGACGCGGAGCACGGTCTCGATGATTTCTGGATTGGAAGCCGCCATACCGAAACGCCAGCCTGCCATGTTGTGGGCCTTGCTCATAGAGTTGAGCTCGATGCAGACACTCTTCGCACCAGGGACGGAAAGAATGGAGATGGGGTGGTCGTTGAGGATGAAGCTGTATGGGTTGTCGTTGCAGATGAGAATGCCATGGCGACGACCAAAATCTACGAGCTTCTGGTAGAGCTCCATGGTGGCGGGAGCGCCTGTCGGCATATTGGAGTAGTTGGTCCACATGATCTTTACTCCCGTGAGGTCGAGCTTCTCGAGTTCGTCGAAGTCGGGCTGCCAGCCGAGGTGCTCATAGAGCTTATAGGAGACAGTGCGCGCACCGACGAGCTTGGCAACAGACGAGTAGGTAGGATAACCAGGGTCAGGGACGAGAACGCCATCGCCCTCATTGATGAAGGCCATCATGATGTGCATGATGCCCTCCTTGGAGCCGATGAGAGGAAGAATCTCATGGTCGGGATCGAGACCGACGCCATACCATTTCTCGTACCACTCGGCGTAGCCCTTGCGGAGCTGCGGGATGCCAGTGTAGGGCTGATAGCCATGGACATTGGGCTCTGCGGCAGAGTCGGCAAGAGTCTTGATGACGTTGGGAGCGGGAGGCATATCGGGGCTACCGATACCGAGATTGATGACATCCACGCCGCTCTTGCGCATGGCATCGAGACGACGGTTGTTGCGAGAGAAATAATACTCCTCGACCTTAGCGGCGCGGTTGGCTGGTGTAATTATCATATGTAGAGATTTGCTGTACTGTTGCTAATTGAATTCCTAAAATTTTAATCCTCTATGCTTTGGCGACCTGTCTCGTACTCGCCGAGGATGCGGAGAGTGGCGCAGAGGGGGCGCACGGCGGCAATGGCCTGGACGTAGCGCGTATAGTTGGTAAACGAGAGGTC
>CAVILU010000045.1:0-13696 GCA_963643535.1 bacterium | reverse complement strand
GAGATGCCACGTATGGACGGTCTCACCTTCCTCCGCAAGATTATGGCCCAGAGACCCATCCCCGTCGTCGTTATCTCCTCCCTCACCACCAAGGGCACCGAGGCAGCCATGAAGGCCCTCGAATACGGCGCCAGCGAGGTCATCGGCAAGCCATCCATGAACCCCGACGTCTTCTTCCAGGAGAGCCACATCATGCTCTGCGACGCCGTAAAGGCCGCGGCAATGTCCAAACTCCGAAGGATCAAGGCAGACGACATACGCGAGAAGGTCAACCCAACGAAGCCCGCCCCGGCCCCTGCGCCCGTGGCCCGCATCTCGACCGTCCGCACCTCCATCCCCTCGGCCACCATCTCGGGCGTCCAGCCCAAGTATACGGCCGACGCCATCCTCGAGAAGGGCAACGGCTCCGACCAGGTAGTCCCGACCGAGAAGATTATCGTCCTCGGCTCCTCGACAGGCGGAACGGAGGCCATTCGAGTCCTCTTGCGCTCCATGCCCGAGGATATGCCCGGCATAGCCATCGTGCAGCACATGCCCGAGGGCTTCACCCGCTCCTTCTCCAACAGCCTCGACCAGATTTCGAGCCTCAGCGTCAAGGAGGCCGAGAATGGCGACAAACTCTATCGCGGCCGCGTCCTCATTGCCCCGGGCAACAAGCATATGCTCATCAAGCGCGTCGGCAAGGAGTATTTCGTCGAGGTCAAGGAGGGACCGCTCGTCAATCGCCACCGCCCGTCGGTGGACGTGCTCTTCCGCTCCGCGGCGCGCTACGCAGGCTCCAACGCCATAGGTGTTATCCTCACTGGCATGGGCAACGACGGCGCCAAGGGCATGAAGGAGATGCATGATGCCGGAGCCCGCACCATTGCCCAGGACGAGCAGAGTTGCGTGGTCTACGGAATGCCCAAGGAGGCCGTCAAGGAAGGTGGCGTGGACGACGTCGTGGCTCTCGACAAGATTACCCAGCACCTCGTCGGGATTCTCGCCTCGCATCGTTAGGCCCGGGATAGCCTCGCTTGCGGTGGCTTTTGTCGCCCTTTGCAACGCATTGTCTCGCAAACGTTTGCGGTCTCAAAATAGAACTTCCAATTGTCTCAAGATAATATCACGATATAGATGAAAAGCAAAAAACTGAAGCGGATGACGTGGGTTTACGCTCTGCGAGGCTTTATTTTCGGCCTCGTCATTGCGCTCGTCGTCTTCCTCCTGGCGGCCGACTCCGATGCCTACCATGAGAGCCGGCGCACGCTGTCCGACTTCATCCGGACTTTCCCGGCCTTCTGGGTCGTGATACTCCTGCCGTTCCTCAGTGCCGCAGCGGGATATCTCCTGTCGTGGCGAATGGTACGCATCATCCGCACTATGAACAAGGCCCTCAAGGCCGAGGAGGTGCGCTCCAATTCCGTCCTCCAGTTCGTCGAGGGCCTCTCGGCCGGCAAACTCGACGTCAAGATTGAGGAGAACAAGGACGACGAGCTCGTGACATCTCTCGTGCAGCTCCAGAAGAACCTCAAGCAGAATCAGAAAGAGGATGCCAAGAGGCGCGAGGAGGAGCAGCAGCGCACGTGGGTAACCAAGGGTGTGGCTGAGTTCGGCGAAATCCTGCGTCGCAACAACGACAATATGCAGGAGCTCTCCTACAACATCATCCGCTACCTCGTAGACTACGTGCAGCTCACGCAGGCCGGCTTCTTCCTCCTCCACACGGGCGAGGAGAAGGGCGACAATGGCAAGCGTTTCTTCGAGCTCACCTCGTTCATAGCCTACGACCGCCGCAAATATGCCGACAAGACTATTGAGTGGGGCGAAGGACTCGTAGGCCGATGCGCCCTCGAGCAGCGCACCATCTATATGACGGAGCTCCCCGAGAACTACATAACGGTCTCCTCAGGTCTCGGCCATGGCGACCCTAACTGCATAATCCTCGTGCCCCTCAAGGCCAACGACGTTGTCTATGGCGTCATTGAGATGGCGTCTCTCCAGCAACTCCTCCGCCACGAGATTGAGTTCCTTGAGAAGACCGCCGAGAGTATCGCGCTCACCATCTCGACCGTCAAGACCAACATGCAGACACAAATCCTCCTCCAGGAGACACAGCAGCAGGCCGCCCGAATGCGCGAGCAGGAGGAGGTTTCGCAGCAGCACCTCGAGGAGATGCGCGCTACCCAGGAGCTCAACAGCCGCAACGAGATCGAGATGAAGGGCGTCATGGCCGCCATCGACCACGCTTCCATCTCCGTCACCTTCGCCACCGACGGCTCCCTGCTCAACGTCAACGACAACTTCCTCCGCACGTTCGGTTACAAGGCCGAGGAGATTGAGGGTCAGAACATGAGCATCTTCTTCTTCAAGGAGGACCAGAAGGAGCTCGACACTATCCTCGAGACCATCAACCAAGGCGAGACCTACAATGGCCGCGTACGCCGTCGCTCCAAGCGCGGTGAGGAGGTTTGGCTCCTCTCGACCTACACCCCTGTCCGCGACACCGAGGGCGACGTCCTCAAGGTCATAAGCCTCGAGACCAACATTGCCGACCAGGTCAAGCTGGAGCGCGAGATGCAAGACAGCCAGCGCGAGCTCGATGTCCGCCTCCAGGAGACGCGTGCCGAAGTCGAGGCCAAGTTCAAAGAGATTGAGGCCGTCAAGATCCGTAACGAGAAGACCCTGGACGGTATGCTGGATGCCATCATCACCACCAGCAACGAGGGCGTGATCGAGTTCTTCAACGTGGCTGCCGAGAAGCTTTGGGGCTACGGCCGCGAGGAGGTGCTCGGCAAGAACGTCTCTATGCTCTTCTCCGACGACGACATTGCGAAGAACGATTTCGTACACGCCTTTGTGACCCCCGATGCCGACAAGGTTATCGGTGAGCGCAAAGAGGTGTCTATCAAGGATAAGTTTGGCGAGCAGGTGCCCGTCCTCGTCCTCCTCTCCGAGGCTGAGGTCAACGGTGAGCACTCCTTCACGGCATTCATCCAGAACATCGAGGTTGAGCTCTTCTAAGGTTAGCTCCGCCACAATTCAATAACAAACAAGCAAATCCCAGCAGAACCTGTGACACACAAGGAGTTCCTCCAAGCCTTCAGCCAACGGAGTGGCTACGATTTCGTAGACTACTCCGAGAGCTCCATCTCGCGCAGGCTCCAGAAGATTTGCGATGACACCGGAATGACGCTCGACGAGATCCTCGTCAAGTCCGCCATTGATAAGAAACTGGTGACCAAGGTGGTGGAGGACATCACCGTCAACACCACCGAGCTCTTCCGCGACCCCACCGTATGGGTCTCCATTGGCAAGACGCTCTACCCCAAGCTCCCCAAGCAGAGCATGTCTACCATTTGGCACGCCGGATGCTCCACGGGACTCGAAGTCTACTCCGATCTCATCCTCCTCAGCGAGCTTGGCATGGCCGACCGCGTCCGCGTTATCGGCACGGACATCAACCCGTCGGTACTCGAGACAGCTCGCTCTGGAAAGTATAGCTTCGCGTATAACAAGCAGTACGTCGACAACTTCGACCTCGTGATGCGCGAGCTTGGTCTCTTCGCGGCTTTCGAGAAGTACTTTGCCATAGACGAGGCCGCGGACACCATAACAGTCTGCCCCGAACTCCGCAAAAAGGCTACCTTCCTCACCCAGGACCTTGTCCGCGAGAAGGCTCCTTTCCCCTATCGAGTGGACGTCGTCTTCATCCGAAACGTCATCATATACTTCAATGAGACGTTGCAAATGAAGGTGCTCCGCAATATATCCGAGAAACTCTTCCCCGGTGGATCGCTCATCCTGGGCAAACAGGAGGATCTGCCGCTCAGCGCGGGGTTGCTCTTCGGCCGCAACGGCGCTTTCTTCAAGAAAAAATAGGCACTATGCTCATAACTACCAACGAGCTTAGGGAGATAGAAAACACCCTGGCGGAACGCCTCAAGGTGGACTACTCCAACTTCTCCGACGACTTTTTCCGCCGGAGACTTGCCTACGTCTTCGACAAGATGCACTTCCACCGTGTCCAGGACCTCTATGCCGCCCTCGGCTCGCTCGTGACCTTCGACGAGATAACTTACTATCTCTCAGTGCCGCAGACCGAGCTCTTCCGCTCCCCTTGCTTCTGGCGCCGTATGCTCAAGGCTCTCTCCGAGAGCAGCGACATCAAGACCATCTGGCTCCCCTGCCTGACGAGCTACCACGAGCTTTTCAACCTCGCCATAGTGCTGGACATTGCCGGCCGCACCGATTGCCAAGTGACAGTCAACGTCCTCAGCGACAAGACGACCGCCGAAAGCCGTTCCCTCCGCGTCTCCAAACACGACGACGCTCAGAACCGCAGCAACTTCGAGAGGCTCGAATGCTCCAAGAGCTACGATGACTACGTGGTCAAGACTGCCGACGGTGTTTCCCTCCGGCCAGGCCTGATAGACAACGTAACCTTCCGCAACGGATGGTTCGTGGGCTACCCCGATGAGAAGTACGATGCCGTGATTTGCCGCGACGTGATGCTCACATACAACGAGCAGCTCGAGCGTCAGTCCGTGGCCAAGCTTGTAGGCTCCCTCTCGGGTCCCGGCGCGGTCCTCGGTCTCGGTACAATGGAGCGCCCTCTAGGAATGGAGAAACGTATGGATGACACTTTCGCCTCCGATGGCTTCTATAGCCTTATGAGGTGCGAGTAAATTCTGATATCAAAAACCAAACAATAATATAACAGACGTCATGGCAGATTACCGTGCAGTGGTCATTGGAGGTTCGGCAGGCAGCTATGCTGTAGTGTCGAAGATCCTCGCCGCCTTGCCACCGGACTTCCCGGTCCCAGTGGTAATCTGCATGCATCGCCTGAAGCACGTCCGTGCGGGCTTCGTGGAGGCCCTCAATGAGCGTACGAGCCTCAACGTCGTAGAGCCATACGACAAGCAGCCAATCGAGCGAGGCAATGTCTACATCGCCCCCGCCAACTACCACATGTACATCGATTTCTTCGGCTCCGTATCGCTCTCCATCGAGGACCAGTACCTCTTCTGCCGCCCCGCCATAGACTACACCCTCACTTCGGCAGCTAAGGCCTGGCGGGCCAAGACGGTGGGCATTATCCTCACCGGAGCCAATCAGGACGGCGCCAAGGGACTTAAGGCCATTGCCGACAACGGTGGCTACACCATTGTCCAGGACCCCAAGACGGCCGACGTCCCTACGATGCCCGAGGCTGCGCTCCGTCTCCTCAAACCCAACGCGGTGCTCTCCCCACTGGAGATCATCAATTTCCTCAAGACAATTAAGTAACTCACAGCCACATAAGGTTTTCTAAGTCAGGATGGCAAAGTTATCAAAAGAAATCTGGCACTACATCGACGTCACGGCCGACGCTCTCAAGATCGACACCAAGAAGGTCCGAGAGTCCGTCGTGGCGTGGTTTGCCGGTGTGTGGGACTCTATGGGCCGTGCTTTCTTGAGGGCGTGGATCTTTGTCCGTTCCATCCTCCGCAAGATCGACGACACTCCCATCATCACCAAGCTCCAGATTCTCCTCCTCACTATCATCCTGCTCTTCATCTTCTGGCAGTTCACAGCCTACGAGATGACGCAGACTACCTTCATCTCCGTCAATATCATTATGGCTGTGTGCCTTACGTCCGCCACGGCCTTCATTTCAGTACGCGCGCAGCATGGACTTGAGGATGCCAAGAAACTCAATATGGAGCTCGCTCAGGACCTTGATAGGCGCACCGAGGAACTCGACAACCTCAAGACAGAACTCTTCGAGCTACGCAACAAGAACCGCCGCCAGACGGCCATCGAGAAGGGCAGCAAACGCTTTGTCGAGACCGTACGCAAGATGAAGACGAAGATTGACCCCGAGGCCGAGAAGCTCCAGTATATCATCGACGCCCTCGAAGTCTGCTTCGACATAACGGGCGCGGTGGCCTTCGCACGTAAAGAGGATGAGCCTGCTGCCGACTCCCAAGATGCTGATGCTCAAGTAGCTGGTGCTCAGACTGCCCAGACAGACAATGCCGATGCGCAGCCTGCCGACGGCGAGTCGAAAGACAATAACCTCCCGCAAGGCACGTTTGAGCTCTCGGGCCGCTTCGGACTCTCCGACGAGCCTCCATTGACCATCATCTCGGCCGGCGACGGAATCCTGGGCCAGGTCATAGCTAGCGACAAGACCGTGACGCTGGACCGCGTGCCCGCCGACTACCTCCAGGCGCTCTCGGGCCTCGGCAAGAGCCGCGAGCTCAATGTATACGCCTTGCCGCTCACCAAGGGCGACGACCCGAAAGTGGTGGCCGTGATCGAGGTCGCAAGTTTCGAGAAACTCAAGATTGTCGAGGCGTGGAGCTCTATTGAGCAGCAATTGCGCGACGTTATTTAACTCCTGACGATGAAGAAGAAGAAGAAGAAATTTGGCGTGACGTTGGAGAACTTCTCTCTCAGCGGATTCTCGGAGCTGCAGTGGTATGTGGCTCTGGGAGTCGTCGTTGCGGCCCTGCTCATCGGATGGACAAGTATGATGGGGCTTTTGGGCTTCAGCGTCTCGCTCTACAATATCATTTACCTCCACCACTACTTTTTCGTGTGGCTCTTTGACGGCTGCGTGCTCGCGGTGCTCTTTGCCGTGCTCTACATCTCCAATTTCCGCGTGCATAAGCTCGCCGAGATGCATGAGGAGATCGACGGGCTCCGCTCCACCATCAAGGAGAGCATCATCATGGCGGACAATATCCGCGAGGGACACGACGTGGACAGCCGCACCGCCCGCAAGAGCGACATCGGACGCACGCTCCTCAACCTCGGCCAAAGCCTCCATGACAGCCGCGAGAAGGAGACCTTCGCCAACTGGGTCAGCAAGGGCAAGGAGACCATTTCCGATATCCTCCGCGCGCACACCCGCATCGACGACCTCGCAGAGGCTACCATCGAAGGCCTCATCTCATACTGCAGCGCCGTACAGGCCGCTTTCTACATCCTCGAAGGCGACAAGCTCCGCACTGTAACCCAATATGCCTACGACCGCAAGCGATATGAGAAGGTCGAGATCAAGGTGGGCTATGGCCTTATCGGCGCAGCGGCCTACGAGAAGCAGCTCATCTACCGCACCGACGTGCCGAAGGACTACTTCACCATCACGTCCGGACTTATCGGCAAGAGCCGCCCCCGCTCACTCCTCATCATCCCCCTCAAGCAAGAGGAGGAGGTGCAGGGCGTAATCGAGCTCTCGTTCTTCCAAGAGACACTCCCTCAGCACTATATGCTCTTGGCAGAGGAGGTCGGCAACATCGTCGGCAGCACCCTCTATAACCTCAAGATCAACGAGCGCACAGAGAACCTCCTCCGCGAGTCTCAGCAGATGACCGCCACCCTCCGCAAGAACGAGGAGCAGCTCAACGAGAACGCCCGCGAGATGCGCGAGGCTAAGGAGAACCTTGAGATCTCCAACTCCGAGCTCAATAGCAAGATCGAGGAGATCAAGGCCCAGCAGAAGAAGCAGGACGCCATGCTCTCCAACGCCTCGGAGTTCATCTCCATCTACGACAAGGACCGTGAGGTGATCTACGAGAGCCCCTCCATGAAGCGAATTCTCGGCTACGACCCCAATGAGGATATCCACGGCATGGACGAGGAGTGGATGATGCCCACCAGCTTCAAGAAGGTGCAGCGCATGTTCGACTACCTCCTCGAAACCCCGGGCGGCGAGACAAAAATCGAGTATACCTACCTCAAGAAAAACAACGACCGTATCTACCTTGAGACCCAAGGCAAGAACCTCCTCCACGACCCCGCCATCCGCGGCCTCATCTTCAACACTCGCGATGTCACCGAGCGCAAGATGCGTGAGAACGAGGAGAAGAAGACCGGCCGTATGAAATCGCTCTCCGAGAACTCGCCCGACGTCATTATGCGTACGTCCCTCAAGGGCAAGATCCTCTACGCCAACCCCGCTGCCGCCAAGTTCCTCAATCTCGCCTCCAGCGACCTCGTCAAGGACAAGATTATCACCGATCTCCTTGAGGACGAGGGCATGCAGGAGTTCGTCAGCAACACCCTCCGCTTCGTCAAGAAGACCAAGAGGCAGGACAGCGCCGAGATTGAGATGGGCGAGAAGAACAAGAAGTTCATGGAGGTGAAGGCAATCCCCGAGATGGACGAGAGCGGCAGTGTGGACTCTGTGCTCTTCACCATCCACGACGTCACCGAGATCAAGCAACTCGAGCAGGAGGCGCAGAAGGCGCGTGAGGATGTCATGAGCTCCATCAACTACGCCAAGCGTATTCAGTTCGCCCTCCTCCCCGAAGAGACTGAGATACAGACTCATTTCCCCGAGTCCTTCATGTTCTACAGGCCTAAGAATATCGTCTCTGGCGACTTCCCATGGTCTTACCACCGCGACGGCATCACTTATATGGCCGTCGTAGACTGCACGGGCCACGGTGTCCCTGGCGCGCTCCTCTCCATCATCGGCTACCTCCTCCTCAGTAATATCGTGGCCAACCATCCGGACCTCAACCCGGCTCAAATCCTCGATATGCTCCACGAGGCTGTCCGCGACGCCCTAAAGCAGAAGACCTCCGAGGCCAATGCGGGCGACGGCATGGACCTTGCGCTCATCCGCATCAACCCCGCCGAGCATGAGCTCCAATTCTCGGGAGCGCATCGCCCGCTCTACTATCTCCACAAGGACCGCCACGGTGAGTTCGACTCCGGCGACGACGCCATCTTCCAGGAGTTCGAGGCTACCCGCAAGGGCATCGGCGGCAAGCCCCTGCCCAACGGCCGCAAGGAGAAGACTTTCGAGAACAACGTGATAACCTACCAGCCCGGAGACCGTTTCTTCGTCTTCTCCGACGGCCTGCCCGACCAGCTTGGCGGCGAGGAGCACAAGAAGTTCTTTACGCGCCGCGTCAAGGAATGGCTCGCCCGCAACGTCAACGAGAGCATGTCCGCCACGAGCAAAGATCTCATCAAGACCTTCTACGACTGGAAAGGCACCGACAAACAGGTGGACGACGTCCTCCTTATCGGTGTCGAACTCTGACCGACACACTTGTCACCCAATACCATAGGAAAATCGATATAGACGATTATGGCCACTAACTTTTCAAGTAACAACTTCCTTGAATACGCCTACGACCTGTTCCAGGACCTCCCAACCAAGGAGGTCAACCTGGTCTACGTAGGTGATGTAACCCCGGCCGTGACGCGAAACTTCACTATCATGACGGAGGAGAGCCTCCTCCGGCATGCCGAGAGTGCACCCGTCCAACGCAAGGTCTTCTACGTCATGGTGGAGGCCCTGCAGAACATAAGCCGACATGCCGACACCTTGTCCGGCGACCCCGAGGATTCCCGTCGCGGAATTATCATCGTGAGCCACTCCGGTGAGGAGTATAGCATAGTGACAGGCAATCTTATCCGTGCCGAGAAGTGCGAAAAGATCAAGGCCAAACTGGATGCCGTCAACATTATGGACAGGGCTCAGCTCTCCGCCGCCTTCCGCGAGCAGATAACCAACGGACATATAAACGAACGTGGAGGCGCCGGCCTCGGCTTCATCGACATAGCCAAGAAGAGCGGCAACAAGATAGACTACCGTTTCCTCGACCTTAGCAAGGATCTCCCGGGTTTCTGCTTCTTCCTCTCTATCTGCACAATCAAGCGCAAATAGCGTTCCCGCTCGCCCCAGCTACTCCTTTCAAGGGCAAAAACAGCGGAAAAGTCAGCGCAACACCCTCTACCCCTCCTTTCGCACATAAACACACACTACACAAGCCCGCCGTGCCCATTATCCGCGTCAGCTCGCTGGACCACCCCGGCCTCGAGCCCTTCACCCGCCTCACCGAGGCGCAACTCCGCAGCCGCCAAGATGCTGCCGCCGCAATGTTTATTGCCGAGAGCCCTAAAGTGATCCGTGTGGCTCTCTCAGCAGGCTACCAGCCCGTCTCGCTCCTTATGGAGGAGCGTCACCTTACAGCAGATGCTGCCGATATCGTGGCAGCCATTCCACCCGAAACACCAGTATTTACAGGCAGCCGCGAGCTCCTGGAATCCCTCACGGGCTATGCCCTCACACGTGGCGTACTCTGCGCCATGCGCCGTCCCGTGCTTCGCAAAATAGAGGATATCCTTAGTGGCGCAAGTCGTGTGGTACTCATAAATGGCGTGGTGGACTCGACTAATGTTGGTGCCATATTCCGTTCGGCGGCCGCGTTGGGCATAGATGCCGTGCTCCTCACCACCAATTCTTGCGACCCGCTCAACCGGCGCTCTGTTCGCGTCTCGATGGGCTCCGTATTCCTTGTCCCCTGGGCATGGATGGATGGCCCTGAGCAGGCACGTCTCTCCGAACTTGGCTTCAAGACGGTGGCTATGGCCCTGACGGATAAGTCGATAACGCTCGATGATCCTCGCCTTGCCGCCGAACCTCGCCTTGCCATTGTCATGGGTACCGAGGGCGACGGACTGCCCGCCGATGCCATTGAGGGTGCAGATTACGTGGTCCGCATCCCGATGGCACATGGTGTGGACTCGCTCAATGTCGCCGCCGCGTCGGCTGTTGCTTTTTGGGCTTTGGGGAGGAGGTAGTGGGGGCTCTCTTGCGAGGTTGAGCATCAGGATTTAGCAGGTGTTCAGTTCGCTGTGTCATATAACGTTCAGGAATGTCTCTCCGAAGTTCTTTAACAGCGTGCCCAGCGGCTAGGATTCACGGTTCTGATGAAGTCCCCATTGTTCCATCCTCCTGCCCCATTAATAGTCACGGGAGGCGGTTTCGTCGCCTTTTTCGTGGTGTTGGGGGAAAAGATTTGCGGGCGTGGACCGTCTTTTTGTACCTTTACGCTGCCCAGAAACGAATAGACTTGTTCGTTTATGGGGCTTGTAAGGATTAAAAAGAGACTCCTAAGATATGATTTTCCGCAAGATATTTTGGCTTGTGACCATCGTGGCAATGGCCGCGCTCGCCCAAGGTTGCTCCGACGACGACGAGGTGGAGGTCGAGCCCCAGTTCAAGCTCAGTAGCGAGAGCCTGACTCTCTCCCGTTCCGAAGGCTCTAAGGTTATTGTCCGTTTCGCATCGACCACCGAATGGGAGGCTGCGACCTCCGCGGATTGGCTCTCCCTCTCAAAATCCGAGGGTATTGCCGGCTCAAACGCCATCGTGGTGTCGGCAGCCGAGACTAATACCGGCACCGAGGTCCGCACGGCCCAAATCACCATTTCCCATGCCGGGGTGAGCGTCACAGTGACTGTAACCCAGCAGGCTACGGGCTACGTCTCACCCGAGTCTAAGACGCTCTCGCTCGCAGCCGAGGGCGATACCGTAATCCTCCACGTGGCCACAAATGTAGACGTCCGAAACTTGAGTGCGCAGACTTCGCAGACGGCGGCGGCGACTGGGTTCGGTTGGCTCTCCGTATCTATGGTGGCCGACGATACTGTGGGTGCGGATACTGTATGCTACCGCATCGTGGCCGCTGAGAATATCTCTTCGGTGCGCACGGGCGAGATATCTTTTGTCGTGGCATCCGGGATGGAACTCTATCAAGCCGCTAGCGTGACAGTGACTCAAGAGGCTGTGAACATCCCCCATAGTACGGATTTCACGGCCGACAAGACTGTGACTACCATCCAAAAGGCCACGGCTGCCGAGCGCGGTCTGCCCCTCGTTCTCATGGGCGACGCGTTCCTCGATACCGATATCGCCGACGGCACGTATGACCGTGTGATGCGCCAAGCCGTCTCCAACCTCTTCTCCGAGCCCGTAATGGCCGCCCTGAAGGACTATTTCGACATCTATTACGTCTCGGCAGTCTCCTCCCACAACCGTCTCGGCTCGTCTTATTCAACCGCCTTCTCCTGTGTCCTCGCTGGTGGAGGCTCCACAACCATCACGGGCGATCAGGAGGCCGTCCTTAAATATCTGCGCGCCGTGCCTAATGTCGATGAGGACAACGCTCTCGCGATTGTCATTATCAATACGAATGACTATGCCGGGACCACCTATTTCGGCTTCAAGGACGACGAGGAGAAAAACTACGTTGATTTCGCGCTCGCCTTCTGTCCCGTGATAGACAGTGTGGCGGCACCGCGTTTCCGCCAAGTCCTAAACCACGAAGCTGTTGGCCATGGCCTGGCTAAGCTGTACGACGAGTATTACTATACGAGCAACGGTAGCCCCTCGCGCTCCGATCTTGCCGAGATTAACACCCTCCAGTCGCAGGGGTGGGGTGCCAATATTGACTTCAATTCGGTTGTGGACTCGACGCGTTGGTCCGATCTTGCCGCCGACCCCTATTTCGAGTCCGAAGCCCTCGGCGCGTATGAGGGCGCGGCCACCTTCTCGCACGGTGTCTACCGACCGACGGAGAATAGCATAATGCGCCATAACACGTTGGGCTTCAACGCCCCGAGCCGTCGTGCTATTTTCAACCGCGTCATGGAGTATTGCCTTGGCTCTACACCTACATACGACGACTTCAAGGCTTTCGACTCCACTCTCGACAGTTCCTCTTCGGACGAGTCCGAGAACAAGGCTCTGATGGTTGATTTCGTGCCTTTCGGGGCTCCTGTGGTGGTCAATACAGCTCTTTAGAGCTTTTGAGTCTTTCAGTTGAGTATATAGTAATCGCCCGACTTCCTTCTATAAGGGATGTCGGGCGATTTTTTAGCGCCTGTCATGTGGGCGGGCGGGCCGTCTTATGCCTTTAGCGCCTCTATATCGTCGGCGGACATTCCTGTCGCTTGCACAATTTGGTCTGTCGGCAGGCCTAACTTTATGAGATTGCGGGCTATTGAGAGCTTTTCTTCGGCTATGCCTTCCGCTCTTCCTTCCGCTCTTCCTTCCGCTCTTCCTTCCGCTCTTCCTTCCGCTCTTCCTTCTGCTTTTCCTTCCGCTCTTCCTTTCTCCATTCCTTCCGCTCTTCCTTCTGCCAATCCTTTGGCCATTCCTTCCGCTCTACCCTCTTCCAAAGCTTTCGCCCTAGCCGTGTGTGTCGCGTCGTAGATAAGCAGGTTTTCGCGCCACATCTCGTCCCAATACTTGTCGTAGGTGCGAACTTGCGCGGGCGAGAATGCGGACTCGCGGACGAGGTTGATGGCTTGGCGCGTCTCCTCGTTGTCTAGTAGGTCGGCGTCGGGCTCTATGGTGTTCTCGTCGATGGTCGTGAGGAACTTGAGCCAGAGGACTGTCATCTTCTTCTCGGCTGTCGTCGTGGGGTGGAACTTGGGCAGCTCGACGAAGGTGAAGTGGAGCCCCTCGATGATCTTGTCGGTGTGCTTCTCGTGGACTATGCTGTAGTTGTGGATGTACTCGTCCTTGAACGAGTCGTCGTTCATGTACGTGTCGTTGAGGATGTTGAGCGAGTATACGGGCTGCGTGGTGCTGAAGTTTTTGTTCTTCTCGACTTGGTTGACGTAGACTTTCGAGGCGTTGAAGAGTACGCGCTGCATGAAGGCGGGCGTCCATATGGTCTGCATCTCTACGATGAAGTGCCGCCCGTTGCCGTCTTTGCAACGCACGTCCACAATGCTGTTCTTACCCGTCGGCAGCTCTGGTACGAGCTCGGCGGGCAGGTATTCCACCTCTTTCACCTCGTCCTTTCCCGAGAGGGGGAGGAGCGCGTTGATGAGGCTTATGACGAGGTTCTTGTGCTCGCCGAATATGCGTTTGAAGGTGAGGTCGGCTGTGGGCCTCAGATATATGCGTGCCATG
>CAVILU010000044.1:11340-13765 GCA_963643535.1 bacterium | reverse complement strand
GGCGGATGACGGGACGGGCAGTCCACTCCGTCTCCAAATCCATGATTTTAAGACCCTCAAAGAGTTCCTTGCGGCCTTCGAAATAGCACTGCAGGGTATCGACCAGCAAGGATTTGCCAAAACGGCGCGGGCGGCTGAGGTAGTTAAATTTTTCGCCCTCATTGACCATTTTCCAAACTAGGGCGGTCTTATCGACATAGAGATATCCCTCATTTCGGACATCTGAGAATGTTTGGATGCCTACCGGGAGGCGTCGTCTTTTGGCTGTTGGCTGCATGGCTTTTGTTTTATTTTATTATTTTACAAAGGTAGTGATTTTGCAATTCACAGTGCTCAGTACAAAGTTGGCAGTTTAGTTGAAACACAAAGCCCTCAGACTGGCGACGGGTGTCGCACGGCCTGAGGGCGTGGTTATGAGTGAGGGTTAGGATTATGCGTTACGCATGTGCGGGGACTTGTTTATTCACCGCTGGCGCCGTAGTTGGGGAGGACGCGTGCGGAGGGGTCGTTGACGTTGCAGTTTTCCCACTCCTTGTTTGGCATCCAGAAATCTTTGATCACCTCGGAGCGGCCGGGGAAGTGCTGCTCGAAGATCTCGCGGTAGAGGAGGCTCTCCTTAGAGATTGGGGGCACGTGAGTGTACTTAGCGCGCTTGGCCTCGAACTCCTCGTCGGAGTAGAAACTCTCAGCAAAGGCCTTGAGGTACTCCACTGAGCTGTGGCCCACAGCGTCGGAGAAGGCGGCCTTCTCGCGGTATAGGATATCGTGGGGGAGGTAGTCGCCCTCGAAACTCTTGCGGAGGAGTCGTTTGCCCATGCCGGTCTTGTTGAGCTTCATCTCGGGGTCGATGCTCATAACATAGCGGACGAAAGCGAGGTCGCCAAAGGGCACGCGGGCTTCGAGACTATTGCCGGAGATGCAGCGGTCGGCACGGAGGACATCGTACATATAGAGTTCCTTGACGCGCTTGACGGCCTCCTGCTGGAAGGCCTCGGCCGAGGGGGCATAGTCGGTATACTTATATCCGAAGAGCTCGTCGGAGATCTCACCCGTCAGGAGCACCTTGATGTTTGTCTTCTCACGGATGTATTTGCAAATCATATACATACCTATGGAGGCGCGGATGGTGGTGATGTCGAAGGTCTCGGTGAGGTAGATGAGATGACTGAGCGAGTTGAAGATGTCGTCTTTGGTGAAGAGGACCTCGGTGTGGTCGCTGCCGATGTAGTCGGCCACTTTCTTGGCATACTTGGTGTCGATAGGGCCGTCGACAATGCCTACAGCGAAGGTCTTGATTGGTTTGCCAAGGTGACGTGCGGCAATGGCGCAGACGAGGCTAGAGTCCAGGCCGCCAGAGAGGAGGAAGCCGACAGGGACGTCGCTCTGGAGACGCTTGACGACGCCCTCGGTGAGGAGGGTGTTGATCTTGCGGCAGACGGTCTCCTCGTCGTCATGGTTGTAGCCGTCGGGGGTAGCAGTGACATCGGTGTACTGGACAAACTTCTCACCATCATATACATGTCCCGGGGGGAAAGGCATAACGGTCTTGCAGATGGCGGAAAGGCACTTCATCTCGGAGCCGAAGCAGATGTCGCCCTCGGCAGTGTAGCCGTAGAACATGCCGCGGATGCCAATGGGGTCGCGGGCGGCAAGGAACTTATCGGCCTTCTGGTCATAGATAACGAGAGCGAACTCGCCATCGAGCTCACGCGCCATCTCCTCAAGGCCCTTGTCCGCAAGGAGGGGGAGAATGCATTCACAGTCGCTGCCGCTCTTGAAGGGATAGGCGGAGTATCGCTCACGGAGCGCCGGGCTATTGAAGATCTCACCATTGCAAGTCAGGTAGACATTGTTGGCGACGAAAGGCTGATTGCCAGCGTCGGAAACGTCCATGATGCTGAGGCGGTGGAAAGCCATCCAACCTCTGGGGAGATCCTGCTCCAGGGTATTATCGGGACCGCGGTGCTTAATGGAATAAGCCTCGTGGCCGAACTGGAGCTTAGTAGCCAGGTTGCTACCGGTGTAAACTGTGAATCCACACATGATCTTTTGTTCTTGTTTTATTTTGATGTCGCAAAGTTACGTTTTATAATTAAAACAGCAAATAAAAATGCGAATTAAAAGCAGAAAATAAGAATAAAAGACGATTTAAAAGAAAAGCATAGCACAAAACAGCGATTTCAGAAAATACAAAATTTTACGGCACACCCCATAATCAAAGGGGTAGCACTTTCACAAAACAAGCAAATCAACGCAACACCCCCATCAGCAACAGGGTAAGCAAACAAAAGAGCCAAATTCAACCACCAAAAACATCAACTTACAATCCGAAAGCAACAAAAGAAAAAAACTTTCAAAATAAAAGAGCGAACTCAAATCCGCTAACGAAAACGCTCCCCAAAAAACACCTCATTCCCCACCCCAC
>CAVILU010000044.1:605-11330 GCA_963643535.1 bacterium | reverse complement strand
AAATCTCAATAATTTGCGCTAAATTTGGGACTTACTATGCGCAGGCGCACGCGAAAGCGCAGCCAGGCGCACAAACACACACCACAAAAAACTTCAACCTCAATACTCAAAAAGAGATGACACTTAAGCAAACAGCCATCGCCATTGCGGCAGCAGCAGTAGCATTCGCCACCAGCGGATGCCACATGAACGAAGGTTCGACCGAGGGCGCACCCGAGACCGGGACAACGACAGACCCTGCCGAGAGCTGGGCACTCAAGATGGCGCATAGCCACGGCATTGGAGACTTCGACTGCAACACCAAGCATCGCGACAGCCTCGCCACCACCCCATGGGACTACGTGGGCGGCCTCGTAGCGAGCTCCGTGCTCGAGGCATGGCGCATGCACCCCACCGACACGGCACTCATCGACGCCGTAGAGGGTTTTGCTAACCTCGCCACCAGCGCGGACGGCACGCAGATAACCAAGAACGGCAAGGAGGCACTCCAGCCGAGCAACATCGACGACCTCGCCGCCGCACGCATCTACTTCGGCCTCTACGACCACGCCATCACGAACGGCGACACCGTATCGGCCGCACGTTGGAAGACCGCAGCCACCGTGGTCCGCAACAAACTCAAATACAACCACAACCGCATTGCCGAAGGTCTCCCCGGCGCAGGCGGTTTCTGGCATAAGCTCCGCTACCCGCACCAGATGTGGCTCGACGGCCTCTTCATGGGCCCGGCAGTCTACGCTCGTTGGCAAGCCAAGTGGGGCATGGAGCTCGGCGAGAGCGACAATACCGAGAGCTGGTCGGATATCGCCCTCCAGTTCAAGATCCTCTTCGAGAAGACCTACGACGCCGAGGCTCACCTCAACTACCACGGATGGAGCGCCACGCCCAGCGACGAGAACTCCTTCTGGGCCAAGAAAGAGGAGCCCAACATGGGTTGCAACGCCGAGGTATGGGCACGCGCCATGGGATGGTATGTAGGCGCACTCACTGACGTACTCGAGCTCATGCCCGCCAACCACCCCGACCGCGAAACCCTCGTCTCCATGTACCGTCAGTCCGCAGCAGACCTCATGGCACGCCAGGACACAGCCACCGGCCTCTGGTTCAACCTTCTCAAGTATGACGGCAGCGTATCGGCCGACGGCAAGGGCGACGTCATCGACGGTCAGACCTACAACGTCGGCACCCGCCAGAACTACACTGAGAGCTCTGCTTCGGCCATGTTCGCCTACGTGCTCATGAAGGGCGCACGCCTCGGCCTCCTCGACTCAGCCGCAGGACAGGCTGGCCGCCGCGCCTTCGAAGGCCTCATCGCCAATAAGATTGTAGATGAGGGCGATGGCAAGATCGGCATCAAGGACATCTGCGCATCGGCAGGCCTCGGCCCGGCAAACGACAAGAGCCGCACCGGCACCCTCAACTACTATCTCGAGGGCACGGACACCGGCCTCGTAAAGAGCAACGAGGGCAAGGGCATAGGCACCTTCATCCTCGCCGCCACGGAGTACGAGCGATAGAGCCCGCCACCCCGACCTTACGAGACACACAAGACCACACACACAGACAATAGACAACAACAACGAAACGAACTAAATCAATTGAAAGAGAAACTACTAAAAGCAGCGGCAGAGCTCTATGACGAGACGGTGGCGATGCGCAGGCACCTCCACCGCCATCCCGAGCTCTCGTTCCATGAGGCGGAGACGTCGGCCTACGTGGCCGCACGCCTCCGCGAAATGGGCGTGCCCATCAAGACCGGCTTCGGCGGTTTTGGCGGGGAGGCCGGACATGGCATCGTGGGACTCATAGAGGGCGGCAAGCCCGGGCGCACCATAGCCTTGCGCGCCGACATGGACGCACTGCCCATTGTCGAGGCCAAGGACCACGAAGTGCGCTCGGAGAACGAAGGCGTCATGCACGCATGCGGGCATGACCTCCATACGGCATCGCTCCTCACGGTGTGCAAGATCCTCATGAGTATGCGCGCCGAGCTGCCTGGCAAATATATTGTCATATTCCAACCGGGCGAGGAGAGTTGGCCTGGCGGCGCAAGCCTTATGCTCAAGGAGAACGCCCTCAACGCCTTCGGTTGCGAACCCGAGGCCGTGGTGGGAGCCCACGTGCTGGCCGAGATGCCCGTGGGACACACTGGATTCCGCCCCGGCGCATACATGGCATCGGGCGACGAAATCCACCTCCACATCCTTGGCAACGGCGGACATGGCGGGATGCCTCACCTCCTGACGGACAACGTCCTCATTGGCTGCGAAACAGTAGTGGCGATGCAACACCTCGTGGCGCGGGAAGTGCCAGCCACCATCCCCATGGTGCTCTCTTTTGGAAAATTTGAGGCGGACGGCGCAACAAACGTCATACCCGACAAGGTATACATCTGCGGCACGATGCGCACAATGAACGAAGAGTGGCGCGCACGGATGAAGAAGCGCATCACCACCGTGGCCCAAAGCCTCGCCGAGGCTTACGGAGCCCACACCGAGGTGGAGATTCGCCACGGCTACCCCAGCGTCTGCAACAACCCCGAGCTCACTCTCCGCGCCAAGAGCCTCACAGAGAGCCTTATAGGGCAAGAGAACGTAGAGGACATGCCACTGCGCATGACTGCCGAGGACTTCGGATATTACACCGTGCGCTACCCGTCGGTCTTCTATCGATTTGGCGTAGGCTCGGCATCGGGAGCCCACACACCTGGCTTCTGCCCCGACGAGGAGGCTTTGCGCACTTCGCCTGCCATAATGGCGTGGATAGCAATCAACCTGACTTCGGTCGAAAAATAGAGACGGAGGCAGATGGATACAGAGAAAAAGATCAGGGAGCAACTGACATTCCTCATCATAACCCTAAGCTTCGGCATGTGGGGACTGGCGACGGCAATGATGCGCCCCACGGCACACGCCATATCGCGAATCCTCAGTATCGGCGAGTCGATGGACTACGAAGGCAAGCTCTACGTGATGCTTTACATTGCGTACTTTGCGTTGTCAATCCCTGCCGCGCTTGCCATCAGGCGATACGGGTTCAAGTCCGGGCTGGTGGTTGGGCTTACGCTCTTCGGAGCCGGCACCATGTCGTTTATCCCTGGCTCTCAGTTGGATAGCTTCGAACCGTTCGTTGTAAGTTATGGCGTAATATCGGTGGGCATGCTAATGCTCGAGATGTCGGCAAATCCATACCTGTTGGTCTTCGGGCCCAGGCGCGAGTCGATGTACAGACTGCTTATTGGCCAGATGTTCAACGTCGTGGGTTGGGTATCGGGATACATCATCGAGCGCACTTTCATGTCGAACACAATAACGGACAAGGACTTGGCAGCGCGTCAACTGATGGACTCGATGGCCTTCTCCATGGCTCAGCGGCACGACCTGCTCATCGTCACAACGCCATACCTTCGCATTGGCCTCATAGCCTTGCTCCTGGCCGTAGTGATAGCCGTCACGGGCTTCATAGACAGGGCGCAGGACGAGAACCCGAATGACGCCGGACTGCGCGTCATCTTCAGCCGACTTGTGCATGACAAAGTCTACACCCTTGGCAGCGTGTGCCAGTTTGGCTATGTCGCGGCTCAGACTCTCACGTGGGCCAGCATGATGACCTTCGGATCGCAGTTAGTCATGAACGACACGCCGGGGCTCACAAAGGCCGAAGCGAGTTCTATTGCGGCGCAGTACGTAATGACAGGCGTCGTGATTTTCGGCATCGTGAGGCTGGTCTGCGCACTCTTGGCCTACAAGCAGAAGTTCCGTCCCGCTCGGTCGTTGGCTGTGGCTTGCGCCGTGGCGGGGTGCGTATCGATAGTCTCGATGTTCCTTAACGGAACCGCATGCATGATTGGGATGTTGATTATCTCGGCTTGCATGTCCGTAATGTTCCCGACGATATTCTACCTCTCGATGCGAAGGCAAGACATATCAGGCATCCAGATTGGCACCACAACCCAGGTGCTCAGTATCTTTGGAGCCATACTTGCCGTATACATTATGCCAAGCGAGAACTACGAGTTCCTTGTTCAATTGATAACCGCCATCATCTTTGGCCTCATAGCAATCTATGGTGTATGGTGCCACAAGAACGACATTGGCGCGAAATAAGAGAGACGGGGAACGAGAACACCTATATATAATAGGACACCAATATTAAAAACAATTTCATTAGATGGACAACGAAGAGAACGAACAAGAGCAAGACTACCAAGTAGTCTACTCGAAAAACGCGATAGAGTTCGCCACCGTGGCGCGCGAATATTGCGTTTTTGCCGAAAATGCGAAGAAGTATTCCAAAGCCGACTACCTCAAAGTGGCGTCGCGACTGCTCCCGCTGCTCTACATGAAAGCCGCATTGCTGCCCGACACCAAGGCGGCAAGCGACGAAGACCTGCCCGAGATTGTGGACTACGACACCTATGAGGGAGTCCGCAAAGGCATCCGCATCCTCCTGTCAGACCACGACGGCTACCTTACCACCTTCAAGGAGGACTTCCGCCTGAGCGAGACACCCATCTTCGCCAGCATCTCGGAAGATATGGCCGACATCTATCAGGACGTCCGCAACTTCTGCGAGCAATACCACTGTGGCGACGATGCCGTCATGAACGATGCCCTGGCCTGCGTAGTGGACAAGTTCCGCACCTACTGGGGACAGAAGGCCGCCAACGCCCTCAGCGCCATCAACGCCGTCCTCTACTCTGGCGACGACCTCTCGGACAAAGAGTTCGCCGGCGACATGGACTTCGAGAGCGAGAATGACGAGTTCCAAAGCGAGGAGGAGAACCAGACTCAGCAGAAAGACGAGATCCCATACTTTCTCCGCCAGACAGGCATGCGCCTCGTGGCGGGCCATAGTAATTAACCATGAAAGTAACGAACGAAGAGATTGACCAGCTGCCGCTGAGCCAATATGACGAATCGGTGATCCTCGTCGACAAGCCCGAACTCGTGGACGAGGCCATCGAGGAGATGCGCCAATGCCGTGTCCTCGGTTTCGACACCGAGACTCGCCCCGCCTTCACCCGCGGCACCAACTACCGCGTGGCGCTCCTCCAGCTCTCGTCGGAGCACCAGACATGGCTCTTCCGCCTTTGCGAGATAGGACTGCCGGAGAACCTCGCCAAGTTCCTCGAAGACGACAGCATCATCAAGCCCGGCCTGGCCATCCGCGACGACCTCAAGGGTCTCCGCAAATGGCGCCAGTTCAACCCCGGCGGCTTCGTGGATATGCAGACCATAGCCGCCGAAAAGGGCATAGAGGACCTCAGCCTCAAGAAGATGGCGGCCCACGTCCTGGGCGTACGGGTCTCGAAGCGTCAGCGGCTCACAAACTGGGAGAGCCCCACCCTCACGGCCGGCCAGATGACCTACGCCGCCACGGACTCGTGGATCTCGCTCCTGCTGTGGAAAGCAGTTGTCGAGGAGGGCATCACGGAGAGCGAGGTACTCCAAAAGATGAGAGCCGAAGCGGCAGAAAAGGCGGAATAGGTATTTCGCCACAAAGAGAATATAGGATAACAGCATACCCCAAAACAAGACAATACATTGAGCAACATAACCATAACCCTCAAGACGGGCAAAGACCAGAGCCTGCAGCGTTTCCATCCCTGGGTGTTCTCGGGAGCCATAGCACGTATGAGTGCCGAGCCTCAGGAGGGCGACATAGTGGACATTATGTCGGCACAGGGCTATTTCCTGGCCCGCGGACATTATCAGATTGGCTCTATCGCCGTGCGCATCCTCACGTTCGACAAGAATGAGGAGATAGACCAGGATTTCTACAACCATCGCATCAGCGAGGCATTCCAGCTCCGCAAAGATGTAGGCCTCGTAGACAACCCGACGACCACCGCCTACCGCCTCATCTTTGGCGAGGGCGACTGCCTGCCTGGCCTCGTAGTGGACGTGTATGAGACCACGGCCGTCATGCAGACCCACTCCGTAGGTATGTGGATTGACCGCCAGAAGATTGAGAACGCACTCAAGACCGTCATGGGCGACCGCCTCAAGGCCATATACAACAAGAGCGAAGGCACACTCCCCTTCAAGGCGGGCCTCAACCCCGTAAACAGCTACGTATACAAGGCTGCCGACTGGGTGGAGGTCAAGGAGGCCAAGGAGAACGGCATAATCTTCGCGCCCGACTGGGAGAAAGGCCAGAAGACTGGCTTCTTCGTAGACCAGCGCGAGAACCGAGCCCTCATCGAGCGATATGCCAAGGGTAAGCGCGTCTGCAATATGTTCTGCTACACCGGCGGATTCTCGCTCTTCGCGCTCCGCGGCGGTGCCGAGCTTGTGCACTCCGTAGACAGTTCCGAGCGCGCCATTGAGCTTGTGCGTCAGAACGTCGAGCGCAACTTCCCGGGCGACACGCGCCATGACGCCTTTGCCGAGGACGCTTTCCACTATATGGAGCATTCCTCTCAGAAATATGACCTTATGGTGCTCGATCCGCCAGCCTTTGCCAAGCACGTGTCCGTACTCAAGAATGCGCTCAAGGGCTACCGTCGCCTCAATGCCAAGGCAATGCAGATTATCGAGCCCGGCGGCATCCTCTTCACCTTCTCCTGCTCGCAGGTAGTCAGCAAAGAGGACTTCCGCACCATGGTATTCACGGCAGCCACTATGGCCCACCGCCGCGTGGCAATCCTCCACCAGCTCACGCAGCCCGCAGATCATCCGATCAACATCTACCATCCCGAGGGAGAGTACCTCAAGGGCCTCGTACTCAAGGTATACTAAAAACACAGAAAAAAGTGTCATTCTACGATTTTGACTTCACGGACGAGTTGCTGGACAGCCTGGACGCCATGCGCTTCAACGAGCCGACGCCCATCCAGGCGCAAGCCATACCCGTCATCATGGAGGGCAAGGACCTCATAGCCTGCGCACAGACCGGCACGGGCAAGACGGCGGCCTATCTCCTGCCCATAATAGACGACCTCGTACTCAACCCCAACGACGGCGTAGACACCATAATCCTCGTGCCCACCCGCGAGCTGGCCATCCAGATTGACCAGCAGATGGGCGGCTTCGGCTACTTCGTAAGCGTATCGTCTACAGCCATCTACGGCGGCAGCGACAGCGGTGAGTGGAGCCGTCAGCGCACTGCCCTCACCGAGGGTTCGGACATCGTGATAGCCACGCCAGGCCGCCTGCTCCAGCACATTGCCATGGGCTATGTCGACTTTAGCAAGGTGCGCCATCTCGTATTGGACGAGGCCGACCGAATGCTGGATATGGGTTTCTTCGATGACATCATGCAGGTGGTCAAGCTCCTGCCAGTCGAGACTCGCCAGACCCTCATGTTCTCGGCCACCATGCCGCCCAAGATTCGCGAGCTCGCCAAGAGCATCCTACGCGACCCAGCCGAGATATCCATTGCCATAGCCAAGCCCGCCGCCGGAATCCGCCAGGCAGCCTACCCCGTCTACGAGGCTCAGAAAGGCTCGCTCATAGTGGACATCCTCAACAACCACGAGAAGCAGAGCATCATAATCTTCGGCTCGCGCAAGCAGAGCGTCAAGGAGCTCGGCCACACCCTAAAGCGCAAAGGATTCAACGCCGGAGTCATCCACTCCGACCTTGAGCAGACGGAGCGCGAAGAGGTGCTCCGCGAGTTCCGCAACAGGAGGATTGAAATCCTCGTGGCCACGGATGTCATAGCCCGCGGCATCGATATCCCCGATGTCGACGTAGTCATCAACTTCGACGTACCCCGCGATGCCGAGGACTACGTACACCGCATTGGCCGCACGGCCCGCGCGCAGAGCAAGGGCGAGGCCTTCACGCTCATCGTCCCCGACGAGATGTATGCCTTCGGTCGCATCGAGAAGCTCATTGAGCAGACTGTGGAGAAGTTGCCACTGCCCGAGGGACTCGGCGAGCAACCGACCTACGACCCCAACACCCGCAGCCGAGGTGGACGCGGAAGCAACGGCCGCGGCGGACAGCACAGTGGCGGTCAGCGCGGCGGACACCAAGGCAACAACCGCAACGGTGGCAATCGCAACGGAGGCCACAGCAACCGCCCCCGCCGCGACAGCAACGCCGAAGGCAAGAGCTCTGGCGACCAGCAGAATGCAGCCGAAGCAGCCAACCAGCAACCGCAGCAAGGCGAGAGCAACGGCAACCGCAACCGTCAAGGCGGCGGCAACCGCGGCAACCATCGTCATCGCCACAATGGCGGCAACCGTCGTCCCAACGGGCCTCAGGCTCCGCAGGGCGAAGGCGGCAACGGTGGCGGCAGCCAAAACGGAAATGCGACGGGCGAGTAGCAATCGCCAACGCATAATCGCGATACCCCCCAAAAAATGAGTCAGCCCGGGGCGCAAATCGTTTGCGTCACGGGCTGACTTTGTTATTGGTATTTTTTATCGAGACTCCCACACTTTATGGGCACACAGCCCTTATGGGGCAGCCAAGTTGGCGTGTAGACGAGTCTACGCCACGATTTTCGAGGTCGAAGGAGCGATACTTAGTTCCTTTCAGGATATAAGCATCGAGAGTAGTCTTGAGGGTCGAGCTCCAATAATTGATTTTGGAATTTACACAATCAATTCTGTCGAGCACCGCAAGACCTGCGGCTGGCAGGAAAATGGAGTTACCTGTCTTACGGCTCATGACGACGTAACCATTTACCCCGCCGCCATTATAGTCCTCGGTCCAAGTCCACTTACAGTTCCTATAGTCAAGCAGTTCTTCCCATTCCTCTTTTGTCGGAGTACGCCAGGAAGAGCCGAGATTGACCGTTGCGGCGTCATCAGAGGGTTGGAGGGTTGAAAATCCATCACCGCAGAATTTAGCCTCATTATACCAAACAGAGGCATACCGGCCATCAGAGATATGATATTTACGAATATACGAAGCATCGGAACCTCCAACAAGCCAATAGTAAGTATCCCAACTAAAACTTGACTTAGGATTGACCTCGCCCCACGCAAAGTAACAACCATTTCCTTCAGGGCGTACGGCACCGACATTACAACTTGCCCACTTGACAGACAGCCCCATATCGATAGGTTTCATAGGTTCAGCAAAAGAGACATTGCCATTCTGCCACACTTTCAAAGGAGATTGACTCGAAATTTCGGCTAAATTTTTTCTTGTTGGGATTTCAACTGAGTGTTACTAGATTCCTATTCCCGAAAGTTGACACAAATGACACTTTTCGGGAATGGGGAGTTTTACTTTCTTGTATAAGAGAGCGTTTTCCTATTCCCGAAAGTTGACACAAATGACATTTTTCGGGAATGGGGGCATCTACATAATAGGCCTAATGGACTTCCTGCTGAAACCCAATTTGCTCGAACAGATATAAACGGAGTCAGCCCGGGACGCAAAGAGATTGCGTCTCGGGCTGATCTATTATTGGAGGCTAATATCTGATTTTTACTTGAAAATTAGCTGGGCGAAAGACGTGAGGTAGAGTCGCCAATTTCGCCAAATGTGGCCGCCGTCGGTCTCGACGTAGGTGTACTTATACCCCTTCTCGTCGAAGAACTTGCGGAGGTCGGCATTCTGCTGATAAAGGAAATCGTCTTTGCCAATGGCAATCCAATAGAGGGCGGGGCGCGCGGCAAAGAGGGCGGCCAACTGACTCTGCACCTCCGTATCGGCTTTCAGCTGGTCGTAGAAAGGCAGAGGCTTGACGTCAGGACCTATGCTAAGTCCGGCGGAGAAGAGACCAATGTATCCAAAATCCTTCGGGTAATGTTTAGAGATGGCGAACGAGTGGCCGCCACCCATCGAGAGACCGCAGATGGCGCGGTTCTTCTGGCCCTTGGCCACCTTATAGTGGCTCTCGACGTACTTGATGACATCGGGAAAACTCTCGTCCATAGTGGCGGCAGGCTTCTCCGTAAAATTGACGCTGCCGAGGAAGGTGGGCGTGTACATACCGCGACTCCAGGCACCTGGCGCGGCCTGACAATCGACATTGCCATTGGTCATGACCACAACCATAGGCTTGGCCTTGCCCTCGGCAATCAGATTATCGAGGATTTGGGCGGCACGGCCGAGCGTGGTCCAAGCGTCCTCGTCGCCACCGGCGCCATGGAGAAGGTAGAGGACCGGGTAGTTCTTCCCCTTGTCGTAGCCGGCAGGGGTATAGACTGTCATGCGGCGTTTCATCTTGAGTGTAGGGCTGTCGTACCACACCTTTGAGACGTCGCCGTGGGGCACCTCATTTACCTTATAGAGGTCGCCAGCATCGCCTTTCTGGCTGGAGATGATAAAGATATTGGTAGTCGAGGCAATGTCGCGGTTGATATAGACATTGGCGGGGTCGAGCATCTTCATGTCGTTGACAATGAAGGTGTAAGAATAGAGTTCGGGCGAGAGTTTGTCAGACGTGAAACTCCACACGCCATTTGCACCTTCCTCGAGCTCCGCCACGCCTGGCGCCTGCTGCTCACCGAAGGGAGTCTGCACTGTCACGGTGGGGAGGAAGTCGCCCGTCACCTCGACTTTACTGGCCTTGGGGGCATAGATATTGAAAGTCACAGTATTATCGTCGTTAACCACTGGCGACACAACTTGCGACGCGCTGAAGATAGCCTCTTGCGCCATGGCCGGCGTTGCCAAGGCGAGGCTCAGGATTAGGCAGGAGAGAGTTACTTTTTTGTTCATATATCTTAGGGAAGTATGTGATAACATCAGACGAATGTAATGAATATTTTTTTCTTTCGCCACGCCTTTATTTAACATTTTTTAGTTGGATTCC
>CAVILU010000044.1:0-595 GCA_963643535.1 bacterium | reverse complement strand
ATATTATTCATTCTCTGCGCCCTGCTCGCCACAGCGGACAGGGCACAAGAAGTAACCGACACTGTCGAAGGCAGATGGTTTGAAACGGACTCAGCCTCTGAGGATGGCTTCAATCCAAATAAAGATGTGCACGTAAGCCCCTCGAATTGGTAATAGAGCCCATGTTGCTCTACCGCATGATGGTCAAGGAGAACTAAGAAAGGCAATCCCCTAAAGTCATTAACGCGGCTTTAGGGGATTGCCATAATGTTGTTATAAAATTGATGGACAACCGCTCACGTAAAGAAGATGTCCCGTACTCCACATTAACTTATATTGAAAACCTTTCTTGTCAAAGGTATTTTAGACATTAGGTAAGTCCCAAGCACACACAATAAAATCACATAGGGGACATACAATGCTTCGGGTATATGCAAAATGGTGCGAGTAGACACCCATAAGTCAATATTCATTTGGAATGAAAAGTAAAGGCACCTCCAGACAGGCACACCTAACAAAAAAGCCTCCCCAACGGAGGTACCGAAGGGAAGGCTGAAAATGTGTGGGCGCTGAGGGATTCGAACCCCCGACCCTCTGCTTGTAAGGCAGACGCTCT
>CAVILU010000043.1:7713-14141 GCA_963643535.1 bacterium | reverse complement strand
CTATAATGGGATATCAGTCTTCTGATGTGCGCTCCAACTTTCCTATTTTGACTAAAGAGGTGGTGAGAAGTAATGCCAATGCAGATTATTCGACGGAAAGCATTCTTGATGTCTTTGCTGCTTATCCGACCTTGCAAGAGTCGCTCCTCTTTGATTATAATAAAAAGACATGGGTTCGGTTTGTTCGAAGGCCTAATGGTGTTGTAAGGTGTCAGAAGAGAGCCATTTTTTCTAGAGTCCTGCGGATAAAACTATCTGAATTGACAAAATATCCCAAAGATCTTGTTCTATCACCATCTTTTGACAGGAATAAGCCTTGGGTTAAGTAGCCACGTAAAGGCAAGCCACATTTAAAATCAAAAGCCCCCGCCATCCCCAAAATAAGAGGATGACGGGGGCAGTGTTTATGTATGGAAGATCATTACTTCTTAATCGAAGTAATCGAGATTACAACGTTTACGCTGCTGCTGTCGAAGTCGTCTGCCGTTATGCCTAGTGCATTGGCCGCAATGGCTGCTACCTCGTCATCATTCACCATTTCGTTGTAAGATGTTGACATATAAACGCTGAGCGTCTTGCTGGCTGTGAGATACACTGCGTCATACTTCTCTGTCGTCGAGCCTGTCGCTGTGAGTTCGGCTCCCTTGAAGCCTGTTACCTTATAGCCGTCGAAACTGAAGTTGTCCTCGATATCACCAACAAATCCATTGTTTGCGGCTTTGATTTTAGAGATGGTAATCTTGTCTCCGTCGACGGTGAGGCAGATGCCGTTGTCGCCACTCTTGGTGACCGTGCTTGTGATCTGATCCTCTTGGGGTATGTAAGAGCTGAAGTCGTAAAGCGTACCATCATTCTCTAGATAAACTGCTATACTTGACGTGTACTCTCCGATAGCCTGTTCACGTACATCGGTTGTCTCGTTCTCGTCGTCGTCGCTGCATGCGGTCATACCGCCAATGCAGAGAGCCGCTGCGCAAGCAAATGCTGCAAATGTCTTGATTTCCATGTTCTTGTATTTGTGTTTTTTGATGTCATTATTTTTCTGCGCAATACTCATTGTAAGCGGGTAGTGCCTTCTGTGCTTGGACGGAGCCTGCAATGAGGAATCCCCAGTTGATGGTCAGAGTCCAGCATGTGGCCATCGAGATGCAGTTGTAGATGATAGCCTTGCGTACATGTTTGTAGGCTCTGGGACAGTTCACTTTGCAATACTGCTGGAACTCCTTGGCAGTCATCACGGTGTCGCCGCTCACGTAGCGCTTGCGGAGCTTGCCGTTTACGTCTACCTCCTTGTACTCTACCTTGCCAAGCTTGGTAGTCGTAGTCTCCGTGACATCCGTCTCTGTGATCTCTGTGCAGTCGTTCTCAACTGTTGTAGTTGGCCCAGCGTATGCGCTGAGAGCGGTGGCTGCAATGGCGGCCATTGTGACGATTAACTTTCTCATCTTGTGTAAAGTGTTTTGCGTGTCGTGGTTATTTACGATTTTGCTGTTTCTGTACTCGCGAATATCGAAATAATATTTGAATATAATTGCGAAATATAAACTTTTTGCGAGAAAAAATTTCGAGTGCCTTATTTGATTTAAAAAGACGATATGCCCAAAAGCGAATAAAATAGCAATTTTTTTTATGTTGAATGCGATATACTTTGGCCGCTGAAAATTAGGCGAATTCGTGTGATGCGACACGCAGACGTAACTCTTTACCGCTGTTTTTTCTCGCTTTTTTTGTAAATTGTGTTGTCAACCAATATGTTGAGTAAAATAGAGTCGTAAAAAAATACGGAAAATATTATTCACTCGCACTTTTTAGGTATGTGCCTTTTTTATGGAAGACAAGATATGCGATAGGATATCCAAACTCGTCATGATGTTTGGTGAGGGTAAGAATACAGCGTTCGCTGCACGGATAGGTGACAGCGAGGCCAACATACGTAACTACCGTTCCGGACGTACTACCCCAAAGTTTAATGTCTTGCTCTCCATAATCAATAATCTCGGTGTCTCTTCCGAGTGGCTTATGACGGGCAAGGGTGATATATTTGCGGACGGCCATATGCCCGAACTTGATGAGCCGTTGCGCCGTGCTGTGCCGCGCGGTGGCGGTATCAGTTGCTCGAAAAAATGGCCGCCTGATGAAATTTATATGGGTGTGCCTGGCACTATGCAGGACTTTGTCGAACCTTCAAAGCAAGAAGATGACGATGCCAAGCTTGAAAGGGCAAAGAAAATCGCCTCAGAGCTTAATACTAGATATAAGGATTATGGCAAGTCAGCCAAAAAGAAAGATGAAGAGTCGGGCCTCCGTGCCGATGTTGACAAATGTATGTCCCGTATTGACGACCTATCTCGGTCCGTCGATGAGATTAAGGCCATGCTTCGGGCTCTGATGAGCAAATAGCTGCCATTGATATTCTATAAGATTTCGGGCACCAATACGCAAACTTTTGCGTATCGGCGCCCGATTTGTTTTGTTCCCGATCCGGAAAATCGGCTATGGGATTTAGTTCGTCTTGAACTTCCAGTCCTTGCGCTGAGCAAGGTCGGCATTAGCCTTCTCAATCTTCTTCTCGAGTCCAGCCTTGTATGTCGCCACTTTCTTGGCAACCTCAGCATCGCCTGTGCCGATAATCTGCAAGGCGAGGATGGCGGCATTCTGCGATGCGTTGAGGCCAACAGTCGCTACGGGAATTCCTGGAGGCATCTGAATCATCGAGAGCATGGAGTCCCATCCGTCCATTGAGATGGAGGCCTTGACGGGCACGCCAATGACTGGCAACGTGGTGGCCGCTGCGATGACGCCGGGGAGGTGCGCCGCTCCGCCTGCTGCGGCAATGATGACCTTGATGCCGCGCTCGGCCGCGCCCTCGGCAAACGAGAGTACCTGGTGTGGCGTGCGGTGAGCCGAGAGAGCGTTCACTTCAAACGGTATCTCCTGCTGCTCCAGGAAGTTGAGCGCCGGCTCCATGACGGGGAGGTCCGACGTCGAGCCCATGATAATGCTGATTATCGGTTTCATCTTCTCTTTTCTTGTTTTTTTAGCCCGGGCCTTGTGTCCCGCCCGAACTTTACAATGGCAAAAGTAATAGTCATTTGCCACTAACCCAATTGTATTTTGATTAAAAAGTTATATTTTCGCGTTTTTGAAATGCAAACTGTTGGCGAGGCATATCGCACTCCACGACAGAATAACATCATTCCCTTTGTAGTTTAACGTTTTACGACCCTACATGGCACGCATTAAAGTCCTCGACAAGACCTTCGAGACAAGCTACCCCGAGAGCCAAATCCTCGAGGCCGTCGCCAAGGTGGCAGACGCCATCAACCGCGACATGGACGGCAAAGATCCCCTCTTCCTCTGCGTCCTCAACGGCGCATTCATGTTCGCCTCCGACCTTATGAAGAAGGTTACTGTCCCCTCTCGCATCTCCTTCGTCAAGCTCGCTTCTTACAGCGGCACCCAGTCCACTGGCGTCATCAAGGAGCTCATCGGTCTCAATGAGGACCTCTCCGGCCGCACCGTCATCCTCATCGAGGATATCGTAGACACCGGCGTCACCATCAAGAGCCTCGTCGAGCAGTGCAAGGCCAAGGGCGCAGCCGATGTCCGCATCGCCACCATGCTCTTCAAGCCCGGCAGCTGCCAACTCCCCAAGAAACCCGACTACATCGGCCTCGAAATCCCTAATGATTTCATCGTAGGCTACGGCCTCGACTACGACGGCTACGGCCGCAACCTCAACGAGATTTTTACTCTCGTCCCCGAAAACTAGAATCTAAAAACATACCTAACATTCCCGCAGAAATGCTCAATATCGTCATCTTTGGCCCCCCAGGTTCGGGCAAGGGCACTCAGAGTGAGAACCTCATCACGAAGTACAACCTCGCACACATATCTACCGGCGACCTCCTCCGCAAGGAGATCAGCACCAACACCCAGCTCGGCGCTCTCGCTAAGAGCCATATGGACAAGGGTGAGCTCGTCCCCGATGAGGTCATCATCGGTATGATCGACTCCTACCTCGACAAGAATATGGGCAACGTCAAGGGCGTAATCTTCGACGGTTTCCCCCGCACTGTTGCTCAGGCTGGCGCTCTCAAGGAGCTCCTCGCCACCTACAAGACCGACGTCACCGTCTGCCTCAACCTCGAGGTCCCCAACGACGAGCTTATGGTTCGCCTCATCAACCGTGGCAAGACCTCTGGCCGCTCCGATGACAACGAGGAGACCATCAAGAATCGCCTCGAGACCTACGAGAAGCAGACCAAGCCCGTCCTCGACTTCTACAAGAAGGAGGGCACTGCCGTCAACATCAAGGGTGTAGGCTCTGTCGACGCTATCTTCGCCGACATCGCTGCTGCCGTCGACGCTAAGAACAAGTAGGCTAAGACATTCCACGCAACCCCCTGCCGCCATCCGACGCCGTGCGCGCCATGGTGACAGGGGCGTTGCTTTTTTTCATGTCCTGCGCATCTCACGCCCTCTGTGGGCTCCTCGTCCGGTCGCTTGGCCGCGGGTCTTTGGCTACCCCCCAGACGAAATAGATTGCGCAATCCCGTGTTATCCGTATACATTATAATACCCATATATTGTGGCATCTAATTTCGTAGACTACGTCAAGATATACTGCCGTTCCGGCCATGGTGGCCCGGGCTCGGCGCATCTCCGCCACGTCAAGTATATCGAGAAGGGTGGTCCCGACGGCGGCGACGGAGGTCGTGGCGGTCATGTCATAGTCCGTGGCAGTCGCCAGTTCTGGACTCTTATCCACCTCAAGTTCGCACGCCACGTCTTTGCCGAGGATGGCGAGGGCGGTGGCCGTGAGCGCGCTTTTGGCCGCGACGGCAAGGATCAGATTATCGATGTGCCCCTCGGCACTGTCGTTAAGAATGCCGATACCGGCGAGGTTATCTTTGAGATTACTGAGGACGGCGAGCAGAAGATTCTCGCCAAGGGTGGCCGTGGTGGCCAGGGCAACTGGCATTTCCGCTCGTCTACTTTCCAAACTCCGCGTTTCGCGCAGCCCGGCGAGGATGGCATTGAACTCACTGCCATTTTTGAGCTCAAGGTCTTGGCCGATGTCGGTCTCGTCGGCTTCCCAAATGCTGGCAAGAGCACGCTTCTCTCTGTCGTCTCTGCTGCCAAGCCCGAGATTGCGGATTATCCTTTCACGACTCTCGTGCCTAACCTCGGCATCGTCTCCTATCGCGATGGCCGTTCTTTCTGCATGGCGGATATCCCTGGCATCATCGAGGGCGCAGCCGAAGGCAAAGGTCTTGGTCTCCGTTTCCTCCGCCATATCGAGCGCAACTCCATCCTCCTCTTCCTTGTCCCTGCCGACTCCGAGGATGTGCTCCAAGCCTATGAGGTGCTGCTCGACGAGCTCCGTCGCTACAATCCTCAGCTTCTCGATAAGCAGCGTGTCCTCGCCGTCTCCAAGGCGGACCTCGTCACCGATGAGGATCGCCAGAAGATTCAGGACAAGTTGCCAAAGGACATCCCGACAGTCGTCTTCTCTGCCCACGCCAACATCAATGTTGACAAGCTCAAAGACATCCTCTGGCACGAGATGAATAAGCAGTAAGAAGCCCCACCGGGAGCCGCTTAAGCGGTTCTTCTGCCCTCTGCTAATAAAAAATCTGTGTTCCTTACTTCTCAATCGTCAATAATTGTGAATTGATAATTAAGATTTAAGAACCAATTTGCTATCTTTGCGCGGTGTTTTATGCCCATATTGCGCCTTTTCGATGCTCCCGGCGCGATGTGTGGCGTATCTAACTGCGTAAAATAGTAGCATATACATACATAAACTAATCTAAGATGCAAAACAAAGGAGCCGTACGGATTTTCGCCATTCTTCTGGCGTTAGTATGTCTGTACCAATTGTCCTTCACATTCGTCACCCGAAATGTGGAGGGCCAAGCCAAAGAGGCGGCTGCCGGCGACGCCAAAGCCGAGGCTGCCTATTTGGACTCTGTAGCAAATGAGCCCGTTTATTTCGGTCTCACATATATGGAGTGCAAGAGCAAAGAAATCAATTTCGGTCTTGACCTTAAGGGCGGTATGAACCTTATCCTCGAGGTTAAGATTTCCGATGTCGTCAAGGCTCTCTCCAACCATAATACGGATCCCGTCTTCAACCAGGCCGTCGAGAATGCTGCCGAGCGTGAGAAGACCTCTACCTCCGACTTTATCACCCTCTTCGGCGAGGAGTTTGAGAAACTCAGCCCCAATGGCCAGCTCTCTACCATCTTCGCCACCGTCGATATGAAGGACCGTATCAACCTCAATATGTCCAACAGCGAGGTTATCTCTGTCCTCCGCGAGGAGACCGAGGCTGCCATTCAGAACGCCTTCAACGTCCTCCGCACCCGTATCGACCGTTTCGGTGTAACCCAGCCCAACATTCAGCGCCTCGAGAAGGCCGG
>CAVILU010000043.1:0-7682 GCA_963643535.1 bacterium | reverse complement strand
CAGCTTCCCTCATCGACGAGGTAGCAGCCGAGGAGACCACCGACTCCCTCCAGCAGGGCAACTACGTCTCCCTCTTCTCTTACCTTATGCCTCTCCAGAGCGGCAACAGCCCTCTCATCGGTTTCGTCTTCGCTAAGGACCGTGATAAGGTCGACGAGATGCTCGCATCCGATAAGGTCCGCCGCGTTCTTCCCCACGACCTCCGTCTCCTTTGGGGCGTCAAGCCTATGAAGGGCGAGGAGGCTGCTCGCTACGGCATCCAGTGCAACCCCAAGGAGCTCCTCTACGAGCTCATCGCTATCAAGCAGACTAGCAGCAACGGCCGCGCTCCGCTCGAGGGCGACGTCATCACCAACGCCCGTTCGCAGGTTTCCCAGCAGGGCAAGGCGGAGTATGAGGTCTCTATGAGCATGAACAGCGACGGCGCTCGCAAGTGGGCTCAGCTCACCAAGGCTAACCTCGGTCGCTCTATCGCTATCGTTCTCGATGGCTTCGTCTATAGCTACCCCACTGTCCAGTCCGAGATCACTGGCGGCAACAGCCAGATTACTGGTAACTTCACCACCGAGGAGGCTCAGGACCTTGCAAACGTCCTCAAGAGCGGTAAGCTTCCTGCTCCCGCCACCATCGTCGAGGATACCGTCGTAGGTCCTTCTCTCGGCCAGGAGGCCATCAACGCAGGTCTCATCTCCTTCCTCATCGCATTCATCTGCGTCCTCGTCTACATGGTTGTATTCTACGGCGTTCGTGCTGGTCTCACCGCCGACTTCGCCCTCATCTGCAACCTCTTCTTCATCGTTGGTGTCCTCGCCTCTTTCGGCGCTGTCCTTACCCTCCCGGGTATCGCAGGTATCGTCCTCACCATCGGTATGGCAGTCGATGCTAACGTTATTACCTATGAGCGTATCAAGGAGGAACTCCGCGCTGGCCACTCTATCCAGAATGCTGTCCAGACTGGTTACTCTAACGCTATGAGCGCCATCGTCGACTCCAACCTCACCACCTTCCTGACTGCTGTTATCCTCTTCGCTTTCGGTACTGGTCCTATCCGTGGCTTCGCTACCACCCTTATGATTGGTATTGTCTGCTCTTTCTTCACCGCAGTCTTCCTCAGCCACATTATCATCGACCGCCTCGCTGCAAAGCACGAGGATATGAAGTTCAGCACCAAGTTCTCTGAGAACTTCCTCGCAAACGTCAACTTCGACTTCCTCGGCAAGCGCAAGCTCTACTATGTAGTCTACACTGTCGCAATGGTTATCTGCATCGGCTCCCTCTGCGTCCGTGGCCTCTCCAAGGGTATCGACTTCAAGGGTGGTCATGTCTTCGTAGTCCGCTTCGAGCAGGCTGTCTCTTCTGTTGATGCTCAGAGCTCGCTCTTCGACGCATTCGACGAGACCACCGTCGAGGTTAAGACCTATGGCAATGACAATCAGCTCCGCATCGCTACTAGCTTCGGTATCGACAACACTGCTGCCGATGCTCAGGCCGACATCGAGAACCGTCTCTACGAGGGCTGCAAGCAGTACCTCCCCGAGAATGTAGACAAGGATACCTTCCTCTCAAGCTATCTCATGAGCTCTCAGAAGGTAGGTCCTACCATGGCTTCCGATATGACCGAGAAGGCTATCTACTGTATCGTCCTCTCCCTCATCGTGATGTTCCTCTACATCTTCGCTCGATTCCGTAAGGCTGCCTACGGTATTGCCGCTGTTGCAGGTCTTGCACACGACGTAATCTTCACACTTGGTATCTTCTCGCTCTGCTACTCGATCATGCCTTTCTCTATGGAGGTCGACCAGTCGTTCGTAGCGGCAATCCTTACCATTGTCGGTTACTCTATCAACAATACCGTGGTCATCTTCGACCGTGTCCGTGAGTCGTTCTCCCTTATGCCTAAGGCTAATGCCCTCGACGTAATGAACAACGCTCTCAACTCTACTCTCGCTCGTACTGTCAATACTTCGGCTACGACCCTCGTAACCCTCCTCGTCATCTTCCTCTTCGGCGGTGAGGTTATCCGTGGCTTCGTCTTCGCAATGTTCGTCGGTATGTTCGTCGGTACCTTCAGCTCCATGCTCCTCGCTACGCCTATCGCATACGAGATCATGGCTCGCAAGGCTTCCAAGGAGGCTTAATCGAGACATCCGCCCCGTAGTGATTTAAGATTGACTCAGCCCTTGCGGCTCCGCAATCTTGGTCTATGAAATAGTCGGCTTCCACCTCTAACGGTGGAGGCCGATTTTTTTGTCCTCTCGCTGTCCTTATTTAATGTTATTCTAATCCTATCTAATCTCTCTTTTGAGTAATTTTGTACTGAATTAAAATAAAAGGCTCTTTGCAACTAGTTTGCATAGTTCATATACTTTCTTTGCTCTCAAGAACCATGGGCGGCGTAGTGATGCGCTAATCGGTACGACATCCAGTGGTTTAAGAAGATAATATGAGACTTTCTGAATTAAAGACTGGCGACAAGGCTGTCGTGGTCAAGGTTACGGGCCATGGTGGCTTCCGCAAGCGCATCGTCGAGATGGGCTTTATCCGTGGCAATATGGTTGAGGTGCTGCTTTCGGCCCCTCTGCGCGACCCTATCAAATACCGTTTGATGGGCTACGAGATTTCACTCCGCCGCGACGAGGCGAGCATGATTGAGGTGATGACCCCAGCTGAGGCCGAGGCTCTCGAAAAGAATGAGCAACCTCAATCGCAAGATCAATCCCCTATCTCCGTTGAACACGATGATTGCGAGCGCGTCCAAAACGAGGAGGAGAAACTCCGCGAGGCCGCAATGCGCAAGCGTCGCACGATAAACGTTGCCCTGGTTGGCAATCCCAATTGTGGCAAGACCTCACTCTTCAATTTTGCATCTGGTGCGCATGAGCGAGTCGGCAACTACTCGGGCGTGACCGTAGATGCCAAGGAGGGACACGCCTCTTTCGAGGGCTATGAGTTTAATCTTGTGGACCTTCCTGGCACGTATTCACTGACGGCTTACAGCCCCGAGGAGATGTACGTCCGAAAGCAGATTGTAGAGAAGACTCCCGACGTCATTCTCAATGTTATTGACGCCAGCAACTTGGAGCGCAATCTCTACCTGACCACCCAACTCATCGATATGAACCTCCGCGTGGTCTGCGCACTCAACATGTATGATGAGCTCGAGAGCCGTGGAGATAAGCTGGATCGCGCAAAACTCGGTCAACTCCTCGGCGTGCCAATGATTCCCACCGTTTTCAAGACTGGCGAGGGCGTCAAGACTCTTTTCCACGTTATTATCAATATGTACGAGGGTCTTGACTTCCTCGATGAGCATGGCGATATCAATCCCGACGTGGCAAAGGATATTCGCAAATGGCACGACAGTCTGGGCGACCAAAAGGAAGTTGGGGACCATGACGAGGATTTCGCTTCTGGCAACCACCCGCGCAATAATGTCGCCCGCCACATCCACGTCAACCACGGTCAATACGTAGAGTCCGCCATATCAGCCATCCAGGTGACCCTCAAGACCGACGAGCAAATCCGCACCAAATACTCAACTCGCTACCTTGCCATCAAGCTCCTTGAAAACGATTCGGAGGTGGAACGCATAGTCAAGGAACTGCCTAACCATGAGCAAATCCTGGCTGAGCGCGACAAGGCCGAGCAACAGGTCAAAGACGACCTGCATACCGACAGCGAGACGGCAATTATGGATGCCAAATATGGCTTCATAGGTGGTGCACTCGCCGAGGCGGGTTATAAGATGGGCGAGAAGCTCGGAGCCTATAAGGTTACGCATATCATAGATGCCCTGGTGACCCACCGCGTTTGGGGCTTCCCCTTCTTCTTCCTCCTCCTGTTCCTCATGTTCGAGGTTACGTTCACTCTTGGCCAGTTCCCGATGGACTGGATTGAGGCTGGCGTCGAGTGGTTGGGAGAGTGGCTTGGCGGACTTCTGCCTGAAGGCCCTGTGCGCGATATGATTATCGATGGCGCGCTTGCCGGCGTGGGCTCCGTGATAGTCTTCTTGCCTCAGATCCTTATCCTCTATTTCTTCATCTCGCTGATGGAGGACTCTGGTTATATGGCTCGTGCGGCGTTCATTATGGACAAGTTCATGCACAAGATGGGGCTCCATGGCAAGTCGTTCATTCCCCTCATCATGGGTTTTGGCTGCAATGTTCCGGCCGTCATGGCTACCCGAACCATCGAGAGCCGCCGCAGCCGACTGGTTACAATGCTCGTCCTTCCCTTCATGAGTTGTTCGGCTCGTCTGCCTATTTATATCATGATTGTGGGCACTTTCTTCGCCACCCGTTGGCAGGCTCCCGTTATTGTCTCTATCTACGTGGTCGGCATCGTTGTGGCCATTCTCCTCAGCCGTGTCTTCTGCCGTTTCTTTATGAAGGACGAGGATACGCCTTTCGTAATGGAACTTCCGCCATACCGTTTCCCGACAGCTAAGGCCATTGCCCGCCACACTTGGGAGCGCGGTCGCCAGTATCTCAAGAAGATGGGTGGCATAATCCTCGTCGCCAGCATCGTAGTTTGGGCTCTCGGCTATTTCCCTCATAATGAGGAACTCGACCGCCAGACTCAGCAGGAGCAGAGCTTCATTGGTCGCATCGGTCAGACCATTGAGCCCGTCTTCCGTCCTCAAGGTTTCTCGTGGAAGCAGGATGTCAGCATCATTGCCGGAGTTGGCGCAAAGGAGATTGTAGCATCGACGCTCGGTGTCCTCTATGCAGACGACGACAGTTTCGCCGATGATGATAACCTCGAAGCCGCACAGTCGGGAGGTGAGGATCATAATAAGTACACCATTCTCCGCCAAAAGATGGAGGCCGACGGCATGACTCCGCTAAATGCCTATGCCTACCTCCTCTTTATCCTTCTCTACTTCCCTTGCCTCGCCACTGTGGCGGCCGTAAAGGGCGAGACTGGCTCGTGGAAATGGGCACTTTTCCTTGCGGCTGAGACTACTCTCGTCGCTTGGGGCATCTCCGCTCTCTTCTACCGAATAGGTCTTCTTTTCTTCTAAAAGATATATTTCAATCGCCATCCGTCTTCGACAACAACGGGTGGCGATTTCTTTTTTATGGGATAAAGAAATAGTGAAGAGTGTAAATAAAACTAAAAACTCGAAAACCGTTTTGCGTTTTTGAGTTTTCGCAGTAAATTAGCGCGTGGTAGATAATAACATCACTCCCCCCGATTAATGGAATTGAATGAGAAGATTTTGGAGTCTGCGGTAGAGCAGTTCTTCGCCCAGGGCATAAAGTCCGTTTCTATGGACGACATCGCCCGAAGCGTCGGCATATCCAAACGTACTCTCTATGAGCACTATGAGAGCAAAGATGCCCTACTCGTGGCCTGCATCAACGATATGATTAGACGCCGCACAAGCGAATTGGTCGATATGACTGATGGCTCTATCTCTTTCATTGAGTTCATTATCCGCTCTGTCTACGATGCCATCTCGTTCGCCAAAAACATCAATCCCAAGTTCTTCGAGGACCTCGAGAAGTTCAACTATTCTGTGGTGAAGTCCTCCGTAATGCAGGGTTTCGAGAACCTCAGGATGCGTACGCAGGACCTCATTGAGAAAGGTAAGAAAGACGGTTTGCTGCGTGAGGATGTCGATGCCAAGCTCGTCTCCTACGTTATCGTCGGCGGCAACAAGGGCAAGCTTGAGAATTGCCTGAATAATGACGAGTGGTCGCGCCCTTATATGTATCGTCAACTCTGCTCCATCTTCATTCGAGGAATGGCGACTGAGAAAGGCGCTAAACTCCTTGATGAATGCCTCGTCAAACTGAGTGCCATAGAACTTGAGGATTAATACACAAGATACAATAAAACACAAGATAAGTAACAACAAGATGATTCTGAGATTTGCTACTTTGGCAGCAGCCATAGCCGTATGCATGGCAAGCCAAGCGCAAGAACAGACGGCCGCGGTGCAATCCACCGCTACCGAGCAGGCAACCTCAATGACAGTGGACCTGCAAACAGCCATCGACAAGGCACTGCAATACAATAAGCAGCTCAAGACAAGCTCGATGGACCGCGAGACTTATTACCAAAAGGTGCGTGAGGCCCGTTCGCAAGGTCTTCCTCAGGTCAACGCCAGCCTTACCGGTACAACCTATTTCGGCAAGGAGATGGACTTCGGCGGTATGGCTATCAAGATGGAGAACTCTCTGACTCTCGCCGCCACCGCCTCCTGGACCTTCTCGATGCAGCAAATTGCCTCCGTCAAGGTTGCCAAGATTGCGCAGCGTCTCACTGACCAGACAATCCGCCAGACAGAGCTCGACGTCAAGGCCAACGTGGCCGATACGTATTACGCCGTCCTCGTCTACGAGCGCAATGTGGAGATTATCAAGGCCAACCTCGCCGATATGGAGGACATTGCCGCTCACACCCGTCATTGCTATGATGCCGGCACCGTAGAGAAGACTGATGTCGACCAGATAGAGATCAATCTCTCGACTCTCAAGAACTCCCTCCTCTCCCTCAACCGTAGCCTCGAGACCACCAAGCGTCTCCTCGTGCTCCAAATGGGTGTGGATATCAACACGAAAATCACTGTAGCTCAGTCGCTCGACCAGTTCCTCGCTGCTACAAATGCCGAACTCGACACCGCAAGCTTCGACATCAACAAGAATGTCGAGTACCAGCAGCTCCTCCTCAACCGCGAGGTGACCGAGGAGACCGTCAAGATCCGCAAGTTCGCCTATATCCCGACCCTCACGGCCAGCTACCAGTATTCCAACGCTCTCAAGGGTGGCTTCATGAACTTTGACCATGTCGGCAATCTGACGCTCACCATCCCCATCTTCAGCGGTTTCCAGCGCCACGCCCAGCTTAAGCAGGCCAAGATTGACGTCCAGAAGAACGAGACAAACATAGCCCTCATGGAGGACAACCTCGCCCAGAACGCTGAGCAATATGCCTTCGATCTCCAGACTGCGCAGGATGCCTACAACCTCCAAAAGGAGAACCTCGATGTGGCCCGCCGAGTCCTTGAGAACTACCGCAACAAGTACAACCAGGGCGCCCTCTCGAGCCTCGACCTCACGCAGGCCAACACCAACTACCTCAGCGCCGAGAGCTCCTACGCCAGCGCGGCTCTTGATCTCCTCATGGCTCAGACCAAGATCCTCAAGCTCTACAACTTACTCTAAGAATACAACACAAGATAAAAATAAGACATAGAACCGATGAAAAAGAGTTTTGCATGTCTGGCTATGGCCGTCGTCGCCATGCCCCTCATGACGTCATGTGGCGAGTCCCAAGAGGCTCAGACCACCGAGGAGGAGAGCACACTCGTGCGTATAGACACGATTCGCACCACTTCCGTCGATCGCAAAATCGAGTACACTGCCAACCTTGAGGCCAACCAGCAGGTTTTCTACGCTCCTACGCTCACTGGCACCCGCATCAAGAAAATCAATGTCGAGGTCGGCGACCGCATCCATAAGGGCCAAGTCCTCGTCGAGATGGACTCCAACACCCTCACGCAGCAGGAACTCCAGCTCAAGAATATCGAGACCGAGTACAACCGCGCCGTCAAGCTCATGGAGACCGGCTCCATCAGCCAGCAGAACTATGACCAGGCTGTCACGAGCTACGAAGTAGCCAAGAAAGCCATCGAGACCCTCAAGGAGAACACCCGTCTCGTCGCTCCATTCAAT
>CAVILU010000042.1:0-14164 GCA_963643535.1 bacterium | reverse complement strand
AGATGATGGAGTCTTATAACGCGCCGGAAGCTATTCAGTTAACAGTTAACAGTTAACAGTTAGCAGTTAACAGTTCGCGTGCACAGTTCGCAGTTCTTCAGTTTGGGGTTCATCATACAATAATTGCCTGAGGGGATAACTGCCCGAGTGATATACAACAGCCCGAGCATATATAATACCCCGGGACATATGTAATACCCCGGGGCTAGCGCCGCCGGGCTAAAATACAACGCCCCGTAGGGGCTACGAAACTCCGCATGTCGGGGTTTGAAATATGGAAAACACCCCCCCAAAAAAACCAACCAACCAAAAATCCAAGAAGCACAACCACGAACTGTGAACTGTTAACTGAAAAGCCCCGGCACCAAGCACGAAGGCAAGGCACCGGGGTCTCAAGTCAACTTATGTCTTATTTTAAGTTGTTGCTTTTAGGAAAGGGATGGATTGGCTTACTCTTTGACCTTGAACTGCCAGAAAGAAGCCTCGCTCCAAGAACCATAGTTGTCGAAGTCACCACCATCGGGGTAAGTGAGAGTCATATGGGTGTCGTCGAGGTAGACGATCTCGAAGTCGGTGACGTACTTGCCACCACCATTGATCTCGTAGGGCCAGAGGACTGAGTTCTCACCAGTTACGAGGTGGCCGACAGCCCAATCAGCAGAAGTGCGGTCCGTATCTAACGACCAGGTAGTGGTGTTGATGAGCTTGCCCTCACCGTCGTATTTCTTGAGGGTACCGTCTGCGCTGAGGGTGAAGTAAGCGTTGAAGCTCTCATCGCCCTGGAGCTTGCCGCCGACAGCATGTACGAGCTGGTCTTCGGTGCCGAAAGTCTCCTCGTCAGTGATACCCCACCATACGCAACCGCCAGCAGAGTAGAGATCGGTGCCGGAGCAACCCTTGTAACCGATATTGCCCCAAACCTGTCCGTTAGGAGCCTCGGCATTCCAAGCCCACTTCTTCTCGCTGCCGTCGAGGTTATTGAGAACACCCTCGACATCATCGGCCTTGAACTGCCAGAAGGAAGCCTCGCCCCAACCGCCAAGGGATGAGAAATCACCACCGTCGGGATAGACGAGAGTCATTAACGAAGGAGTAAGGTATACAACCTCATACTCGGTAACGTACTTGCCGCCACCATTGATCTCGAAAGGCCAGAGGATGGCGTCCTCACCGGTCTTGAGGTGGTACTTGGCCCAATCTGTATTCTCGGTCTGCTCAACGACCTCATAAGTAGACTCTCCGAGCTTTGCGCCTTTGCCGTCATACTTCTCGATGATGCCGTCCTCGGTGAATACCATATAGGCATCGAAGCTCTCCTCGCCAGTTAGCTGACCCTTGACGGAATGCTCGAGCTGCCCTGCCCAAATGGAATCGGCATTGACGCCCCACCATTGGCCAGTACCTGTCGTAGCGAATTCCTTACCAGTGGCTGCCGCACCATAACCACAGTTACCCCAAACATATCCGTTGGGAGCGGCGGTGTTCCACTTATAGGTCTTGCGGCCAGAGTCTGAGCAGAAAAGCTTCTCTGTGGTGGTGAGGTCGGCCTTGACGAAGACGTTTGCAGTCTTCTCGGCAACGATCTCAGTTCCGTCGGAATTATAGACGGCTACGTAGAACTTCTGGTTGGGATCTGAGCCACGGCCCGGCGCGATGGTGAACGAGCCAGACGCACCACAGGCGAGGAGGTTGACAGAACCGTCGGCCTTGTAGTTGTAGACCTTTACAATCTGCGCGGGCGACGTGGTGTAGGTGAAGTAGTTGCCGTCGGAGGCGGGGTTGCCTGCCTTGTCGGCCTGGGTGAAGGAGAAGGCGGCCGAGACAGCCTCAGAGTTGGTCTCGATGGGGTCGAAAGTAGCGTCCTCCTCCACGGGATCGCAGGCGCAGAGCACGCTGGCAGCGACCGCCAGTAAGATATAACGTTTGTTCATTTTTGAGTCTCTTTACGTTGAGTAGCAAGGGTGAGCCGATGAGGGTATGAGCCCCACCGGCTCACTGCCACTAAATCTTTTGTCTTTCTAAAAACAGCGGCTTAGTTGTAGATAGGTGCCGAGGTCATGATGCACTCGGAACCGCTCCAACCGGGGTTCTGCTTGAGGACGCTCTCATCGTCGACGATGTTGATCTGAGACGAGGGGATGGGCCAGAAGCCATCGGTATCAGCATAGCGCTTAGCCCAAGAGCAAGAAGCGTGATGCATGGTAGTCCACTTGCCGGTGTAGTTGACGCGGGTGTTTTCCTTGCGGTTGAGGGTCTTAGCGGCGAGGCATGTCTCACCACCATTCTTGCCAGACCAGCGACGGAGGTCGTTGTAGCGGAGACCCTCACAAGCAAACTCGAAGCGGCGCTCGTTCTGGATGTTGATGAGCGAGTAGCTCTGAGCGGGGAGGCCGGCGCGGGCGCGGACAGTGTTCATACCGTCGGCGTTGCCAGAGAGCTCGGTGTGCATGAGGAGGATGTCGGAGTAGCGCATGAGGACGAAGTCGGTGTAGTGCGAGCCCTGCATAGAGTTACCTGTGGAAGGTGCAGCTTCACCGCTATTCTCGAGACGGTAGAAATCCCAGAAGGTGTAGGGGCCAGCGGACGTGCTGGACCAGTTGGAAGAGCTGTAGCCGGAGACGGGGGTCGAGAGGTCCTTGACGGTTACGGCAGCAAGCTTCTTGTTGGCGTAGCCAGTCTCCTCGGTGCAGGAGGAGGTGTAGGCGAACTTGGTGAGCTCGTTCTCGCAGTCGATGATGGTAGCGGCCTTGCGGGGATCGGAATCGTTCCAATCGTCCCAAAGCTGAGCGTTGACAGTTCCCTGACCCCAGCCCTGAGCGTAGGGGAAGGTGTTCTCGCCGCCATTGATATTGCCTTCGCCATCCTCATCGCAACGGAGAGAGACGTAGAGGGAGGACATGTTGCAGAAGCCCATGCCGGTGGTGCCGTTCCAAGATGCGGTGTTGCCGTACTGGACTTGGAAGAGCTGCTCGGCGTTGCCGTTGCCAGCCCAGGTCTTACCTGCATCGAAGAGATCCTTCACGAAGGCGTAGGACTCAGCGGTGAACTTGTTGGAGTAGTCCCAGAGGAGACGATAGTCCTCGATGAGCTGATACTGACCGCTTGCCTGGATGTCGGCGAGGATGTCGATCACGTTCTGCTTGGTGAGGGAGGAGTTCTCGACACCCTGCTGTCCTGGGAGCGCGACAGCCTCGGGGTTGGCGGTGGCGAGCTCTGCGACCTTCTTGTAGAAGCCCTCGTAGAACATATAAGCGCGGGCAAGGTAGCCACCGGCAGCACCCTTGGTGGCGTGGCCGTCGCCTTGAGTTGTCGAGCCGTAGCTCATGAGGTTATAAGCACTCATGAAGTCGGCGAGGATGTGGGGGTAGATAACCTCCTCGGCGCTCTGCTGTGGGCAGGGGTCGGGAGCTGAAGCCGTGTAGTAGGCGGGGATGTCGCCCCACATCTGTGCGCCCCAGAGGTAGAAGAGGCCGCGGAGGAAGTAAGCCTCGCCGAGGAGCTGGTTGCGCGTCTTCTCGTCGATGCTGCTCATGATGGCCTCATCGGTGTTGAGGATGGCGTTGGCGCGGGCAATGGCCACGTAAGTCACGTGCCAGGTATTGTTGCTCGAGCTGGTGGAGGTGCCGAAGTAGTCGGTATTGGTGACCATGAGGTGACCGACAGCGTGGCTCTCAGTATCACCCGTACCGCCGGCACCATTGCAGTCGTCACTCGCGAGGATGTTGACGAAGAAGGGGGCGTTGAGGGGGTTATTTGAGATGGAGTTGAGGCAACCGTAGAGTGCAGCGAGCTCCTTGTTGAGGTCGGCTGCGGAGCCCGGGTAGTTACCCGAGTTTGCCTCCGTATAGTTTTCGCTGTCGAGGAAGTCGTCGCACGACGAGAAAGAGAGTGCGAGCGACGCGGCGGCAGCCAGTGCTATAAATTTTTTCATAATTAGCATCTAAAGGGTTGGAGACACTTAGAACTTGATGTTGACACCTGCGATGTAGGTACGCGAGGTTGGGTAGAGGCCGAGGTCGACACCCTTAGCCCAGTCGTTGGTACCGCCAGAGGAACCGACCTCAGGATCGACACCGGTGTACTTGGTGAAGCAAGCGAGGTTCTGAGCCTGGACGTAGAGGCGGATCTGGCCAAATGGAGAGTTCTTCCAGAGATTCTTGGTGAAGTCGTAGCCGATGGTCACGTTCTGAATCTTGAAGAAGTCGGCATCCTGCATGTAGTTGGTAGAAACCCAGCTGTAGTTCTCGTTGGTGTAGCCGAGGCGGGGCTTGCTGTTGCTGGTGCCCTCACCGTGCCAACGGTCGAAGACGTCGTTGGTGTAGTTGGCGTAGGGGTTGGCAAGGAGAGCGGTGCGGTAGCACTGCATAATCTGATGGCCGAAGGCGCCACTGCCGCTAACGCTGAAGTCGAGACCCTTCCAGTCGAAGCCGAGGGTGACACCGACAGTAACGTCGGGGTTCGGATCGCCAATCTCGTGGCGGTCGTTGTCGAGGTCGATCTTGCCGTCGCCGTTCCAGTCATCCCAGATGCAGTCGCCAGGGCGTGCATTGTCGAGGACAGCCTTACCGGCGTTGCGAGCCTCGTCGATCTGACCCTGATTCTGCCAGATGCCGCTGTAGCTCATGCCGCTGAAGTAGCCGATAGCGTGGCCCTTCTCGACGAGAGATACATAAGATGAGTTCTGGAAGAGGGCCGAGCCGGTGCTATCGCCGATGCGGCCGGAAGCAGTGCCGAGCTTGGTAACCTCGTTCTTGTTGTAGGCTACGTTGACGCCGACATTGTAATGCCAGTCGCCCTTGGTGTCGTTCCAGGTGAGAGCAACCTCAATACCCTTGTTCTCGACATCGCCACCGTTGATGTAGGCAGCCTCCTCATAACCGAAGACGTCCTGCGTGGGGGCCTGGACGAGCCAGTCCTTGGTGGTCTTCTTGTACCAGTCGAAGTTGAGGCCGAGGCGGCTGTCGAGCAAGCGAGCGTCGAAGCCGATGTTGAGCTGCTCGGAGGTCTCCCAGGTAACGTCGAGGTTAGGCTGGTTGCGGGCGTAAGCGCCAGTGGTGTAGTTGCCAGCGCCGGTGGTGTAATTGTTGTCGGAGCTGAACTTGTAGCCATAGTCGGCGTAGGCGGTGGGAGAGAAGCCGATGTTGGAGAGGTAGACGTAGTTGTCGATGTTGCAGTTACCGTTCTGGCCCCAAGAAGCGCGGATCTTGAGGAAGTCGAGGATGCCGGTGGTGTTCTGCATGAAATCCTCGCTGGTCATAACCCAACCCACAGAAGCGGAGGGGAAGAAGCCCCAGCGGTTGCCACGTGAGAAGTTGTTGGAGGCGTCGCCACGGACAATGAGGGTGGCGAGGTACTTCTCGTTGAAGTTGTAGTTGATACGACCGAAGACAGAGGCGATGGTGCCCTGGCCCTCAGTGGCGGTGCCGGAGGCGCCGTTTACCTGGGCGAGGTCGTAGTTGGAGATAAGGTTGTATTTGTAGCCGTTGAGGACGAGTGAGTTGACCTGGTCAGCACCGGCCTGAGCGGTTGCGCTCATGTCTGCGCTCCAGAGGCTCTTCTCGATAGACTGGCCGACGAGTACGTCGAAGTGGTTGCCAGCGAACTCAGGAACAATGTAAGAGAGGGTGTTCTCGACGTTGATGCTTGAGCTTGAGCCAGTAGACTGGGTGACGCTGTAGTTAGAGCTGGCCTCGGTAGAGCTTGCGCTGTAGGGCATGCCCACCTGCTTGTTGGCGTATGCTGAGTAGCCGGTGTTGAACTGGCCGCGGTACTTGAGGTTCTTGATGAACTCAACCTCGAGGAAGAAGGTGGCGCCTACACCGAAGTCGCGGTTGCGGTTGATGGAGTTGCGGCCACCGTTGTAGAGGGTCTGGAGAGGGTTGGAGAAAATCATGGAAGAGAAGCCTGCGCCGTCCTTCTCGTAAGATACGAGAGAGCCGTCCTCGTTCCAAGCCGGAGTGAGAGGAGAAGCGGCGTAAGAGTCGTGCATGACGTTCCAGTAGCCGTTGCCCTCGGAGAGGTCGTGGCTCTTATGATACCAGAAAGAGAGGTTCTCGCCAATCTTGATGACGTCGCGTTTGTCCTTCTTGCTGCGGTAGAGGACGTGGTCGGAGTTGATGCGGCCGCCGTAGCGACGGTAGTTGGAAGCGTTGCTGCCACCCATGATACCATCCTGATCGGAGTAGTTGAGCGACATGGCGAACTTAGAGCGGTCGGAGCCACCAGTGAGGCTGAAGGCGTGGCTCTGCTGGATGGCGTCCTTGTTCTGGAACTCTTCGAACCAGTCAGTGCCGTCCCAGCCGTTGTTGACCTTCTCGAGGATGTAGTCGGGGACCATAGCGGACCAGTCAACAGTGCTGCCGGTCTCGTTGAAGACAGCCTCATCGACAACCTTCATGTAGTCATGAGCGCCGAGGGTTGCGGGACGCTTGAGAGGGTTGGATACGCCAACATAGCCATCGTACTGAGCGGTGACCTTGCCCTCCTTACCCTGCTTGGTGGTGACGAGGATGACGCCGTTGGCCGCACGTGCACCGTAGATTGCTGCCGAAGCAGCGTCCTTGAGGACGTCGATGCTCTCGATATCGTTGGGGTTGAGGCCATTGAGACCGTCGTTAGCCGTGCCGCTCTGGACACCGTCGATAATCAAGAGAGGAGAAGAGGTGCCGATGGTGCCCGCACCACGAATGTTGACCTTGAAGCCCTTGCCAGGCTGCGCGGAGCTCTGGGTGATGGAGACGCCAGGAGAGACGGACTGCATGGCGGTGAGGGCGTTAGTGGTGTTCATCTTGGCGATGTCGTCGCCAGCCACCTGGACGGTAGCGCCAGTGACGAGTTTCTTCTTCTGGACACCGTAGCCGACGACTACGACCTCGTCGAGGTCGGAAGCCTCGTCTTCCATCGAGACATTGATGGGGGCTCCGGAGAAGGCGGCCTCCTGTGTCTTGAAGCCAAGGAAGGAGAACACGAGGGTGCTGCCTTTCTCGGCCTGGAGGGTGAACTTACCATCGAAATCGGTAACCGTACCGATGGTGCTACCCTTGACGACAACGGCTACACCCGGGAGAGGCTGACCGTCGGCCTGTGAGACGACCGTACCCGTGGCGTTCGAGCCTTGGGCGAAGGTCTGAGCCACCATGCCTTGCACGCATAGCAGCAAAGCGACGAGCCACGCCGTGAGGGCGAGCCTGCCACTTGTAGAGATTCTCTGTTTGTTAATCATAAGATCATTTATTGGATTTGAGGAGTTCATTAACGTGAGTGTTAATTCCCGTTATTCAACAGAAGCAAAGTTCGTATTTGTAAACGACTTTTAACGATATTATTTTATCAATGAGTTATACTATTTAAACTTCCTAACAGTGACAGAGGTGGACGACAGCGTTGTCTGACGGCATTTAACAATTGACTATTGACAATTTGCGGAGTTGATGGCGGCGAGATTTGGGAGGGCGTTTGGGGATTGTTTTTGCTCTTTTGGGGGTAAAATTGTGCGTAACTACGCTTATTTGGCGGGCTTTTTGCCACTATGGCAGTGGGGAGACGGGCGGCCCGTGATGGTGGATTTGAGTGCGGCGGGGTGTTGGTATAAATTTAGCTGCTGTCGTTTTTGTGGCTAATGGCGAGGGGGACGGGCTCGGGGCTGCATTTTAACAGTTTATTGTTCGGGGTGGTAGGTAATTGAAGTGGTGTTCGGGGGATAGCATGAAGAGAAGCTGCGCGCCTTTTATTCGGTTTCTGTGTTACGGCAGAAAACATTTGACATATTTTAGCATTTCGTTTTTTTGCACGTTTTTCGGGGACTTTTCTTGATTTCCTGCACATTAATATGGAGAAATCCGAACCGTCACTTCGGATTTTCGGAAATATCGGAAGTAGAGGTTCGGATTTTTCGGGGAATATCGGGGAGTGTAAAAAAATGTAAGGATAAACAAGGAAGGAAATAGCAAAATTCCGTACAGCAAAACAACTTTTTCTTGCTTTTCTGCACGAAATCTGACTGTTTCGGAAATAGTGAGACGCAGCTAAAAGTCGGTACGGGAGCCCCACCCCACCCGGGCCGAGAAAGTCCTATTTTTTGGAAAAGTGTATTTTCCGAGGGTCCGAAATCGCGGAAAAGTGTATTTTCCGAGGGGTCAAAATCACGGAAAAGTGTATGGAGCTATACAGAAAGATAAGCCAAGACATTGAGAGCCACCTCAAAAGCGGCAGCAACAAGATACTCGTCATCGACGGGGCGAGACAGATAGGCAAGACACACATAATCCGCCACACGGCGCAAGCCCTCTTCAAGAACTACATAGAGGTCAACATGGAGGCCGACAAACTCTCCGACAGAGTCTTTGCCGACGCACGTACCACAGGCGACTTCTACTTGGCCCTCAGCACCATAGCGGGCGACAAGATGGGCACCCGCGAGGACACTATTGTCTTCATCGACGAAATCCAGGCCTACGACCATCTGCTGACACTCCTCAAGTTCCTCCGCGAAGACGGCCGACTAACCTTCATAGCGAGCGGCTCGATGCTCGGCATCGCCCTCAAAACCACCTCGTCAATCCCACTCGGCAGCATCGAGATACTCCACATGCACCCGATGGACTTCGAGGAGTTCATGCTGGCCAACGGCATGGGGCAACTCATGATCGACACAATCCACCAGAAACTGAAATCCGCAGAATCCTTACCCGAGAACATCCACTCCAAGGTCCTCGACCTCTTCAGGAAATACCTCATAGTTGGCGGCCTGCCAGACGCCGTGGCCACTTTCGTGGAGACGAAAAACATCGTGGCCGTACGCAAGATACACGACAACATCAGGATGCTCTACGGAGTAGACGCGTCGCGCTACGAGGAGGCGAACAAAAGGCTCAAGATAAGGAGGATATACGAGATGATACCCTCGGTCATGGAGAACAAGAAAAAACGCATGGTGGCCAAAGACATCGAGGACAAGGCCGGCAAAAGAATGAGCGACTACGAGGACGAGTTTGAGTACCTGATATCGAGCGGCATAGCCATAGAGGTGCGCGCCATAAGCAAACCCGCGTTCCCACTGGCCGAGAGCTGCGACAAGAACCTCCTTAAACTCTATATGAACGACGTTGGGCTGCTCACCTCAGTATTCTACGGCACAAACATCAAGCCCATACTCGGCGACAACGAGAGCGTCAACCTCGGATCGGTCTACGAGACGGTGGTGGCGCAAGAACTTGCAGCCCACGGTCGCCGCCTCTTCTACTACGACAACAAGAAAAAAGGCGAGGTGGACTACTTGATAGACGACACGGAGAACATGACGGTACTGCCCGTCGAGGTCAAAAGTGGCAAAGACTACAAGACTCACAGCGCCCTCGACTCGTTCCTCGCCACAGAGGACTATGGCATCCACCGCGGAGTGGTGCTCTCAAACGCGCGCGAGGTTGAGGTCCGCGACGGCATTGTCTACCTGCCTATATATTACGTCTGCGGACTTTAGCAATTGACAATCACGATAGCCGCACGCCATTCGCCCATCATCCCTTTGCCATCGACGCTTTGAAAGTGTCTATTTCGGATTGGAGGTTTTGAGTGTGCTCTCGCAACATGAAGAGCTGGAAGGGAAGCAGGGACTCCTCTTCTCGGGAGTCTATGAGTGATTGGATGTATTCGGCCTTGTCCTCTTTGCAAACCTTCGTGGTGATGAGGTTGAACTCCATCTGAATGTAGTTCATCATAAGGCGGGACATTCGGCCGTTGCCGTCCACCCACGGGTGTATGGCAACCAACTCATTGTGGGCATCGAAACTGAGGATGTAAGCCTCCATCTCGTCGAATTTACCGATGAGTTTTTGCCTGCGCTCGTTCATCTCTTTGCAGAAATCGGCGAGGTGGGAGGGCACTTTCTGAAAATTGAGATATGAGCGGCCGCCTGCGCCTGCGGTCACATTGCAAAGCGGATGTCGCCCGCCGAGGAATCAAATTCGCCCATCGGGGTGTTGTATGAGCTGCCGGTGTTTCGCATCACTAAGGCAGAGAGGCTTTTTAGCAACTCGGTGGAGAAGGGCTCGTGTCGCTCGGCAAGAGCCTTGGCTCGTTGGTATGCGCGCATGAGGTCGAGGTTCATCAACTGCTCCACCATAGGTTTGCCCTTGGCCGAAATGCCATCGTCGAACAAGAGTTGGTTCTCAATCTCCGTCACAGTCGACCCCTCAATGGCCGTAGAATGTGTTATGAGAGAATAGAGATAGAACTTATGGTAGTCAATCTGATCCGCTATGCCTAACGATTTATATTCCGCAAGCACATCGCGCAATTTGCCTATATATTCGTCTATCATGTCAGTTCGCCGTTATTGTCTGCAAAATAACATCCTTTTTCGGAAAATGAACACTGCAAGCCACAACCAACTGTGAACTGAAAAGCCCCTCCGACACCACAAATGGCACCGAGGGGCTTTAAATTAATATTCAAGGAGCAGCAACCGCCAACTGTGCACTGTGCACTGAAAACTGTGAACTGAAAAGCCCCTCCGACACCACAAAAGGCACCGAGGGGCTTTAAAATTAATATTCAAGGAGCAGCAACCGCCAACAGCTAACTGTTAACTGTTAACTGCTAACTGTTAACTGGATTAGTCTTTCAGCTTAGCCTTGAGGAACTCGCGGTTGAGGCGAGCGATGTTGGCGATAGAAACGCCCTTGGGGCACTCAGCCTCGCATGCGCCGGTGTTGGTGCAGTTGCCGAAGCCGAGCTCGTCCATCTTGGCAACCATGGCCTTGGCGCGGCGAGCGGCCTCGACCTGGCCCTGCGGGAGGAGAGCGAACTGGCTGACCTTGGCAGAGACGAAGAGCATAGCGGAGCCGTTCTTGCAGGCAGCGGCGCAAGCGCCACAACCGATGCACTGAGCGGCATCCATAGCCTTGTCGGCAGCCTCCTTAGAGATGGGGAGGGCGTTGGCATCCTGAGCTGCGCCGCAACGGATGGAGGTGTAGCCGCCGGCCTGCATGATCTTGTCGTAGGCTGAGCGGTCGACCATGAGGTCGCGGATGACGGGGAAGCCAGCGGAGCGCCACGGCTCGATGGTGATGGTGTCGCCATCCTTGAAGGTGCGCATGTGGAGCTGGCAAGTGGTGGTCTTGGCGTTGACGCCATGTGGGTGACCATTGATGTAGAGCGAGCACATGCCGCAGATGCCCTCACGGCAGTCGTGGTCGAAGACGACGGGCTCCTCGTGCTTGGCTACGAGCTTCTCGTTGAGGGTGTCGAGCATCTCGAGGAACGACATGTTGACGGAGATGCCGGGCATGTCGTAGGTCTCGAAGTGGCCCTTCTCCTTAGGTCCTCTCTGACGCCAGACCTTGAGCGTGATATTTATAGTCTTATCCATTGGAATCGATGTTCGGTAAAGGGGTTAGTTCTTGTAGTTACGTGTCTTACGCTCGGTCTCCTCATAGGTGAGGTCCTCCTTGAGCATCTCGGGATCCTGATCCTCGCCGAGATAGTGCCAGCAGGCAGCGTAGCTGAACTGATCGTCGTGGCGGAGTGCCTCGCCGTCCTCAGTCTGGTGCTCCTCGCGGAAGTGGCCGCCGCAGCTCTCCTCGCGGTTGAGCGCGTCGATGGCGATGAGGTAGCCAGTGTCGATGAAGTCTGAGAGGCGGAGAGCCTTCTCGAGCTCGGTGTTGAGGTCGTCGGCCTTACCGGGGACGTAGACGTTGCTCCAGAACTCCTTCTTGATATCCTTAATCATTCCGAGAGCCTTGGTGAGGCCCTCCTTGGTGCGACCCATGCCGACGTACTCCCACATGACGTGGCCGAGCTCCTTGTGGATGGAGTCTACAGAGCGCTTGCCCTGGATGGCCATGATCTTGGCGATCTTGTCCTTGACACCCTTCTCAGCCTCGTCGAACTCGGGGGCGGTGGTGGGGATGCGCGGAACCTGGATCTGGTCTGCGAGGTAGTTCTGGATGGTGTACGGGAGGACGAAGTAGCCGTCGGCGAGACCCTGCATGAGGGCGGAAGCGCCGAGGCGGTTTGCGCCGTGATCCGAGAAGTTAGCCTCGCCGATGCAGAAGAGGCCGGGGATAGAGGTCTGGAGCTCGTAGTCTACCCAGATGCCGCCCATGGTGTAGTGGATGGCGGGGAAGATCATCATAGGAGTCTTGTAGGGGTCCTGAGCCATGATCTTCTCATACATCTCGAAGAGGTTGCCGTAACGCTCGCGGACGCGGTCCTCGCCGAGGCGCTGGATGGCGTACTTGAAGTCGAGGAATACGGCGAGGCCGGTCTCGTTGACACCGAAGCCAGCGTCGCAACGCTCCTTAGCGGCACGAGAGGCGACGTCGCGGGGGACGAGGTTACCGAAGGCGGGATAGCGGCGCTCGAGGTAGAAGTCGCGATCCTCGTCGGGGATGTCGTTGGCGGTCTTCTTGCCTGCGCGGATGGCCTCAGCGTCCTCCTTCTTCTTGGGGACCCAGATGCGGCCGTCGTTGCGGAGAGACTCCGACATGAGGGTCAGCTTGGACTGGATGTCGCCGTGGACAGGGATACAGGTCGGGTGGATCTGGCAGTAGCAGGGGTTAGCGAAGTAAGCGCCCTTGCGGTAGATCTGCATGGCTGCCGAGCCATTGGAGCCCATGGCGTTGGTGGAGAGGAAGTAGGTGTTGCCGTAGCCGCCGGTGGCGATGACTACAGCGTGACCGAAGTAACGCTCAATCTCACCAGTGATGAGGTTGCGGACGATGATACCACGTGCGCGGCCCTCGATGATGACGACGTCGAGCATCTCACGGCGCGAGAACATCTTGACGGTGCCATTCTTGATCTCCTTGCAGAGAGAGGAGTAAGCGCCGAGGAGGAGCTGCTGACCGGTCTGGCCGCGGGCGTAGAACGTACGGCTTACCTGCGCGCCACCGAAAGAACGGTTGGCGAGGAGACCGCCGTACTCACGTGCGAAAGGCACGCCCTGAGCGACGCACTGGTCGATGATATTGTTAGACACCTCGGCGAGGCGGTATACGTTTGCCTCACGAGCGCGGTAGTCGCCGCCCTTGATGGTGTCGTAGTAAAGACGATAGATGGAGTCGCCGTCGTTCTGGTAGTTCTTGGCGGCGTTGATGCCACCCTGCGCTGCGATGGAGTGAGCGCGGCGGGGGCTGTCCTGGATGCAGAAGTTGAGGACGTTGAAGCCCATCTCGCCGAGGGTGGAGGCTGCAGACGCGCCTGCGAGACCGGTACCTACGACGATGATGTCGAGCTTGCGCTTGTTGGCGGGGTTGACGAGTTTCTGGTGAGCCTTGTAGTTAGTCCACTTCTGCGCCAACGGACCCTGAGGGATCTTGGAATCTATAGTGTTTGCCATGATGTTCTAATGGGAAAAGTCAAATGGTTGTTGTTTCCTGATAAAAGGAGTCGGGGCCTACATGCCGCAGCATGCGCCGGCAGCCTGGCATGCGCCGCTGCAGAGGGGGAAGATTTGGCAAGCGAAGCCGAGGACTACGATAGCGAAGCCAAGGCATACGATGGTAGCGTACCATACGGCAACAGTCTTCCAGCGTGAGAGCCAGATCTCGTTGCTCCAGCCGATGGTCTGAAGCATGCTCCAGAAACCGTGGGTGAGGTGGAACCAGATAGCGGCAATCCAGACGATGTAGCCGATAGCTACGGGCCACTGGCCGAGGTAGTAGGCAACCCAGCCTGCGCCGTCGGCGGGAGCAATATCGTACTCAGTGCCAGCGAGCTCGGCGAGCATCATGTGGCTCCAGAAGTGATGGAGGTGGAGGCCAAGGCCGAGGAATACGATGATGCCGAGGACGAGCATGTTCTGGCTGGACCACTCGACGCCCTTGGGAGCGTCAACCACAGCGTAGCGGTCGTTGCCACGGGCGCGGCGGTTCTGGACGGTAAGGATGAAAGCGTAAACGATGTGGATGAGGAAGCCCAGGGCGAGAACGGCGGTGCCGGCGAGGGCATACCAGTTAGTGCCGAGGAACTCACAGACAGCGTTGTATGCCGAAGCGGAGAACGCAGCCACGAGGTTCATGCTCATGTGGAAGAGAAGGAAGAGCACGAGCAGAATGCCCGAGACGCTCATGATCAACTTCTTTCCAATGGACGATTGGAAGATACAGCTCATAAAGGATTGTTTGTAATTATGTAATATTTATAGGTTTCCTGATGAAAGGAG
>CAVILU010000041.1:11084-14560 GCA_963643535.1 bacterium | reverse complement strand
CCTCGACAAGTTGCGCATAAACATAAACAACAAGCTCAGTTTTTATATGGGTGTGCGCGACAACGCAGTGACGCACCTTTCGGATGGCGACATCGCATCCTTCTGCGACCTTTTCAACCTGATGGAGAGGAATGCCGAGGATGCGCGCGAAGGCCGTGACGGCATTATGGATACGCTCATCCAGCTCCTCGGAAAAATGCTCATACGTCTGGCGCAAGCCGCAGGGCCTCAAGTAGATTCGGAACGCAAGCCGCTGCGTTCGGAACAGATATTCGAGAAATTCATAGAGCTCGTGACCCTCCATCACGGAGCCAAGCGCAACACATCCTTCTTCGCCACAGAGCTCGGGCTGACACCAAATTACCTCTCGAGTATGGTCAAGACGTGCAGCGGCCGCAGCTCAGCCGACTGGATAAATGAGTATACCGTGTCAGAAGCCAAACTGATGCTGAGGTTCTCCGACATGAGCGTCCAGCAGATTGCCACAAACCTTAGTTTCCCATCCCAATCGGCCTTTGGCAAGTTCTTCAAGCAGCACGTGGGGCTCAATCCCAATCAGTTCCGACGAGAGGCAAACGCGTAGTTCTACCAAGTTTAGCTCAACTTTTTTCCTCCCCGCAAATCAATCATAGCCCGGTGCGCCATATCGTGCGTGTCGGGCAATTGGTGGTATTTGTGGTAGGGAACGATTTTTATTGTCGCTGAGGCGAGCCTCATCTTGGAGGCTATGCATTCTTTTATTAGGTCGGCATTAGCGGAGTTGTCCGTTGGCTCTTTGTCGAAGTTCTGAATGTATGAGACGTTGGTAAGGAAGACTATATTTGAACCTGCGGGTACTACTTCCATCGCATGGAGTATAACTGCCAGCATCATTCGGAACTCAGTTGTCGCAAAGCATGCAGTAACGTAAGTATCAACGACTTCCCCATTCCTTTCCATAATATAAGCGCCACCGCCGGCTCGCTCGGCATGCGCATAGTCACAACTGCCGCCCACCCAAACGTAATAGGTGTCGGGCTCCATATGGAGTTTTGCCGGTCTGCCTTGCCTCATCCTATCTACGGCTACGTATATTAGGTGCGCTATTTCCTTTCCCCTTATCGAACCAAGAGCTTGAGTTGGAAGATTTGTTGCGCTTGGAGCTTTGGCTACTGCGGCCGCTCCATGAACTGCTTGAACTTGAAGACTTTTTGCTTTGCTTGCGCACGCTGGGTTGCTGAGAACCGACGTTTACGGAACGGCCACTTGAGCCTCGGCGGTCGGTTTGTGAAAGTTCAAAGTCATCGCTTGCCGTAGGGCCTTGCTCAGGATTGGCTTGCGCGCCATCCTCCTCTGTCACTTGGATGTCGGACTGGAACTCCCAACCATTGTCGGAGAGCACGTAGGCATCGTAGCTGAGGTCGGGGCCATAGAACTCCGGCTGGCCAGCCATAATGCGTTGCGACGGTTCGAGGTGATCGAGGACTATAATCTGCGCCTTGTCGTCGTAGCGAATTGTCATACTGGCCTTTGCTGAGTATTGGAAGACACGTCGGCGGTATGTGTTATACGGATGGCGGAACACCTTTGCGCCGAAAGTGAATTTGCCTTCGCCTGCTATTCGGACCACGTCTATGACTCGGGTTTTCACTGTCGGCGTTGCCCCTTTGAAGCCAAGGAGGGCATAGTAGTCCACCTTATTATAGCGGAACTGGATAATTGACGAATATATGGCGCCAAACCAGCTGGAGGGATTGAGCGTCGCCTGCTCGGGCTGCCCGATGCGTTCTGTGCCATCAACAAGTTGGCGTGCAATAGGTTTTCCTCGTTTGGGGCGAGAGAGAATCCATCCTCCGCAATGTGAAGAGAAATCGAAATTGGAGACCATATACGTCACAGTTCGGAGCGCATTATCAGGCGAATCGCAAAAAGTAAGTTCAGGGAAACCAGCTAAATCCGCAGCGAGTGTATTGGCCGCATTTTTGAGCCTCTTGCGGAGGAAAGACTCGGCAAGCATCTTCTCGTCGTCCGAAAAATTGATGTTTGCAAGGATATGGAGAGCGATGCGCGAATCTATGTCGGGCACAAAGAACAACGGTTCATCCTCCTTTGAAGAATGGCCAAACACACCAATGCCCAGCAGACCCTCGTTGGCGAACAAACCGACGCTAAGCGCAGTATCCGCCGAGCTAATATCATCTACAGCAGCCATAGCATGTCTGAGGGCATCATCCTTCAGTCCACCGTTGGGCACACAAGCACCGGACACAGCGAACCACACAAGACGGCCGCGCCCGCCACGACTCCACGTGCCGCACCAAACCTTAGTACCGCCATCGAGGTCGAAACGCGTCATCCCGCTCGGTCGGAAAGCCTCTATTGCCGAATCGGAAGCAAGCGAGAGGTAATCCTCTACGGCCGGTCGCCACAGCGGAGCGTCGTGCGAAAGCTTGTCGAAATCGGTAGTTGCGAGGAACTGTGCCGTCATCCGCTCCACCGGTTTGAGGTCGGGCCTTTCGGCTTCTTGCGCAAAAGATTGTATTGTGGGTAGCAGTACTATGACAGTCAGCAGGACGAAAAATTTCCGCATCTTTATTTTTTTCCTTATTTTTGGTACAAATATAACTCAAAAAAGCGTAAGCGTAGCCCACGGAGGGATAGGAAGACATAAACGACAGAGGGATGGCCAAGGAACTTCAATACTTAAAAGGCATAGGCCCAAAGCGGGCGGAAGTACTCAACCGCGAGGACATCATGACGGAGTTGGACGTGCTCGAATTTTACCCCACGAAGTACGTCGACCGCAGCAAGATTTATGCCATAAACGAGTTGAGACCCGACATGAGCCTCATACAGATTTATGGTCGTTTCATATCGCAAGAGATTATAGGCGAGGGCACAAAACGCAGACTGGTAGCGAAATTCACCGACGGCACAGGGGTAATTGATATTGTCTGGTTCAAAGGTATCAACTATTACGCGACGCAAATAAACGCCACCAGCAACTTCCTCATCTTCGGCAAGCCCACAAGTTACGGCAGCCGGATGAACATAGCGCATCCGGAAATGGAGCGCGACCCCGACACAGCCAAGTTCGTTGGCAAACTGCAACCTATATATAGTCAACCCGAATCTTTCCGACGAGCCAGCATAACCAACCAGGTTTTCCAAATAATCGTAGCCAGCGTCTTTGCCGATCTCACTATGAGCGGCATCCCCGAGACGTTGCCCGCCGACCTGTGCTCCCGCCACAACCTCATGGGCCGCGCCCAAGCCCTGTGGACAATCCACAACCCTGCGGATCTGCAAACCCTCGAAGCGGCGCGCTTCCGAATGAAGTTCGAGGAGCTCTACTATATCCAGCTGGCACTCTTGCGCAACAGGAATGTCACGCTCCACAAGGTGGACGGCATCAAGTTTACCCAATCGGGTCCCCACCTCAACGAATTCTATGCCCACCATCTGCGTTTTGAGCCTACGGGAGCGCAGAAACGTGT
>CAVILU010000041.1:3918-11074 GCA_963643535.1 bacterium | reverse complement strand
GCCTGGTACAGGGCGACGTCGGCAGCGGAAAGACGCTCGTGGCCTTGCTGTGTATGCTCATCGTGACAGGCAATGGCAAGCAGGCGTGCATGATGGCACCTACAGAGATCCTTGCCACACAACATTACGAAGGCCTCACGAGCGAACTCAGAGGTATGGGGTTACGCGTGGAGTTGCTCACAGGCTCCGTCAAGGGCAAAACTCGTAAGAAATTGCTTGAGGACTTGGCAAATGGCGAGATCAATATCCTCATTGGCACCCATGCGCTGATTGAGCCTGGCGTAGTGTTTAAAGACCTTGCACTGTGCGTTATCGACGAGCAACATCGTTTTGGCGTAGAGCAGCGTTCTAAACTATGGAACAAGAACACCAAACCGCCTCACGTGCTCGTTATGACCGCCACGCCAATCCCACGCACTTTGGCCATGACCATCTACGGAGACCTCGACGTAAGCGTGATAGACGAGATGCCACCGGGACGAAAACCCATAAGCACCGAACATTATTTCCATAGCACACGTAATAGACTCAACATATTCATACGCTCGGAGCTCAAGAAAGGCAGGCAGGTGTACATTGTCTATCCCCTCATCAAGGAGAACGAGAAACTCGACTATAAGAATCTCGAAGAGGGGTATAAGTTCACATGCGAATGCTTCCCCGAGTACAAAGTGTGCATGGTCCACGGCAAGCTCAAGGCTGCGGAGAAAGACGAAGCGATGCGCCAATTCTCCAGCGGCGAAGCGCATATCATGGTGGCCACCACGGTGATTGAGGTGGGCGTGAATGTACCTAACGCGTCAATTATGGTGGTCGAGAGCGCAGAGCGTTTTGGCCTCAGCCAATTGCACCAGTTGCGCGGACGCGTGGGTCGCGGTGCGGAACAAAGTTTCTGCATTCTCGTGACAGCCAACGAATTGTCTCGCGACACACGTAGGCGAATTGAAATCATGTGCTCCTCGAACAATGGTTTTGAGATTGCCGAAGCCGACCTGAGACTTCGCGGACCTGGCGACATCGAGGGCACACAACAGAGTGGCGTGCCATTCAAACTGAAGATATCGGACCTCGCCCGCGATGGCCAGATATTGAGCTTTGCCCGCGACTGCGCCGAGGAGACATTGAAGGACGACCCGACGCTGAGCGGCCCACAGAGCGCAGTGGTGCGCAACCGACTGATAGAGTTGCAAAACTCGAGCGTAAACTGGAGCATGATATCGTAACTCATTACGTATAAAATTCTAACAAAACTTCGGACATCATTTATGAAGACACTCGTAGCCATCCTGATAGCCTGCCTCTCGATTGGCACAATAGCCAATGCGCAGAGCGTAAAGAAGAAATATAGGACGACAGACAGCAAAAAAGCCTACACCTTGTTCAAGGAAGCCGGCGACCTTATAGCGACCTACGGAGAAGAAAACAGCGACATAAAGAAACAGGCTTTGGGAAAGTATCTTGCGGCAATAAAAGAAGACCCCGAATACATCGACGCCCTCATATCGGCATCGGAATGCTACAAAGACCTCGAGCAGCCTGGCAACCAGATAAACTGCATCAAACAGATAGTGGCATTAGACTCAACATATTTTGTTGAAGGCTACTACGATTGCGCCGTAGCCTTATGCCAAAAGAATCAGTTCGAGGAGGCGACCCAATGGTTCGAACTCTACGACAAGTTCCTAAAGCAGACAGGCGAAAAAGGAGTCAAAGAGTACACCAAGTGGCGCAAAATGGCCGCAGCCAAGTTTGAAATCATGAGCCATCCCGTGCCATTCGACCCCACCTACCCTTCAGACTTCATCCGCGACACGCCTTTTGAGACCTACTGGCCATCAATCTCGTTGGACGAGACAGAGCTCGTTGTCACATCACGCACTCCGCGCGACACCGTGGCTTTCCACAAAGACCCGACAATGATAGGCCGCATCAATAACAACGAGACTCAAGAGGACCTGTATATCATGCGCCGCGACGACGTCACCAAAGAGTGGAAACCACTGGAACCGATATATACGATCAACACAGACTTTAATGAGGGCACGCAATCCCTCTCGCCTGATGGCCGCTGGATGTTCTACACAGCCTGCGGATATGCCGACTCTAAAGGTTCTTGCGACATATACTTCTCGCAGCGCACATCCCAAGGCTGGACTAAGGGCGTAAACATTGGCGCACCCGTAAATACGGCCGCATGGGAGAGCCAACCATGCTTTGCGGCCGACGGCAAGACGCTCTACTTCGTCAGGGGCGACAGCAAGAGTCAGTATCGCAGAGGAAATATTATGCGCGCCAAGGTCAAGGGAGTAGACTCAAAAGGTGTACCCCAGTTCGACAAGGTATACGACCTCGGCGACTCCATTAACACGAGTGGCGACGAGAGCCACCCCTTCATCCACCCCAATGGCAAGACGCTATTCTTCTCTTCCGACACTTGGCCCGGCGTGGGCGGCAAGGATATCTTTGTCAGCCACCTAAAGAAAGGCAAGTGGACCACGCCCGTCAACGTCGGTTACCCGATCAACACTACCGAAGACGACGAGGGTTTTATCGTGACAGCCAACGGACGCACAGGATACTACAACTCAGTCCGTGAGGTCAACGGCCGACCCAAGAGGGAGGTCAAGATGTTCGAACTCTACCCCGCCATCCGTCCGAAACCCGCACCATTCGTGCGTGGCGTAATAACCGATTGCGACACCAAGGCGAGCATCGAGGCCACCATCTCGCTCGACAAGATGCCCAGTGGCAAGAATATAGGTGTGAGCCGCGCATTGCCCGACGGATCTTTCACCATCGCACTGCCTGGCGCATCGGACTACCTGCTATCCGTCAACGCCAAAGGTTACTTCTTCCACTCGCAGAAATTCAGTGTGGACAACGTAGCCAAGATGCAAGGCCCGATAACGCTCTCGAGCGAATCGACATGCCTCACGTCGCTCAAGGTTGGCCACAAGATAGCCCTCCGCAATATATACTTCGACACAGACAAGTACGAGATTAAGCCCGAGAGCAAAGTAGAGCTCGACATCGTGGTCCGCGTGATGCAAGAGAACCCCACCATCAGGGTCGAGATAAGCGGCCATACCGACAACCGCGCCTCAGTCAAGCACAACGAAGTGCTCTCGCTCAACCGCGCCAAGTCCACCGTCGAATACCTAGTGCAGCATGGCATAGACCGCTCGCGTTTCGAGATTAAGGGCTACGGCCTCAGCAAGCCGTGCGCCACGAACGACACCGAGGAGGGCCGACAGCTGAACCGCCGTATCGAGGCTAAGATTATTGAGTAGGGAGCTCCGCTCCTTGTAAAAATATTTCCCCCGATCAGAGTTACGTTTTTGCGTGCTCCGGTCGGGGGATATGGTTTTATGTGACCTTCCCCTTTTTAGGACAGTCGTTAATTAAACGTTCAAGTTTACTGAAATTATTTCGATTTGCAAAAATTATTTATTGCCGCTAAGTTAGCGGCGCAGGTTGAAACGGAGTAAGGCTCTGCTGAGGAGCAACCTTACGAGGGATAGGCCTGCAAGGTATGACGACATGCAACTCAAGGCAGCCGTTCCCGGGTGGCCTTGTTTGTTTCCTGCATGTTTGACTGCCCTTCAATGCCCAAGAAAACCTTTCGATCCAGTAAGGACTCACGGTACACGGCTGGCGACACGTTGCCGAGGGACTCGTCGGGGGCGGGCCTCGTTGTAGTATGTTTGCCAATCTTCCGTTATCGCCCTGGCCTCCGCAAGCGTGCGGAACAGGTACGCGTCCAGCACGCCTCGACGGTAGCTGCCGTTAAACCTCTCAACATAAGAGTTCTGTGTCGGGCATCCTGGTTGCGAGAACACGTGCTCTATGCCGTTAGCCTCGCACCACTCGGCGAGAGTCGACGAAATGAACTCCGGTCCGTTGTCCGTGCGGATGCGCGTGGGAGTCCCGTGTGTGAATATCGCCTTCTCCAACGACGCTACAACTCGGCTCGCCGGCATGGACATGGAGATGTCCATAGCGACGGCCTCGCGCATGCAGTCGTCAATTATATTAAGTACGCGAAACGTGCGCCCGCTCTCAAGTTTGTCGCTCACGAAACCGAGCGACCACTTCTCGCAAGGCGCTGGCGGGGTGACAAGCGGTCTTTTCACGCGGGACGGCACGCGCTTGCGCAGCCGCACCCGCTTGTTCATCCGCAGCTTTTTGTAGACGCGGTAGACCCTCTTATGGTTCCACCGCCTGCCATCATTTCGGAGACGGGCGTATATCTTCCAAAATCCGTCCCCGTGCCGCGCCGCCACGCAGATGGCCTCCTCGACCTCCGCGTCGTCGCATTTTTTCCTCTTGTAGTAGTAGCTGGATTTGCTGAATCCGAACAGCCTGCACGCCCGAGAGATGCCGACATTTTGGTCCACCGCTACCTTATCAACAACTTCACGCTTAACCTCGGGCTTCAGATTTTTTTTTCCCGAGAACCTCCTTCTGTATCGAGTTGTCCATCGCCAGCTCCGAGTAGATCTTCTTGAGGCGGCGGTTCTCCTCCTCTAGCTCGTGCAGCCGCTCGACTTGGCTGACTTCCAAGCCGCTGTATTCCGACTTCCAGTTATAGAGCGTGGCCTTAGATATGTTGTAAGACCTCGCCACGGTGTCGGCGTCCACACCGCTCTCGAACTCCTTGACGGCTTTCTCCATCTCGCTCCCTGTATGACACTTCTTTTTCATAATCGGTACAAATTAACGGTTTATTTTCCAATTTTCAACTGTCCGATTTTCGGGGAAGGCCACACACGTTGTCGTAAGTGTATTTGTTGGACATTAAGGTTGATGTTTCTGGTCAGTCCTTTTTTCTACCCATTTCAAAAAGTCTGATTTTGACACCCACGCACGCACTGGGACGTGATTGTTAAAGTAAGATATGAGCTCCGAGCGAGAATCGCTCTTTATCTTGCTTAACCTTTGAGGGCTTGGGTCTTCTATGAGGAGAGGATTTTCATAACACCCCATAAAAGTCATATTGTGACTTCTCATCGTATTTAATAATATCTTCCGCACTCTACTTGAACGTCCTGCATTAATACTGTTGACAATAAGAACGGAGTCAGTAACTCTGCAAAGAGAATCAACATATATCACAAACAAGGTCGCTCGTTTGTTGTTAAGAATCCAACAAGTCGAATCTGTTCCAAAAGATAAGTATAGTGCCTCAAACAAATTGTTTTCGTTGATATCAACGCAGGAATCGCTGTAAGAAACCAATTCTTGTGCATCACAATTGCTAGAGGGTAGAAAAGTTAGTAAAAGCGCAATGCTGAAAACTGTATAACAAAGTTTGCGAAGTCGGCTACAAGCTATACCGATAACTGAACAATGTAAGTAGTTAATAATTTCTTTCATTCGGACTCTTTATATGTTGCATTGATAATTTCGATTAGCAGCTTAGGCGCACCGTCAGATTGCTTCCAATAATTGGCGTTTCCAATACCCCTGTTCCTGCTATATTTCGCAAAAGAATTTGCTGCTGTCTTATATTTCTTGAGGAATTCAGCTGAGTTAACAATTGATGGCGTAAACACGCGGTATTCGGGATCGCTCATCATATTATTTTCCATATATAGATAGAACTCCCACATGCCATCAGCTGAAGTGGATTTTGCATTTACGGAAGCATACACAAAAACTTTAGCCTCAAACTCTCTATTGCATTCCTCCTTGTTCTCGCACTGCAGTGCGTGAAACAACTCTTCTGTTATTGCACTTTCGGGAATTGTGGACATATTCTCATTGATTACAATCGAGTTGCCTCTGGGGTCAAACAGGGCATATACAGCTCCATTTGTGGACGTTGCTGTTTTACCAAACAAAATTGTATACTCGATAGGCGATTCTTCCAATTTTGAGTACAGTGTTGCAAATAGTGGGCTGTTTAAGGCATCTGATACCGCTGTGTTGTACAAGGATTTCTGCTTATCCGTAACGTTGGACCCAAATATTATTTTTCTTCCATCAACATCCACAAACCTAACCGGGTTCGCAGCACAAAAAACATACCCGCCCACCGAGGCATATTTCTCCGCCAGCGCGTCCACGCCATACCACAAGCTCAAAGCCGGCTCATAATACCGAGCCCCATAATAATACATCCCAGTCTCCGAGTTCCACTCCTTGCCATTGAACTTCCAAGGCGAGTCGTAAGACACGGAGTGCTCGTCGAGCAACACCTCACCATAAGGCTTATACACAATGAACTGCGTGGCGTTGCCGTCATGGTCGGTTATATATGAAGTCGAGCCCAGGTGGTCGGAATGGTAGAAATAGATGTCGTTCTCTGCCAGTCCCTCGGCATTGGAATAGCCATAGCCAGCGGCCGCGTCATCGGGATCGTCAGCTTTCTGATACATCACGGGCGCACCGGGCGTGCCGCCATACGGACGCTTGTATGGCTTGGCGGGCCAGCCGGTGGGGACATCGTAGTTGCCGAGTGGCTTGATGGCGTACGAGCCATAGGCTCCGCTGTACTCGGCCTCGGCGTAGATGCCTTTGGCGGTAGGTGGACCGGGCGGGATGCCTAGGGCGGCGTTGTAGTCGTTGCGGGACTGGGTGATGAGGCTCACTCGCTCTGCATAATCCTTCTGGCCTGCCGTAACGCACGGCTTGGACGAGTCATAAAGATTATCAAACTCGCCAACACCTATTTTGCTCGCTATGCGCTGAGCACCAATATAGTAATGCTTGGTAAAGCGGTCGGGAGAGACCACAATATACGGGCTCACGTATGCCGTCCAATTGTCCTTATCGTGCCACAGCACGCCCTGCGGGGCTCCGTTCACGTAGGCTACCGTCGTCGGGCCGTGGCTCTTCACTACTCGCTCGCCCGTGTGGTTGTAGGTGTAGCGGGAGACGTACCCGTCGTCGCCGAGCGACTGCAGGCGGTTCTCCTCGTCCCATTGCATCACTCTGAGGGTGTTGGCCGTCGTGTCCTCGACTGATATCGGGTTGCCGTTGGCATCGTACTTGAAGATCTTGCTGCCGGCTCGGCTAACAGCGTTGGGGTGTCCAATCGTCTGATACTCATACTCGACCGTGTCCTTTTGCAGCGGGTTGCTCATGGCGTCGTAGCGCATTTGCAACTCGTACGCGTTGTCCTCCTTGGCAGTACCGCTTGCTGATATGAGCC
>CAVILU010000041.1:0-3908 GCA_963643535.1 bacterium | reverse complement strand
CTCATAGGCGTGCGAGAACGCCCCGCCAATGTCTCCACTGGTGCGCTTGGCTGTGTTCGTTATGCCAAGGATGTTGTCCACGTTGTCGTAAGTGTATTTGTTGGACATGAGTGTCGAGCCGTTCGACGTGAGCGACATATGGTTGATGTGCAGGCGCTTGTCGTCGTAACAGTATGTCGTCTCAGCCCCGTTGCCCATCTTGCGGTAGGTAAGGTTGCCGTACTTGTCGTAATTCTGGCTCTCGATGAGGGTCACGGACTCGCCTGCCTTGTTGGTCGTGACGGAGAAGAGGTTTCCGCCCTTGTCGTATGTGTAAGATACGACCTCGCCGTCGGGTAGGTCATTGCGTTGACGCGCCCCCAGCTGTCGTATTCCGCCTCCCAAATGTACGTACGAATGTCCGTTTCCGCAAGTATTATCGACTTGATTGTCTTCGTGACCTCGCCAAGTTTGCCGTAGTAATATGCCTTGCCGCCGCTGCCGTCCTCCACGAGTTTCAGGCGGCCGGCACGGTTGTACTTGGTCTCCGTTGAGTCGCCATAGGTGTAAGTGACTCTGTTATAGATGTTCTTGGGGTAGATTACCTCGTGCGGGCGGTTGTAATCGTAGGTACATTGGATCTTGCCATTCGCCTTGCGGAGGTTTGCGGTCTGTTTTGCCGTCAAGTTGCCTGCCGCATCGTACTCGAAGGTCGTGAGACCCGCGTCGGGATGACTGACCGACGTTTTGCGGCCGAGGCCGTCATACTCGTAGGTCGTAGTCTCCTTGTTCGGGTGCGTCACGGTCAGCAACTCGCCTATGGCGTTATACTTGAATGAGGTCTCTATATCCTGGTCGTCAGCGTATTGCACGGTCTTGACGTCCTGGCCGCGTGCGTCCTTGTAGCTGTCGGTCACGTGGCCGTTAGCGTCAGTCAGTGTCGACCTCAGACATCCGGTTTCAACCGTGTATGCGGCTGCGGAGCTCGTACCGTCCGGCATAGTGACCTTTATCGGTCGGTCCTGCACGTCATACTCCGTAATTGTCGGATTGAGAATGTCATCCGTGTTGAGATCAGTCGTGTTGTCCGTGACTGGCTGCCCCTCGGCAATCTTTCTTCCGAAGGCGTCAAACTTGACGATGCCAGAGGCGAGCATAACCTCCTCTCCGTCAACTACTCCGCTTCTCTTTGTCTGGATAGCTCGGCCAAGATTGTCGGTGAATAGATACGTCTCTATCGAGTTCTTTGTCTTGGCGTCGTAGTTCGTCGTCTTTGCCGTGTGCGCATTGTCGTCATACTCGATAGATATTGTCGGCTTGCCTCCCGTCTCAATCTCATAAGGGGCAGTAACAGAAGTTAATCGGCCACGGTTGTCATAGGCATAGAGAAGCTCGTTGCCGTTTATGTCGGTCTGCTTTGTCGGGGCGCACCATTTGAGGTCATACTCCGTTGATGAGTGGTAGCCGAATGCGTCCCTGATGTCCGTCACAAGCGTTTGGGCTCGCTTTCTTTTCGGATATATTTTAGTGAACCGTTGTCATCGCCTAAAACAATGTACGACATTGGAGGTATGGTATCTGCGTTAATTGTCAGCAGATTGGATTCTTCAATACTCGACATCTCCGATGAGTAAAGTCCCGAAATAGTATCATTGCAAACGCCGAATATGCGGTGCGAGAACTTCGCATTCGCCTCGGCATCCCAAATTACTCGGCCGTTGCTGCCGACATAAGAAGATGGCACTGTTTGGTCAATAGTGATGCCATATTTCAATGCGAGATATGTGTCAACACGCTGACGCTCACTGCTGTTCAGCATCCTGCAGAAAACGACGCTCTCGCAAACGCTGTCGGAGCACTCCGACTGCGACAGCGGAAGTTCAGCAATTGACAAGTTTGTGGAATCCGTTTCCGCCAATCGCCTGCGCACAGATATGATTCTTGGAATACCAGCCTCTGCAACTTTCTCGAAATTAATGTATTGGCCACGTTGTGGCTCGGCAAGACGGCGGGAGGTTACAAGCGTGACTCCAGATGTCAATGTAGCGTTCTCCGCTTTCCCGTCGGGAACGACGACTTGGAAAGTAGTCAGCCCATCCGCTATCTCTATCAACGAGTCAGAGATGCCAACCGTGTCCCCGTTTGCATTCCACAAATACGGTGAGGCGACCCCGCCAGGAATATGTTGAGCGTTGGCTAATGCGCATAGCATCAGCATAATAAGTACAGTTATCCTCCTCATGTTCAACGCCGTTTCTGAAATCCGCTTTTCGTAATAATCCAGCCAATACCCACGCCAAAGTATTGACTGTCATTGCGATGCTCAGTGATGTTATAACTGTTGACTCCCACCTCAAGCAAGTCTGTCAAGCCATTGCCATAATAGGCCTCGACAGTCAGGCCAGAGGCGAAATCATAGCCAAGCGACAGGTCGGTGCTGACGAGTGTACGTCCCTTGACTGATTGGCTAATATGCTCTGCCACTTGCATTTTGACTGTGTTCGTGACTCCTGTCGCGTTATACTTGACGCACGATGAGCTGTTTAGGCAAGGACCGGCTCCAATGGCCGCTTTTGCGTAAAAGCCTTTTATGGGATATACTTTGGCTCCGACGCATAGCATAATATGGTTAAGTTTAATGTCGTACGTCTCGGTATTGCGAGCAGCGAGCTTGGTCAACTTACTGTGTGTCTGGCAATAGCATATCCCGCCTTCAACGGCCACAAGGCTTATCGGAAATCTGTATTGCGCAGAGATGGAGACTTGTGGCGCCACGTAAGCCCCCTCCGTAAACCCATACGTAGGCAAGTTGTCATCTGAGCAAAATGTCTGCTTAAGGTTGGAAATCGTTGTATAGCTTGCTCCTGTGCGGATGCCAAATGTCAGCGAGCCATTCTGTTGCGCATATGTGTTGCAAAGCGAAAGTGCGCAAATCGGCAGCATAGAGGCAACCCTCAAAATGCCACTTCTCATCTGTTTCTGCGCGTGTCGGGTTTCACCATAGGTAAACTCCAGCCGACAAGTATGCTGAAGGAGTTCAGCCGGTTATCAGCCTCGCCAAAGTCATATCTGTTTGTCCTAGTGGCCACTACGTCATTCAGCCCGTGGCGGAACACGGCCTCGGCACTTAGTCCAAAGTGGAACTCCTAACCCACAGATAAAGGCAGATATACGATGCCATTGCAACGGAATGCCTCAACAATTTCATCGGCAGTCTCCTCATCCGTCGGGACAGTGGCCACGCCCCAATCCATTGAGGCTGAGTTGGATGAATACGAGAACCCGCCAGAGCTCAAATTCCATCCATAACCAATGCCGGCCGACAGATAAAGCCCCTTATATGCATACCCCTTGATGTGTGCCGACGCTCCTAGTGTCTGAAACTTAGATTCTAAAGTATAAGCAAACCCCTCAATGTCGCTGTATGCAGTCCGAGAGTTAATTCCGTCGTATGAGATGCGAGCCTCAAGGCCGATCGGTGTTTGTGGAATCCTGTATGAGAAAAATATATTTGCTGAGACTGATGGTCTGAAGTCGTCCGTAAAACTGTAGCCCGAGTAAAATCCCTCACTGACGAGCATTTCTCCTACTCCAGAAATCTTGCTAAAAACAGCCCCCGCCCTGACTCCAAAAGTAGCGTCCGATTTGTATTGAGCGGCGACGTCTCTTCCAGCAAGTGATAAAATGATTGGGACGATTAGTGCTCTGTGTGCATAGAGTGCCATACTTTTGTTGGTTGACAAGTGTGTGAGAAACATTGTTTTGCTGTTTTTTTTTTTAAATAGCGAGCAAAAATATAGCATATCTCTTTGGCGGCTATATTTGGTGGATGAATGTTGTGATTTTTTTACCACTGAGCTCGAAGGAGTAACATATAGGTTATCATATTCGATGCAATCGGAAAACAAGATGCTGAAATATGAATATAT
>CAVILU010000040.1:0-14573 GCA_963643535.1 bacterium | reverse complement strand
GAGGGCGGGAGCCAAATGCAAGAGAAGCTCTTGGCGATGTCGGAAGATGAACTGGCGAGCTTGAGCCAACTTGTCTCCTTTTGGCTGTCCCAGTAGAAACCCTGGAGCATCACGTCCTCGCGGCCACCGTCGGTGTAGTCGGAAGTTTTGGCGGTCTGGGTAATGGAGATGGTCTCGGTGTAATAATCAGCGGAGAAGACGACCTTGGCAGATCGGTCGGCACCCGTCTCGTTCTCAGTGAGGGAGAACGTGACATTGAGATCGTCGGCCTTGCCGGAGGTCTTGTCGATGCCGAGCCATGCGGCGTCGGAGGGCATTGCTACAGTCCAATCGCCCGTGGCACCGATGGTGTATGCAACGGAGGTCTGGTTGTAGGTTGCGGAAATTTCGCCCGTTTTGTCTACTTGCGTGTGGACTTCGGGATCGTCGCCGCCCTCACTGTCGGAGCAGGAGACGAGAGGCATCTGCGCGATGAGGATGAGCATCGGCAGGGCGAGCCACTTAGTAGGGAATGGGAATGTTTTCATTTTGCTGTATCTGTTGTTTGCGTTAGGTTTATACGGCAAGGAACACCTTATTGTTATCGCATTCGGGTGTTTATAAAAGGCCGCCTGAGGCACTGTGCGTCTCAGGCGGCCAATGAGGTAGTCTTAAGAGAACTTTTCTCCTTGGGAGATTAGTTCTTAGTGATAGTTGCGGTCATCTTGCCACCGTCGGTGGTGATGAGAGGATTGAGTATGATTGTGTAGTTACCAGCTTCTGCGAGAGTGAGATTATCACCACCGGCAACGAGGTCGTCGAGCGAGCCACCGAGATTGATGTCCCAACCATCATTTGCACGGAACTTGTATTCACCCGCAACAAGTTCACCAGTGAACTTGTAAGTGTTCGTCTCGGCATCGAAAGTCATATCGACATCAGTCTCCCAACCACCAGCAGCCGGGCCAATGATGCCATAGTTGCAAAGTACGCCAGAGAGTGTTCCATTTGCGACATCGGCAGTAATGTAGTAGATGCCAGCATCGCCAAAGCACTTAATATTAGTGTTATCAGCTTCAGTTCCGAAACCATCACCGTAAGTAGTGAAGGCGGTAGAATTGTACTCAGCAGCCCAAGCGCGCTCTTTGGTGAACTTGAAATCACCGTTCATGACTGCGTAGCCAGTGTAGACACCATCCAAGTTGGGAGAATGGAGAGCAGGTGCCGTCTCCGGGCTCCAACCCTGACCATTGCCTGGGACGTAAATCCACTCGACGTAAGAGATAGGCTCAATAGTGATGGTGTACTCCATCATATTGAGAGTAATCTTATACTTGAGGGCGCCATCGGTAGCGGGCTGATTGAAGGCCTGGGCATTCTCGTTGACGAGGTTGAGAGAGAGGCTCTCGTCGCCATTGGTTGCGCAACCAAGAATCTTACCACTCCAGAAATCCTCCAAAGAGTAAGCAGAAGCGGGAGCGATCTTGAACCAGTTGTCTGCACGGACTTGCTCACCGGTAGTCTCGTCTGCCGTATATGGAGCAGGAACAACGCAGGTGAAGACGGGGTCGTCGTAGACACTAACGCTCTCATCGGCACGAGTGAACTTGTAAGTCTGGTCGGTTACGCTCCAACCGTTCGTAGCACCGATATAATAGTAAGCCTCCTCAATCTCGGGAGCCGTAAGGGTTGCTACAATCTTGAACTCGGCGGTCTCACGCGAAGTGAGGGAACCGTAGGTGGTGTAGGCCACGAGGGTCGAGGGGAGCTCACGCTCGTATGGAGCCTTGCCATACTCGGCCTCGATGGCAGCCTTAAGGTCAGCTACTGCAATCTTGCCGTCGTTGGAGACAGAAACCTCCTCGGTGGCATTGGCAATGAGAACCTTGTATGCGATAGCGTCGGCAGTTTGGCCAGTGCTGGTGAGAGTCGGAGTGAAAATCTTGACAGAGTCAGTGCCCTCGGCCAGGTCGGCGAACTTGATGGCATCGGCATCGGCTACAGAGAAAGAGATGGCGATGCGCTGCTCCTCGGTAGTGTTGGGATTGCTCTGCGCAGGCGTCCAGTCATTGTAGCTATCGTCGTCGCAAGCCGCAAATGCCAAGGCTGCGATGGCGAGGGTTGGATATAATGCTTTCATGAGAGAATGCTATGAGAAAAGGTTAACCAAATTGGAATAGGGCCGCCGCCAAGATTTCTTGCGTCACTATTGTGTGCGTGTCGCCCATGGTCCGGGCGGCGGCCATTCCTTTTTACTTTCTTAAATCACCTACTTAGAAGTGAAGGCGTAAGAGCCATCGACATCGTTGAAGGTGACAGTCCAATTGCCGGCAGGTACAGGGATGTTAGCACCATTGCTTACACCTACGCCGTAGGGGAAGCCAGTTCCGCCCCAGTTGGGAGACCAACCAGTATCGCCATTAATCTTGAACTTGAGGGTTGTAGCCACCTCGGTGCTGAGTTCATAAGTCCAAAGGTGGTTCTCAACGTTCTCGGCAGTGTTGAACGGAGTCATTGGAGTGTCGGCCCAGTCATTGAAGTCGCCGCTGACAGCTACACCTGCATCGCCGCTGTAGACAGCAGGAGCATTGCCCTCGTAAGCAGCCATAGAAATCTTGTTCTCGACATTATCAAGAGTGATGGTGTAGAAGCCATTCTCTGCGACAACGATGTTGCCAGAGCCGCCATCCTGGAAGACGAATTCGCCATCGTTCATACCCCACTGGTCGGTCCAGTCGCCAAGCTGACGGATAACCTTGAAGCCGTCAGTGGTGAAGTAACCTGTGAAGGTGAGAGTACCCTTACCCGTGTTGCTATTGTACTTAGCACCGTCGATAATAGACATCGGGAAGGTTGATGTACCAAGGCCCTCGGGGGTATTGGTCCAAGCGCCGTCACCAATGCAAGCACCGATGAGGTACCACATCTCAGGATCGGCATCCTTGAGGGCGATGTAGTAAGGACGGGTAGTAAGTTTGATAGTGTCGGAGTAGATAATGAGGCTCTCGATGGCAGTCTTAGTAGAGGGTTGAGCCTTGACGCGGAGGTAGACCTCTTGAGTCTCAGGCACGTCACCCTCGCTGCTCCAAGAGCTGAGAGATGCTATCGCACGGCAAATATCCTTGGCAGCCACATTGCTGGCGCACTGGTTAGTGACATCGAACTGATAGTAGTCAGCCACTGTCGCACCACTCTCGTCAGCAGTCTGCTCTGCGTAAGAGGTGGTGAAAGAGCCATCCTTAGAGAGCTGGATATTGTAGTTGACCACCATAGGGAAGCCCCAAGCTGGCTGACTCCAGGTGAAATTGAGGGAGTCGGACTCGGTGAGGGAAATCTCTGTATTAACGTATGCAGGAGTGTTGAGGATGAACTCAACATCGGCATTTGTTGTATCGATTACCGGATTGTCGTCGCGATCGTCGTCGCAGGAAACTAGGCAAGCCACAGCAGCGAAGGCGAGGACAGGAAATTTGAGGTATTTCATAACTTGTCTTTTCTAAGTGTTGTTGAGCCCCTTGGGTTCCGCCACCGCAGAGGTTGCGGGGCGGAACAGCGGGGTCACAATATCATGTTAGAAGCCAGGGTTCTGGACGAGGTTGGCGTTAGCGTTGAGGTCGGTTTCGGGGATAGCGAAGAGGTTGAGGTTCTCGCTAAAGTTCTGACCGTCATGCGAGCCACCCTTCCACTGCCAGGTGTAGCCGGTGTTGCCACCGAACTTGCCGAAGCGGATGAGAGTAGAGCGACGGTAGCCCTCGCCATAGAACTCGCGGCTCCACTCGTCGCAGATGACGTCGAGGTTGGCGCTGGAGAGGTTGCTTGCTTTGGCACGAGCGCGGAGAGTATTGATGGCTGCGAGGCCATCGGCAGTTGCGAGGCCGCCATTCTGGCGAGCAGAAGCCTCGGCGTAGATGAGGTAAGCCTCAGCTTTGCGGAGGAGTGGCCAGTCCATATCGACGAACTTAGAGTCGTGGGGAGCACCGCCTGTTGCATAGAAGTTGTTGAACTTGACGGTAGAGTATCCCTTGGCGAAGTCGTCATTTGCGTTGATGTCGAGCGTACGATTCTTGCCCCAGAAGAGGGCGCGGTCGTCACCTGCTGCTTCAACCATCACGAGAGCGTCGGTATCGGCAGGGATCTTGGTTTCGTCGGAGATGAACTTGGTGATGAGGTCCTTACGGCAACGGTTACCACTCCAGCCCTCAGAGCATCCGCTACCAGTCCTAAGTGCGTCGCAAACATACATGTCGCTCTTGAAAGTAGCGGCGATTGCGAACATCGAAGAACAATAAGCAGCGCAGGTTGCACCATCCTGGAGGACGGGGAGGATAATCTCATGGGATGCGGCGGTCTCGCCGTTGTCACCCATAAAGAGCGTCTGATAAGCAGAGTACTCGTTGATACGCTCTGTTGCGAGAGCATAGTCGGAGTCCATTACCTTCTTGGCGTAGGTGAGAGCGTCGGCCGAGCGGTCTGTGCCGATAAAAGTCTCGGCATTGAGGTAGAGGCGGGCGAGGAGAAGCCAAGCGGCAGCCTTGTCGGCACGGCCATAACCCTCGTCGGTGCTGCTCTTAGCCTTGGCCTCAGAGAGATCCTTCTCGCACTCAAGGAGCTCAGTCTCAACGAAGTTGAAGATCTGCTCGCGAGTGTACTGAGGAGCGTTGTCGGTGGTCACAGTGGTCTTGAAGGGGACATTTCCCCAACCATCCATGAGGTAGTAGTAATGCAGAGCACGGAGGAAACGGACCTCAGCATCCTTGGTGGCGTCGCCAGCGAAATTCTCAAGGTAGTGGTTGTCCATGGTGATGCCGAAGTAGAGGCGGTAGTAGAAGCCCTTGAGCATCGGGTGGTCAGCACCCCACTGGTTGTAGTTGTAGGCTGGGATGCCCGGGTCGCCCCAGCAGCAGATCAACTCATCGGAAGTGATGCACTGGGAGTTGATGAGCTGGCGGACAAAACCTGTGGTGCCACCGTCGAGACCGTCGATGTCGCAGTCACCATCGGGACCACTCTGGCCAGCGAGACCAAGAGTAGCGTAGCACTTGTTGAATACGGAAGCCGCGTCGGGGTTGGAGACGACGCTGGGGTCGATGTTCGTGACGTCCAGGTCATCCACACACGAGGTCGCCGAGAATGCGAGGGCGGCTGCAGCAATGGAATATATAGCTTTCATCGTGTTTACTTTTAGAAAGGATTAGAAGTTGAGCGTCAGACCAACGATGCCGGTGAAAGGACGCGGGTAGATGTTGTTGTCGATGCCACCGTCAACCTCGGGGTCGATGCCCTTGTAGTTGGTAACAGTGAAGACGTTAGAAGCAGTAGCATAGACGCGGCCAGAGAGCTTAGAGCCGAAGACGTTAGCGAAGCTGTAGCCGAGGGTGATGTTGTCGCACTTGAGGAAGGAAGCGTTCTGTACGAAGTAGTCGGAGAGGACGTTATCCCAGCTCTGCCAGCTCTTGGCGAGGACGTTCTTAGGACGATTGGAGAGGTACTCGTTGTTGTAGACAGCGGCGGTGCTGATGTTGCTTGTGCCAGCCTCAAGGTCGTTGAAGACGTAGTTGCCAACGTTAGCGCGGAGCGAGAAGCTGAAGTCTACATTGCGCCACTGGAGGCGGCTGGCGAGACCGAAGGTCCAAGGAGCAGCCGGGCTCTTGTAGTAGTAGCGGTCGGCATCGTTGATAACGCCGTCGGAGTTGCGGTCTACGAAGAGGCCCTCGATAGGAGTACCGTTCTGGTCGTAAACCTGCTGATAGACGTAGAAGCTGTTTGCAGCGTGACCAACAGTGTGAGCCTGGCAGTTGTTGCCGGTACCGCTGGAGATGCCGCCAGTGAGGACCTTGTAACCCTCCTCGCCGATGAGCTCAGTGATCTCATTCTTGTTATAGGCGGAGTTGGCGGAGAGCTCCCAGTGCCAATCCTCTGTCTGGATGGGGCGTACGGTGAGAGCGAGCTCGAAGCCCTTGTTCTCAAGAGAGCCGATGTTGCCAGTTACCTGGTTGCGGAAGTTGGAGCCTGCAGCCACGTAGACAGTGTTGAGAAGGTCGGTGGTCTCGCGGTAGTAGTAGTCGCCGCTGAAAGAGATGCGGTTGTTGAGGAATGCGAGGTCGAGGCCGACGTTGTAAGTAGTGGTGGTCTCCCAAGTGATATCCTGGTTGAAGGCATCGGGACGATAGAGAGAGCCGTTGCCAGTTACGGGATAGTAGTTGGAAGTGCTGGTGTTTGCTGTATAAGTAGCGAGGTAACCGTAGTCACCGATGCCCTCCTGCTGACCTGTCTGGCCATAGCCGAGGCGAACCTTGAAGTCGCTGATGGCCTCAACGTCGCGGAGGAAAGCCTCCTCTTTGACTCTCCAACCGAAAGCGAAGGAGGGGAAGAGTGCCCAATGGTCCTTGAAGCGGCTGGAACCATCGTAACGGACGGTGGCGGTCAGCATATAGCGGTCGAGGAGAGAGTAGTTAGCACGGCCGAAGAAGGAGACAATTAAGTTCTCGCTCTTGGAGACCTTGCCGTCGCGCTTGTAGGCGGTGCCTGCGAGGTCGGGGTCGTTGTTGGTGCTCCGGTAGAAGCCGCTGCCATCGTACTCCTGCTCATGGTGGAACTTCTGGTACTCGTAGCCAGCCATGATGTCGAAGTGGTTAGCGTCGTTGAAGTCCTTGATATACTGGAGGTAGGCATTGACAGAGAGATTGTACTTGTCAATCTGATCCCAGCCAGACCAGCCGTAGTAAGGATTGGTGGAGGAGCCAGCCTCGGTCTCAGTCTCCTGCTTACCAGTGGAAACATCGAAGCCGAAGTTGCCGTGGATGAGGAGATCCTCGAAACCATGAATCTTGTAGGTGCCCTCGATGTTGCCGATGACGCTCTTAGAGGTAGCGTGGTTGTCGGTCTGCTCGAGAAGGGCGACGGGGTTCTTGGTAGCGTTGGTGTTGTAGATGTAAGGCCACTTGGAGTCGTTGTAAGAAGGATCCAGCTTGAGCCACTGATAGTAGCCGCCGAAGTTAGCGTACTTTGCGTCTTTGCTCCTGACGGGCTGAGAGGGATCCATCCATACTGCTGCGCCTACGGCGTCGGTGTTGGCATAGGTGGTCTTGGCAATCATGCCCTTACCGTTGATGTTGAAGGTGAGGTGATTGTCGAGGAAGTTGGGCGAGAGGTTGAAAGATACGGTGGTACGCTTGAAGTCGGAGGTCTTCAGGATACCCTCTTGGCCAGTGTAGCCGAGAGAAACGCGGTAGGTGATGCGGTTGTTGCCACCCGAAGCGGTGAGGTTGTGGTCGGTGCCGAGGGCTACGCGATAGATCTCATCCTGCCAGTCGGTGTTGGCTGTGCCGAGCTGCTTGGTAGCCTCAGCGTCAGCGCCGAAGAGGTTGGTGACGAACTCACGGAACTCGTCGCCGTCCATGACGTCGATAGTCTTCTTCTTGGTAGAGACGGAGATGTTGCCGGAGTAAGCGAAGGTAGGACGCTTGCCCTTGACACCTTTCTTAGTGGTGATGATGATGACACCGTTGGAGCCACGTGAACCGTAGATTGCGGTTGCGGAAGCATCCTTGAGGACGGTGAAGGACTCGATATCCTGAGGGTTGACCATAGAGAGTGGGTTCGACAGACCCTTGACACCATTGTTATCCATGGCGAGACCGTCGATGACCACAAGAGGATCGTTAGAAGCGTTAAGAGAAGAGCCGCCACGGACGCGGATGGTAGCACCGCCACCAGGGGTACCGCTCTGGCTGGTGACCGTGACACCGGCAACCTTGCCTGCGAGCATATCCTGAGCGTTGGTTACGAGACCTTTGTTCTTCTCGTCGGGCTTGATGGCCGTGACTGAACCAGTGAGGTCGTTCTTGCGAGCAACGCCGTAGCCGATGACCACGACATCCTCAAGTTCCTGAGCGTCGGAGGCGAGCGTCACGCTCATGCCTTGTGCCGCAGGCTGCTCCTGTGAGGCATAGCCGATGAAAGAGAAGACGAGAGTCTGACCTTTTTCGGCTTTAATAGAGAAATTGCCGTCGAAGTCGGTGACGGTGCCGCTGGTGGTGCCTTTTACCACGACAGCTACACCAGGGATTGGCTGCTGGTCGGTGCCGTCCACTACCTTACCGTTGGCCTCAAAAGACTGAGCCGCGGCCGTGATTGTGGAGACGAGGCAGACGAGCAACAGCCAGAACTTAGAGCTGAGAGACTTGCTGTTCATACTTCCGTTTGTAGTTTAGTTTGTATTAATATCTGTTTCGGTTCGGAAGCCGCAACCCGTGCGACCAATCCTGCCGTCGTAAGACTCGAAGAAAAAAGAAGAAAGCCGGCAGACGGACGATTCTATAATCAGCCCCCCAAAAAATGCCTTTCAAACAGCCCTCTGCCAGGCTCTCAACTTTTAAGGTGAAGAAAAATATTGCATCGGGAAGATTGCTTAATGTCGGCAGCCGAAGAACGACCGTTTTAATGACTTCCGCATATTCCTTAGCATTTCTTACAACAGCAAAGTTAAGACGAACAGACGACATTTAACACACTTTATAAAACTCCAAAACATCTTTTCTCCGCAAACGTCTTCGCAAACGTTTGCGAAGACGTTTGCACCGCAAAACTATGCTGCACAGCATAATTTACTACCACCTAGGATGCCGACATCGTTAACAATTTTAACCTTAAAAAGACTGAGGAATAAAGCATTTAGCACCATACAGCCACAAAAGTGCGGTAAAACACTTAAATTTTGCGAAGCAAATTTCCGCAACAAACACCGCAACGCAATCTCACCACTCTGTTCTGATACTTTTGTTAAAAAGCGGGACGTAATTATTGAACGAACAGTATAGAACGGAATGAATAGGACGAGGCTGGCAGCGAGGACACCTTATTATTATATATGACACCTTACTATATATTATGCATACTCGATTATATTATGCATACACGCTTGTCCTGGGCTTGCGCCGCTGGGCTAAGTTACAACGTCCCTTTGGGGCTCGGATACTCCGCCTTTTGTTGATTTGTGTGGACTTTGGGGCATTAGCATCTCTATTAGGATTGCAGACTTAAAGGCTAATAAAAAACTCACATACGCATACCTTATTGTGGTGACGCCAGCCTCGGTTCACAAGTTTGTGGTCCACAAGTTTGTGAACTCACCGCAAAACATTGCATATTTGCAAGAAAGAAGAAAAACATGGCGATGCGGAAACCCTTTGTATACGGAATGGCTGTTGGCGGAGAGAACTTCACCGACAGAGCGAAAGAGCGCAAAAGGCTGAAGCTTGACTTCGAGAACGGAGTAAACGTGCTACTTATGTCGCCACGCCGTATGGGCAAGACCTCGCTCGTGCGGCAAGCAATCAGCGAGATGAAGGCAGACGGCGTGCAGGATGTGGTACCTATATATATGGACATCTACGACTGCCGAAGTGAATATGACTTTTTCAGTCGATACGCCACCGAGATATTCAAAGCCACAAACAGCAAAGCAGAGCAACTACTAACAAGCGTAGGCCGTCTGCTATCGCAGATAACTCCCAAAATAAGCTACAGTCCCCTACCCGACCAAGAGATCTCGGTAGGCATAAACATCAAGCCGACCGACTACACGCCGGAGGAGGTACTCAGCCTGCCAGAGACAATTGCGAAAGAGCGAGGCATCAAGATTGTCATTTGCATAGACGAGTTCCAGCAGATTGGCGAAATGCCGGATTCCATTGGGATACAGAAACGGATGCGCGGGGTATGGCAGAATATGGAGAACGTGTCCTTCTGCCTCATCGGGAGCAAAAAGCATATGATGGAGCAGATGTTTCAAAGCAAGAGGATGCCCTTCTATATGTTTGGCGAAATGATGCATCTCGGGCCTATCCCCACCGGCGATTGGGTTAGTTTCATATTATCGCGCTTCGCAATGAGCGGCAAGATAATAGACCCAGACATTGCGGAGCGCATTTGCGACACCGTAGGCAACTACTCGACCTACGTACAGCAATTGGCATGGAACGTATTGGCTGAGACAGATGGCGAGGAGGTGACAGAAGACAACTTCAATGCGGGCGTTGACGCTCTTTTGCAGCAATGCGACAGCCTTTTCACGGAACAAACGGCGGGCCTGACAACCTACCAAATAAACTTCCTGCGAGCCCTATGCAACAACGTCGAGGACAACTTCACATCGCGTGAGGTGGCGGAAGAATATGACCTCGGGACGAAATCCAACATAACGAGGATAAAGGACGCCCTCATCAACCGCGAATTGATAGATACGGAGACAGACCCATCGACAGGCAAGACCCGCGTACGCCTGTGCGACAAAGTGTTCCGCATCTGGCTAAGCAAGAGGTTGCGCAACTAATTCGGCCCACAAAAACATTTAGTTCACAACGAAATCGCCCCCGAAGTTTCAGTATTTCGACAATTAAAACTAAATTTGCGATTTAGAGCGAAAATTTAGCTTTGTTTAAAGTATTATCAACCACATAAAGACGACTAAATGGGATATAAGATTATCGTCCTGGCCAAGCAGGTGCCCGACACCCGCAACGTAGGCCCCGACGCCATGACCCCCGAGGGAACCGTCAACCGCGCAGCTCTTCCTGCCGTTTTCAACCCCGAGGACCTCAACGCCTTGGAGCAGGCGCTCCGCATTAAGGATGCCAATCCTGGCTCCACTATCACTATGATCACCATGGGTCTGCCTAAGGCTACCGAGGTTCTCCGCGAGGGCCTCTACCGCGGCGTAGACCAGACCGTCCTCCTCACCGACCGCGCACTCGGCGGTGCCGACACCCTCGCCACGAGCTACACTCTCGCGCAGGGCATCAAGAAGGTTGGCGGCTACGACATCATCCTCTGCGGTCGCCAGGCTATCGACGGCGACACCGCGCAGGTAGGTCCCCAGGTGGCTGAGAAGCTCGGCCTTACCCAGATCACCTACACCGAGGAGATCATCAAGATGGAGGGTAAGACCATCACCGCGAAGCGTCACATCGACGGCGGTGTAGAGACCGTAGAGGCTCCCCTGCCACTCGTCGTTACCGTAAACGGTTCCGCAGCTCCCTGCCGCACTCGCAACGCCAAGCTTGTCATGAAGTATAAGAACGCTAAGCCCGCGCCCGAGATCGCAGCCCTCACAGAGGAGGCCGACAAGGCATATTACGCAGCCCGCCCATACCTCACCATCACCCAGTGGGGCGCAGCCGACATCGAGGCCGACCCTGAGCAGATTGGCAAGGCTGGTTCACCCACCAACGTCAAGGCCGTCAAGAGCATCGTCTTCACCGCCAAGGAGAGCAAGAGCTTCACCGCAAGCGACGAGGATATCGACAGCCTCATGGCTGAGCTTATTGGCAGCAACACCATTGGATAGTTTTCAGTGCACAGTGCACAGTTCACAGTTCACAGTTCACAGTTGGCTGTAAGTTGTTCGCATTGCGCAGACTATCATAAGCTCTAAGCGGCTGCTTGCCGCAAGATAACAGGAACATACAGCTTAATAGCTTAAGACATAAATGAATAACGTATTCGTATATTGCGAGCTCGAAGGCGCTAAGGTGGCCGACGTCAGCCTTGAGCTCCTCACCAAGGGCCGCAAGCTCGCCAATGAGCTCGGCGTGGCCCTCGAGTGCCTCTGCATTGGCCATAAGCTCGACGGCATCGAGAAGCAGGTCATGCCCTACGGCGTAGACAAGGTTCACGTCTTCGACGCTGAGGGTCTTTTCCCCTACACCTCACTCCCTCACACCTCGGCAGTGGTCAACCTCTTCAAGGAGGAGAAGCCTCAGATCTGCCTCATGGGCGCAACCGTCATTGGCCGCGACCTCGGTCCTCGCGTATCTTCGGCTCTGCACTCCGGCCTCACAGCCGACTGCACCCAACTCGAGATTGGCAGCTTCGACATGAAGGTCAAGGAGAATGGTCAGATGGTGGACAAGCACTATGAGAACCAGCTCTACCAGATTCGTCCCGCTTTCGGCGGCTCGATTATCGCTACCATCGTCAACCCCGAGCACCGTCCACAGATGGCTACCGTCCGCGACGGCGTCATGAAGAAGGAGATTCTCGACGAGAACTACAAGGGTGAGGTCGTACGCCACGACGTGGCTAAGTACGTGCCCACCACCGACTATATCGTAAAGGTTATCGACCGCCATGTAGAGGCAGCCAAGAACAACCTCAAGGGAGCTCCCATCATCGTGGCCGGCGGCTATGGCGTAGGCAGCAAAGAGGGCTTCGACAAGCTCTTCGAGTTTGCCAAGGAGATCCACGCCGAGGTTGGCGCAAGCCGCGCTGCAGTAGACGCAGGCTGGTGCGACCACGACCGTCAGATTGGTCAGACCGGCGTCACCGTACGTCCGAAGCTCTACATCGCTTGCGGCATCTCTGGCCAGATCCAGCACATCGCAGGCATGCAGGACAGCTCGATGATCATCTCCATCAACTCAGACCCCGAGGCGCCCATCAACAAGATTGCCGACTACGTCATCACCGGCACCGTCGAGGAGGTCATCCCCAAGATGATCAAGTACTATAAGAAGAACAGCAAGTAATTTTCAGTTAACAGTTTACAGTTAACAGTTAACAGTTTGCGTTAGTTCACAGTGCTCAGAGCACAGTTGCTGTTAGAGCACGGTTCACAGCGCACAATTCACAGTTGCTGTTTTCTCGCTGTTAATCTTTGCGTTACTGAGTTGCTGAACAAAACTGTTCTTTAAGGTATTGAAAACTAATCGGCTTGGTGGAATGCCGGGCTGAAAGAAAAGACAAACAAATGGCCAATTACTATACTGAGACGCCTGAGCTCAAGTATCACCTCAGGCACCCCCTCATGAAGCGCATTGTCGAGCTCAAGGAGCGCGACTTCGCTGACAAGGACAAGTTCGACTACGCCCCCCAGAACCTGGAGGACGCTATGGACAACTACGACCGCGTACTCGACATCGTTGGCGAGATTTGCGGCGACATCATCGGCCCCAACGCCGAGGGTGTTGACCACGACGGTCCCAAGTGTGAGAACGGCCGCGTAGCCTACGCTCCCGGCACCGCGCTCAACCTCGACGCCACCCGCAAGGCCGGCCTCATGGGCATGGCTATGCCCCGTCGCTTTGGCGGTCTCAACTTCCCCATCGTTCCCTACATCATGGCAGCCGACATGGTATCGAGCGCCGATGCAGGCTTCGAGAACCTCTGGGGCCTCCAGGATTGCGCTGAGACTCTCTACGAGTTCGGCAACGAGGACCAGAAGGAGCGTTTCCTTACCCGCGTTTGCGCTGGCGAGACCATGTCCATGGACCTCACCGAGCCCGATGCAGGCTCCGACCTCCAGAGCGTCATGCTCAAGGCCACCTACAGCGAGGCCGACGGCTGCTGGCTCCTCAACGGCGTCAAGCGTTTCATCACCAATGGTGATGCCGACATCCACTTGGTTCTCGCACGTTCTGAGGAGGGCACCAAGGATGGCCGCGGCCTCTCCATGTTCATCTACGACAAGCGTCAGGGTGGCGTAGACGTACGCCGCATCGAGAACAAGATGGGTATCAAGGGTTCACCTACCTGCGAGCTCGTCTATAAGAACGCTCACGCAGAGCTCTGTGGCGACCGCAAGCTCGGCCTCATCAAGTACGTCATGGCCCTCATGAACGGCGCACGCCTCGGCATCGCAGCCCAGGGCGTCGGCATCAGCCAGGCGGCTTACAACGAGGCTCTCGCCTATGCCAAAGACCGCAAGCAGTTCGGCAAGGCCATCATCGAGTTCCCCGCAGTGGCCGACATGCTCTCGACCATCAAGGCTAAGCTCGACGCCAGCCGCGCACTCCTCTACGAGACCGCACGTTTCGTGGACGTATACAAGGCTCTCGACGACATCAGCAAGGAGCGCAAGCTCACCCCCGAGGAGCGCCAGGAGCAGAAGAAGTTCGCCAAGCTCGCCGACGCCTTCACTCCCCTCGCAAAGGGCATGGGCAGCGAGTTCGCCAACCAGAACACCTACGACTGCATCCAGATCCACGGTGGCTCAGGCTTCATGAAGGAGTATAAGTGTGAGCGCATCTACCGCGACGCACGCATCACCTCCATCTACGAGGGCACCACTCAGCTCCAGGTTGTCGCAGCCATCCGCTACGTCACCAGTGGCGCATACGCCGCCAAGATTGCCGAGTATGACCAGCAGCCCGTAGCTCCCGAGTTCGACATCTTCAAGAACAAGCTGAAGGATATGGCCGACAAGACCCAGATGGCTGTCAACCAGGTCAATGAGGCTAAGAACCAGGAGCTCCACGACCTTGTTGCGCGTCGCCTCTACGAGATGACCGCCTACACCGTCATGGGCTACCTCATCCTCCACGACGCTTGCGAGGAGCCCGAGATGTTCGGCACTTCCGCCCGCGTCTTCATCCGTTACGCTGAGGCCGAGGTCGAGAAGCATATCACCTTCATCCGTAAGTTCCAGGAGGAGAATCTTGCTGATTATCGCAAAGCGTAAAAACAGTTCACAGTGCACAGTGCTCAGTTCACAGTTAACTGAGGTTTGAGACTGTAACTACCTTTTAGACTTTCCCTGCCAGGCTTTTTGCTTGGCGGGGAATTTTTGTTTACGCAGTTTTGTGTGGATTTCCTAA
>CAVILU010000039.1:7848-14659 GCA_963643535.1 bacterium | reverse complement strand
TCATCCCCTACCTCATGCACCACACCGACATGACCATTGAGGAGATTGACACTATGATGAACAAGAAGTCCGGTCTCCTCGGTGTATCTGGCACCACCAGCGACATGCGCGAGATCCAGGCTGCCCGCGACAATGGCGACAAGCGTGCCGCTCTTGCTCAGGACATGTACTACTACCGCGTCCGCAAGTACATCGGCTCATACGCAGCTGCAATGGGCGGCGTAGACATCATCCTCTTCACCGGCGGTGTTGGTGAGAACAAGGTTGACTGCCGCGCTACCGCATGCCGTGGTCTCGAGTACATGGGTGTCGAGCTCGACCTCGAGAAGAACAAGACCATTCAGGGCGAAGAGGCTATCATCTCCACCCCGAACAGCAAGGTCACCGTCTGTGTCATCCCGACCGACGAGGAGCTTATGATTGCAATGGACACCGACGAGCTTACCAAGTAAGCAACCATCGGCTGCCATTACTCAACATAGGCACACCATATAAATAAAGTCAGCGCCGACGTGCATCTGCATGTCGGCGCTGACTTTTTTGTTCCGAAGCAATGTTATAGTTTGAAGCTACCCGACAATCTCCCGCCAAACGTCCTTGAGAGTGTCCCAAATATCAGAGAGAGCGGACTTTAGGAGCGAGACTTCCTCGTCAAATGTATCAGAAGCGAACTCAGTGCACTTCTCGCCAACATAGTCAGACACGGAATCGTAGAGAGAATGTAACTCGGGATGCGCATCCCATTCGTCATTGAATTTGCGCTTAAGCTCTTTGCACTCGTCAGTTGACTCACAACCTAATCGATAGAGTTCAAAGAGACCTCGGTACGTGACGTTCGGGTGGTCCCGGCGGAAATCGGAAGAGGAACTATGGATACCGCTGTGCTTAATCGAGGCATACATCTGGGCAAAGAGGGGTTCCCGGACAGAAATGGCCGTTACGCGTGCCGCACTGAGAGGTTCAAATACCGAGGTTTCGGGGACTGAAGAGTCCGTGAGGTCCTCGATAGTGTCGCAAGAAGCGGAAACAAAGGCGAGAATGAAGCTTAGGAGGAGGGGGAGAAAATATTTCATTTCGCTGTCAACTTACTTTATAATGGATTTATAAAGGATTCTTTTTGCTCCACTTGGCAAATCTTTTGAGAGCGGTCAGAGGCGTGTCTCCAAACCAAGAATAGCCATTGCGACGCTCATAGCCGACCTCGCTGAAATCGGCACGCTTGATGCCATCGCGGTCGCAATAGAAAGGTTGCTCTGTCTCGAGATCATAATAACGTGCCCAATTGACGACAGTAGTATCGGACGTTTGGATGATGCGGCGGTCGCGCTTGCCATCGTCATTGGTGAAATACTCATATTGCGCACCACGGAGAGCATGGGCATTGAGCCAATCAATTGCAGAGTAGACGGATTGGCGAATCTCCTTTGACGGGTTAGGAAGATCCATAAGAAGCATGAGGAGGCCGACAGTCTCGCCGTGGGCCGTGAACGATGGAAGTTCGTACGCACGAGCCTTGGCGGGAGCGAGAGTCTTCTCGTCATGCTGCTGACACCAGACGGTCAGTTTGCCATCTTTGCGGATTTGGCAATCAAGGATACATTGGACGCCCTTGTCGAAAGCCGTGCGGCAGCGTTGGGCGAGCTCCTCATCAATGATATCTGTGTCGAATGGCTTGCGCTTGTTAAAGACATCGGAGAGGAGACGCATTACGTTCTCCATAGCATTGTCATTGAACGTTATATGGTCGGCGTAAGGTGGGACGCCATCATAGCCCTTGCCACGCGAAGGCCAGAACTGAGGCCAACCGCCATTGGAATATTGGATATCAACGAGATAGGACACACCGCGACGGGCAGACTCCGCATACCGGACATCGCCAGTTGCGTTGTACAACTTAGCGAGGAAAAGTATTTCGGAAGTTGTTGCTTGGTTGTCGATTGTGGAGCCTATGCCGGTTGTGGACATTGCCTTTCGGGCGTCTGCTCGTTCCTCGACATCCTTCTCTGTGGGTTTTTGTGACTGCCACTGATGATTTTTGGGCCAACCGCCACTGGGGAACTGGTACGCAAGGACCGTGTCCGCCGTAGTCTTGAGGAAAGCCATGTCGTATTTCTTAAAGGACTTAGACTTAGCCAACCTGCTGAATTTGATATCATCTTGGGCTGATGCGACACATGAGATGACAATCATCAAAATGGACAGCCCCAAACACTTCATAGATAACATACCTATAACTTTATCTGCAACACAAAAGAGAAAATCACATACGCCCGACACAAGATATGCAATACTCATCGGGATTGAACCAACGGGCAGCAGCATCGCGAATCTCCTCGGGCGTGATATTACGAATCACATTATAAAACTCCTCAAATCGCGACACAGGAACATCGTCGTCCATCAAGAGACTAAAAAGCGTGTCGGCAGAAGCCGTGACAGACTCAAAGTAGCGCAAGAGGTCACCCAACATATAGCCACGAATATCCGCAAGTTCCTTGTCTGGGATAAGCTCTGATGAGAGGCGCCCCATCTCGTTCTTTATGACATCGATAACCTGATTATGCGAACCAGACTTAATCTCGGTGGCAATGCCATGAATGCCAAATACCTTACCCGCAGAGACATAAGACGTGACACCATATGTCAGACCCAAGTCCTCGCGCAAAATCTGCATAAGGCGCGAACCGAAGTAACCGCCCAAAGCGACATTAGCGACCTGGACAGGTAGAAAATCGGGGTGCATACGGTTGACCAATCGTCTTGCCATACGTAGCGAAGTCTGCTCACCATCTTGATTTATAAACTTCACCGACGGCTTGTCCTTGAAAACGGGAGCGTCGGCAACCCAAGGTTCGCCCTCTGCCCAATTTGAGCCAAAAGTATCTGAAATAATCTTAAGGTCGTCGTCTGAAGGCAGGCCGCAGACAAAAATCTGCATACCCGTGGGATTATACGCCAATGCGTGGAACTCCTTGAGAACTTCGGGGGTGAGAGCCATATAATCCTCGCGGTTTGCTACACGCGCACTCTTATCTCCATCAGCATAAAGCAACTTGAGCAGATTGCGCGATGCCTGTGTAGAAGTCTTCAGAATACTCACATCGAACTTCTGAAGTTCCTGGGCAACATAGAGATCGACTTCACTCTTGGGGAATGTCGGGTACTTTATCATCTCCTCCAAGAGGGAGAAAACAGGCTTGACATCACGGCTAAGGCACATTGCTGAGATTGTCGCATAGTTAGAAACGACATTGCTCCACGTGTATGCGCCATAGAAATCGAGTTTCTGAGCCAACTCCTTGGAAGTGTGATTTACAGTACCCTCGGCCATCAGCACTGAGGTTGCCCTGCCGACAAGCGGAAGACGCGAACGACGCAGACCAGCGCGGAAAAGCAAATCAACCTTAACCACAGGCTGCGAGCCGCCGCGGAGGACGTACATCGGGACTCCATTGGGCAACGTAATGGTAGAATATTGTGGTATTACCGGCATTTGGATGTCACCAAACTTCGGTGGGATATTGCGGTTCATAAAGTTGAGCGATAGATGAAGGTTGAACTGTTCTCGCGAGAGAAGATTTTGCGAGCGTAGGCTGAAATATCCTCGGCCGAGATGTCCTCGTAGGCATTATACTCCTTGTTGATAAGGTTGGCGTTGCCATAAACCTCGTACGTTGCAAGGGCTTGCGCCAAACTCGGCGCACTCATGAGATTAAGGATATAGGCAGCTTCCTGACGATTACGCGCCTTCTTCAGCTCGTAGTCGGAAGGAGTCTCCCTTTGCAACCTGTCTATCACTCCCCAAAGTTGCTCCAAAACGCGCTCGGGCTCTACGCCGTCGGCAACGTTAGCCTTGAAGACCAGAGCTCCCGGGTCTAAAGAACCCATAACGAATGCATTGGCATCGGTACACGTCTGCGAATCCTTCACCATGTTCTGAATGAGACGCGACGATGCACCATCGGCAAGTATATCCGTCATAAGGTCTCCATAGTAGAAATCGGAATCCGTACGAGCTCCTGTATGAAACGCAATCGAGACACGGGAAGCAGGCACTTTGGCAGAGTGCTCCAATATACGCGCCTCAGTTTGGACGGGCTCAACAGGTGGGATAATATCCGGAGCATCGCGGTTTATCTCCCCGAACCACTTCTCGGCCAACTCGAACATATGCTCCGCATTCACATTACCGACAATGGAAATCACGGCATGGCGGGGAATGTAATTGGCATAAAAGAAAGCTTCGACCTCAGCGAGCGAGGCATCGAGGATATGCTCAACTTTCAGTCCAATAGTCGGCCAACGGTAAGGATGCACCTTATAGAGAAGGTCGCGGAAAAGATGTTGCTCGTCGCCATATGGGCGATTGAGATACCTTTGGCGGAACTCCTCGACAACGACTTTCTTTTGGACGTCGAGAGCATGCTGCGTAAAGGTCGGGCAGCAGAGGCGGTCGCTATCGAGCCAGAAAGCCGTCTCGATATTATCGGAGGGGAGAGTTATGTAGTAGTTTGTAAAATCGTTGGTAGTAAAGGCATTGCTATCGCCACCGACGCGCTGCACTTGGCTGTCGAAATCGGGCACATGCTCCGAACCGCCAAACATGAGGTGCTCAAAGAGATGTGCGAAACCAGTGCGCTCGGGCGACTCATTGCGGGCACCAACTTGGTAGAGGACATTGAAAGTCGCGATGGGGGCAAGCGGATCCTCATGAACAACCACACGGATGCCGTTGTTCAATGTTTTGCGCTTTATATCAATCACTTTAAGAAAAGGAAGAGGTGAAAATTACTCGAAATAGAAAGTAAAGCCCCACCAACGGGACTTGAGGCTACGGATGGCCTGCTGATATGGGATGTCCTCCTCAATATCAGTCATATGGGTGTCGTAGATATTCGTGAGGCCGAAATCGCAACGCAGCTCCACAGAGAATCGGAAATAGGTAAGATAGAAATCGAGGCCTGCGCCTGCATCGGCATAGATGTCGAGAGAACGCATATTGAGGTGGTCCTGCTTATCCTTTGCGAGGTCGAAGCGCGGAGTCATGCCGCCAACGACAAAAGGGCGCACATTCTTGAGACGCTTGGCGCCGTACTTAAAGAGGAGTGGGCACTCGATGAAAGTTGACTTGATCTTCAGGGGCTCGTCATCTATGGCATTGCCGTTCTCATCCACGAAAAGGAGGTGGCGTTGACCGAAACTGATGCCTGGGAGAATGCGGAAATTGAGGTTCTCGCAGAGGCGGAAATCAGTGACGATGCCGAGAGTGAGTCCCGGGTCAAGATCAGTGACCTCTGCATAACGAGCCATGCCCTTGTTCTCATAGGTGCGCAAGCCTGTGTTATAGACGTGGTAATCGAAGAAATTGAAGCCGAGAAGAAATCCGAAATGCACAGCTCTCTTATCATAACCAGGAAGGTTGGGCACACCCTTAGCCGTCGTAAACTCTTGAGCCGAAGTATATTGAGCAAGAGCACACGACGCAGGGAGAACCGCAAGGGCCAAGAGAGCCACAGCACGGCGGAACATAGACTTAAACATTAGGATAGGTTGATGTAAAGAGTAAAAAATTCGTGCTAATACATCATAGGCATTGAAAGTCTAAAAAAAACGGGTCTTATGGTTTAGCGGCAAGATACGCTGTGGCCACGCCAAAGGTGAGCGGCAGAGTCTTGACCGGTTTGAGTCCAGCCTCGGTAAGTTTCTTCTCGAATGCCTCACCGCAGGGGAAAGCCATTGCCGAACGACAAAGATAGGCATAGGCCTCGCGGTCCTTGGAAATGGCGCCACCAATGATGGGCAGGATATGTTTGAAATAGAAATTATAGACGGTGCGGAAAATAACGTTGCTCGGAGTCGAGAACTCAAGGACAACCAAACGGCCACCGGGTTTGAGGACGCGCGACATTTGTGAAAGTCCTTTCTCGAGATTTTGGAAATTGCGTACGCCAAAGGCCACGGTAATAGCGTCGAATCTATTAGACGAGAACGGGAGCGACTCCGAATCGGCTACTCGCAACTCGATATTGCCGGAGAGCCCAGCCTCATCGACTTTCTTTTGGCCAACCTCAATCATCTTGGGTGATATGTCACAACCTATCACGTTGCAACCAAGCGTTTTGTGCACCTTGATAGCCATATCGGCAGTACCCGTAGCCACGTCGAGCAGCTCCTTGGGTTTGCGGTCGGAGAGGAGAGCAATGGCCTTGGATCGCCATCCGCGGTCTATGCCGAAGGAGAGAACGTGATTGAGGAGGTCGTAATGTGGCGCAATGCCGTCGAACATTCGCTCGACTTGCTGACGCTTGTCATCGGACTCTTGGTATGGTTTTATTTCAGACACTTTTCGCTTGATTAATTGAACAAGGCTATTGAAATGGCGGGCCTTTCATTGGCCTTTTGCGCAAAGTTACTAACTTTAAAACAAAGATACGAAAAACATTAGCTACCTTTGCATAACGCTCGCATTGAGCGTAACGTTACAAGGATCCCAAAGAAACTCAAAGTCTCGTTCCCACGCAAAACGGGGAACAAACAAAATATGACGAATGATGAATTTTAGGACATCAACGATCATTGCGTTCATGGCCATATGCCTCACGCAGAACATCGCAGCCCAGCAAAAAGAACTGGGTGTAAAAGACTTACAGGGCAGTTCATATCTCTACCCTCATCGCCCAGACGCATTGCAGTCGTTGGCAGGCGGTGAGAGTTTTGCCGTCATATCGAACGACGCAAAGAAAGTAGAGAGTTTCTCATACGCCACGGGCAATAAAATAGCCACACTCGTGGATCTCACTAAAGCCAAAGG
>CAVILU010000039.1:6314-7838 GCA_963643535.1 bacterium | reverse complement strand
AGCCAAAGGCGAGTGCAAACTCGACGGCATTGATGGCTATGAGGTATCCTCGACAGGAGAATTCATTCTCATTTGGGGCAACTCGTCCAGCATCTACCGTCATTCATTCCAAGCCGACTATTACATTTACGACGTAGCGCACAACACGTTGCTCAAGCTGAGCAAAGAGGGTGGCGAGCAGGAAGCCACATTCTCACCCAACGGCTACATGGTAAGCTACGTTTACAACAACAACCTCTACATCTACAAACTTCGTTACCAGACATCGAGCGCAGTAACGACCGACGGAGAGCGCAACATGATCATAAATGGCATCCCCGACTGGGTGAACGAAGAGGAGTTTGCCATAAGCAGGAGCTACGCGTGGAGTCCCGACAGTAAGTCTTTGGCCTTCATTCGCTATGATGAGAGTGAAGTTCCCGAATACTCATTCCCCGTATATGCGGCTTCGAACCCTCGTTATGAGGAGGCCGCCCTCTACCCGCTTAGCTACACATACAAATATCCCAAAGCGGGAGAGAAGAACGCAGAAGTCTCCGTACACATATACAACCTCGACACCCGCGTGACGAAGACCGTGGACCTTGGCAAAGAGGAGTGCTATGTCCCTCGCATAATGTGGACAGGACAAGACGACCAGCTTGCCGTAATCCGCTTGAACAGACTCCAAAACAGGATGGACGTGCTCGGTGTCAATGCTAAGAGCCTTGTATCGTCGCCAATCCTCACGGAGACGGACGAAAGGTATATCGACGAGCAAGCTTACCACAACCTGACATTCATCAATGGCGGCAAAGAGTTCCTCGCCCTCAGCGAAAGAGACGGATGGAGCCACATATACCTCTACGGGAGCAATGGATACTTGAAGAAGCAGCTCACAAAAGGCAAATTCGACGTCACCGACCTTTATGGTTTTGATGAGAAGACTGGCACCGTATTCTATCAGGCTGCGGCTCGCACCCCGATGGAGAGGGAGATATACGCTATCAACCTCAAGAAAAACACCACCACGACAATCGCAGGAGCCGCAGGAACAAACAAAGCCTCCTTCAGCGACGGATGTCAATACTTTGTACTGCAACACTCGTCGACCACCGAGCCTCCAATCTACAGCGTATGCAACAACAAGGGCAAGACGCTTCGTGTGCTTGAGGACAACAAAAATTTGCTTTACACACTAAAAAGCTACTTCATCTCGCCTAAGGAATTCATCACCATTCCCGGAGCCGACGGGCAGAAGCTCAATGCTTGGATTATTAAGCCGCGCGACTTCGACGAGAGCAAGAAATACCCCGTCCTCATGACCCAGTATAGCGGTCCGAACTCACAGGAGGTGCTCAATGAGTGGTCGCTCGAATGGGATCAGACTTTGGCATCTCGCGGCTACATTGTTGTCTGCGTAGATCCTCGCGGCACGGGAGCTCGCGGTTCCGAGTTCCGCAAGTGCACATATAAGCAACTTGGCAAATACGAGAGTGACGACCAGATTGCCGCAGCCAAATATCTTGGCACCCTGCCATATGT
>CAVILU010000039.1:3436-6304 GCA_963643535.1 bacterium | reverse complement strand
GCCATATGTAGACAGCAAGCGCATTGGCATTTGGGGATGGAGCTTCGGTGGTTTTATGTCCACCCTCTGCCTCTGCAAGTCGGACGTTTTCGCAACTGGCATTGCCGTAGCACCCGTCATCAATTGGCGTTTCTACGACTCCGTTTACACAGAGCGTTATATGCGTCGCCCGGACCAGAACAGCAATGGGTATGACGACAACAGCCCACTGTCTCACGCAAGAGAGCTCAGCGGCAAATACTTCATCATTGCAGGTTCGGCCGATGACAACGTACACTATCAGAACCAATTGGAGATGGTAGACGCCCTGGTACAGGCCAATAAGCAGTTCCGCATGTTCACATACCCGAACCGCAACCACAGCATCTACGGAGGCCGAGTCCGCTTACACCTCTACAACATGATGCTAAACTTCCTCTTGGAAGAGCTCTAAGCGGAGGAAATAGAGACACGATTATAACGCCGCCCACGTCAGGACATCTTGATGTGGGCGGCGCTTTTTGCACGTTTAACGCCCTCAGCAAGGAGATTTCGCTCACTCTCCGGCAATGCGAAATCCATAAAACGGTCAAAGATATAGCCCTCGGCGAGTGATGACGGGTGCGCCATATCGTCGGCATAGAAACGGTAGTCGCGCAGCTCGTCCATCATAATCTCATAAGAAGGGAAATACTCGACATTTCCAACACCCTCACTAATCACCGAATCCACAGCCATAAGAAGAGTCGATTTGCTAAGTTGATTGCCATGTGCGCCATCGGCTTTATGACGAATTGGGCTCACGGTAAAGATGACGTCTCGTCCATCAGCCAACTCCACTATGCGCCTCACAGCCTCGACACATTCATCATAAGACAAGCGGAAACGAGTAAACTCGCCCGGCAAATGCTTCAGACAATTTGACACGACTCGCCCCGAAGAATTCAACCGAAAGCACCAGGCTGTGCCAAGAGTGACAATCAAGGTCTGACTTTTCTGCCAATGCTCATGAGCCAGCACTAGATTTTCATTGGCATCCTTAAGAAATTCACTAACAGAGGGGCGTGCATTGCGAGTATGGTGCGAGAACGAGCAGAAACGGCCATCGCCGGCTCCGATGGTGACGCATTCTTGAGCTGCGAAAGGCTCACCAGTAGCTATACGAGCGAGACTGTCGGCTAGAGAAAGCGGATTATATGTAGTGCCAAGAGGATTGACAAGAGCATCGAAGCCAACAGACTTCATACGAGAGCCCACGTTATCCGCAAAACAACTGCCGAGGATAAGCATAGGGCTTGCGAAAGATATGCTCACTTTGCTATTGCCGGCATCTACTGGGGTGGACCAATTTAGCTTGGACATTGTTTGTCAGAGTTCATTACTTCCGGTACTTTGTATCACTAACCTCGGATTTCGCGGGTTTGCGCAGGTTATGAGCTAAGAGCGTCTTGCCGCGCTTGCCACAGATTTTAAATTTCCTTGTATTTGGATTTACACAAAGACCGGAATGTTTCAGTTTGTAATCGAAAAAGGCGCCCCGCGGAGAGCAGGACGCCTTTTTATGTATCAGTTGTGGGGCTTAACCACCTTATTTTGCTTCGGTGTAGACCTTAACCCACTCGATATTCATATCGGCATTGCCGATTTTACCCTCGCCAATGACATTGGAGCTGATACCAATGTACATCTCCTCCTGAGGAACAGCGGTCGTGGTGGAGTAGACCTCAACACCGTTAACCTTCCAGGTGAGTTTTTGCGAAGTCCACTCAAGTGAGTAGATGTAGTAGTCGCTAGAAGCCTTGACATCGGAAATAGTTGTGGACTTCTGACCTGCGCAGAGAACTATGCCCTTTGCGCTCTTACCGAAAGTCACGACATTGATCTCGTTGTTCTTATCAGTGCTGAGCCAGATATTCTCAGAGACAGGAGCTACGGCATTTGCCTTAACCTTGAACTCGAACTTGCCATATTTCTGACGGAAGCTATCGCCAGTGGTGATGACTGCAGCTGTGGCCTCAAACTCCTTGTCTACGAAACCGAAAGCATCGGGATTCCACACCTTGCCGACAGCCTTGCCCGCACGGGTCTGGATAGAGAGGACGCCGCCAGATACCTTAGCATTGGCATCGTCGAACTTCTGCCTCTCATCTGCCATTGAGTAGACTACACCAGCAGTCTTGCGACCCCAGTAGTAGCCGCTGAGCCACTTCTGAGCATCGAGCTTAGAACCCTGGAAGTTGTCCTCGAAAGAGAGTTCCCACTTGCCCATCTCGGAGAAAGTGCCCTTCTTGAGGTTCTCGAAATACCACTTGAGATCCTTGTTCTTCTCGAGGGAAGCGAGTTGAGCAAGTTGCTTAGCCTCGTTGCTCTCCTTGAAACGGTTCTTGTTCTCGAGATCCTTCTTCTTGGCGAGGAAAGCGTCGGTCTTGACGAACCCGGAGAGAGCCTCGTATTTCTGGAGGCGGTCGGAGCCTTGAACTTTCTTGTAGTTGATATATTCCTTAGAGGAAGCGAACTTGAGAGCATCCTTTACGGAAGAGCTGCCACTGAGTTGTTTGTAGCGAGCGAGGGTCTTGGCCTCCTCAGAATCCTTCACCTTAGCCTTGGCTGCGAAAGAGGAGGACTCGACGGTCTTCTTGAGGGATACATACTCAGTGTAGTCCGCACTTGCGATGGCAGCAGCGGCCTTCTTGTCGTTGCCAGCTGCAACAAACTTGAGGTAGCTCTTGATGTCCGAGCTCTTAGCGAGAGCCTTGAGCTCCTGCTCCTTCCTATATTCGTCGGTCTGGCTGAACTTGTCGTTCTTGAGATGCTCGACCCTCGATTTGAAGTCGGGAGAGGCGGTAACCTTCTTCAGTTCCTCAAATGTCTTGAGTTCGTTACCGGCGG
>CAVILU010000039.1:0-3426 GCA_963643535.1 bacterium | reverse complement strand
GGTTGAACTTGCCGTAGTCAGCCTTAGCTTGCGCTTGCTGCGCCTCGTACTTGCTTGTCGTGGGGTACTTGCCGCCACCGAATAAAAAACTGAAAATGCCCATCGTGAATAATTGGATCGATTAAATTACAATCGTGCGAAACTAAGCATTATCGGCGTAGGAAAAAAACTCCAACGTAAAGTATTTTAGGCAAAAACGCAAAATAAAGTGCTCAAAAAATGAAACATTTATATATTTCGCGGAAATTAGGGGTCAAAGAGCCTCGGAAAGAGTTGCCACCGCCAAAATATAGCCTTATTTTTGCCATAGCAACGACAACAAATGAATAGGAACATCTTGGCCCATATATTGGGCATCGTCACGGTAGCCGTGTGGGGCGTCACGTTCGTCAGCACACGCTACGCTGTCAGCTCCGGGCTTCACGCCACAGAGCTTTTCTTACTCCGCTTCGTAATCGCCTACGTCTGCATCTGGGTCTTTGAGCTCATTTGGAAACGCAAGGACATCCGCATATGGTCGGACTCGGTGCGCGACGAGGTCATATTCATTCTCTTGGGCGTGACGGGCGGCTCGCTCTATTTCGTCACTGAGAATGTGGCCGTGGGACTCACGCACGTAAACAACGTGTCTTTCATTGTCTGCACTGCGCCGCTGATTACAATCATCTTGGGGCGGATCTTCACTAAGTCTGTCCTTCTCTCGGGGAAACTGATTGTTGGCTCCATTATTGCAATGTTGGGCGTCGGAGTAGTTATATTCAATGGACAATTTGTACTTCACCTCAGTCCTGCGGGCGACCTTCTGGCCCTTGCGGCGGCTATATGTTGGGCAGCTTATAGTTTGTTGATAAAGAGCGTTTCCGACGGACGATATAGTGCTATTTTCATCACCCGCAAGGTGTTTATCTATGGCATTTTGACCGTATTGCCATTCTTTGCTTTCGACCCTTGGCATGTCGACCTCGCGATGCTGAGCCAACCATCGGTTTGGGGGAACTTGATGTTCCTGGGTTTCGTAGCGTCCTTTGTATGTTTCGTGACTTGGAGTTGGGTAATAAAAGAGATTGGCGCACTCAAAGCGACTAATTATGTCTACCTGAACCCGATTACTACAGTAATAGCCAGTGCCATAGCACTCGACGAGCCTATGACGACGCTCGCATTTATTGGCTCATTCCTTATCTTGGCTGGCGTATTCCTTTCAAACTCGACTAAGACGGAGGTATAGCACATCACTGGTTTAAGGCTAAAAAAGAAAGCCCCCACCTCATATTTCAATATGAGATGGGGGCTTTTCTTTTGGGGATTAGCATTTCTACGCGGATGCGTATCTATTTTTTTCGGCTATAAGTGTCAATAGCAATAGCCAGGGCCTCGTCCGGCACAAAATGGCGGACATCCTTGCCTGCTGCAATCCACTCGCGTATTTGCGTAGAAGAGAGCTGTATCATCGGTGCATCGAGAACAGTCACACGTCCACCAAGAGATTTGACAGCCGAAGTGTCGGTAGTCTCGCCAGGCCTCGGGTAGATTATAAACTCACGACCGCTTACGAGCCTCTTAGCCTCACGCCAGCGCGGCAGTCCCTCAAGATTGTCGCCACCCATGACGATTACGAACTCCCAGCCGGGATAGCTCTTCTCGAGCGAATCGATGGTATTTATGGTATACGATGGCTGCGGGAGAGAGAGTTCAACATCGCTCACCTTGATACGGCAATCGAGCCCCGTAGCCACATCAGCCATAGCCAGACGTATGTCTGCAGGAGCAAGGCCAGCCTGTTCTTTAAATGGGTTTTGCGGACTCACAACGAGCCACAACTCGTCCACATTGCCAAAGTTGAGGACGTACTGCGCCAACATAAGATGGCCAATATGGATCGGATTGAAAGACCCGAAGAAAAGCGCTACCCTATGACTCATTTCTCGATGAATTCACGGACCTTGCGTTCAGCCTCGGCTTGAGCCACAGAAAGGTCGTCATTTACAATAACAGTATCGAACTTAGGTGCGTAGGCAAGTTCCTCACCGGCCTTGGCGAGACGCTGCTCAATCTTCTCGGCACTATCCGTGCCACGTCCTTCGAGGCGACGGCGGAGTTCCTCAATCGAGGGAGGCTGAATAAAGACCGTAAGAGCCTTGTCGCCAAAAATCTTCTTGAGATTGAGACCGCCCTTGACGTCGACGTCGAAAACTATGGTATGGCCTTTGCCCCATATACGGTCAACCTCACTGCGGAGAGTGCCGTAATAGCAACCCTTATAAACTTCCTCGTGCTCAACGAAATCGCCAGCAGCTATGCGCTTTTCGAACTCCTCAGTAGAGAGGAAGTAATACTCCACGCCATTCTGTTCCTGGCCGCGGGGAGCACGACTAGTAGCCGATATTGAGAACTCAAGACCGAGGTTCTTGGTCAGAAGATAATTGACGATGGTGCTCTTGCCGCTGCCGGATGGAGCTGAGAAGATTATAATCTTACCCATTTATAAAATTCTTATTTTGCTTTGAGGGAGGAAAATAAAGAGAAGACGGCCAAGCAAGTAGCGTAGGCTGTGCTCCTGCTTGGCCGATAATGGTACTGAGAGACGGAGAACTTTAGAGAACGTTGAGAACCTGCTCCTTGATCTTCTCAAGTTCGTCCTTCATCTTGACGACGAGTCTCTGCATCTCGGCCTGGTTAGCTTTTGAGCCAAGGGTATTGATCTCGCGGCCCATCTCCTGAGCTATGAAACCGAGCTTCTTGCCTGCGTCGGCATCATTGTCGGTTGTCTCGCGGAAATACTTGATGTGGTTGGCAAGGCGGACCTTCTCCTCATTGATGTCGAGCTTCTCGATATAATAGATGAGTTCCTGCTCCAGTCGGTTTTGGTCGACCTTGTCCTTGGCGATAATCTCGTCGAGGTTGTTCTGGATGCGGGTCTTGATTTTCTCGACTCTCTCCTTCTCGTACTTGGGGACCTCGAAAGAGTATTGCTCAATGAGGTCGACGTGGCTGAGGAGATCCTTGGCGAGGGCACGTCCCTCTTGCTCACGGAAGCTGATGAAATTGTCGGTAGCCTCGCGGACGCAATCCATAACTTGTTCCCATTCCTTCTCGTCGAGCTCGGGCTGCTCGACCTTGACGACGTCGGGGAGACTCATAATGATACGCATGAAGTCGGTATCGCCAACCATGCCAGTCTGCTCCTTGATAGAAGAGAGCTGCTGATAGTACTGACGGACGGCATCCTGATCGATGCGGGCTACTCGCTCAGCCTGTTGGGTCTCGCAGAACATAGAGAAATCGACCTTGCCGCGGCCAATGCGGGATGCGAGATATGAGCGGACGTCGAGTTCCTTCTCGCGATAGAAACCAGGGACGCGCATTGCCAAATCGAGCTGCTTGCTATTGAGCGACTTGATTTCGACGGTAATCTTCTTGTTTGGC
>CAVILU010000038.1:6086-14746 GCA_963643535.1 bacterium | reverse complement strand
ATGTAGAGATTGCCGTTGGAGTCTATGCCGTCGTTACCAGTGCTATGAGAGTAGATTTTTCCGCCCGAAAGAGTCATTGTGCTGCCGGAATTTATGCCATCGTCGGACGCCTCGACCTCGACAATGCCACCCGAGATGTTGATCTCCTTCTTGGCCTCGATGCCCTCGTGGCTCGCGGAATAGGCATAGACGGAGCCACCATAGATGAGGATGTTCTCGGTAGCCTTCATACCCTTGGCACTACCGTAGTTATTGGAACTTCCTTTGGCGATGGCGGTCACGGTGCCGTCCGTAATCTCAATGTTATGATCGGACTTTATGGCCTTGGCGCCGACACCTGTGCAAGAGGCGTAGAGCACACCGCCGGAGACGTAGATGGAGCTGTCGGAGGTTAAGCAATTGGCGCACTTATAATCGGCATCGGAAGAGTCATACTCAGGAGCACCGGACGTAGCGAGAGACATAGTGCCGCCCTTGACCCACACATTGCCGGCGACCTTGACAGCCTTGGCGGCAGCCGCGGAGGTAGAGACGGAGAGATAGCCACCCGAGATAAAGAAATAGCCGGCATCGACATCAATGCCGTCGGAGCCCGAGGTTGTGATATAAGTCTCACCGCCATAGATAGCCACGTAGTCATTGGCATGGATACCATCCTTGACGCTGCCAGAGACGGTCACCACAGCACTCTCGGAGATAGCCACATAGTCATCAGAGCAAATGGCGTGCTTATAATTACCCTTGACGGAGAGCGAGCCCGAGCCACAGAAAATCAGTTGTCCCTCGCTGAAGAGGCAAGCCTTGAGGTCCTCGCCATCAGTGATGCGGGAATAGGTGGTGGCATCGGCGAGCGAACTCGTAGTGCCGGCAGGGAGGTTGACGAAGAGTTTCTTCTTGCTCTGGTTGTTGATGGCTGCACCGGTCTGACTGGCGAGCGAGAGATTGTCCAGCGTCAGTTTGTACTTATAGTCGCTGTAGACCTTGAGGCTGCCGTTGGTACTGGAGCCGCGGAGAATATATTCGATCTCCTCGGCGGCACTGGTTACGGTGACGTCGGCATCGGAGGTCGCGATAGTTACCGAATCGGCCTTGCCCTCAATAGAGACAGAGCTGCCGTCGTAGGTAATGATAATGGTATTGGTGAAGGCGGAATTATTGACGTCGTCACCCGTGCCATCGTCGTCATATCCTTTCTCGGAATCGTCTGTGGCATCGTCGGAATCCGAAGAGCCTGAGCCCGAATTGGAAGAAAAGACCGGCTCATCATCCTCGGTATTGCAGCTCTGCGCACAAGAGCAGAGGGCGAGGACGAGCAGGATGGAAAGATATTTGGAAGTCATATATTTAGAGCTTAAACTTGTAGCCTATGGAGAGGACGTTGTGGGCACGGTCGGTATCATTGGAGCCCGAGAAGATATTACGGACGTAACTGACATTGAGCTCGTTGTGCTTGCTTAGTCGGATGTCCGTGCCGAGTGTGAGACGCTGCTTATCGAGAGCGAAGCCGTCGCCGAAGTCGTTGAAGAGTTCGTAGGAGATGGCGGGCGTAAGGAGTGTCTTGGTCTTGAAACCGAGTGAGATACGGGAGCGAAGGAGGCCCTCGTTGTCGGCATCCTTGACCTCGTTGCTCTTGCGGACTCCGGCAGCGGAGTACTTGGCAATGCTGACCATGCTCTTATGTGTGAGCTGGTAGCGGAAACGGAAATCGAGTTTGAGAATCGAGGGACGGAACTTGAGCTTAAACTGCCCGAAGAAACGATTTCGGATACGCCAATAGTCATTGACAATGTTGCCCTTAGACGTCAGGTAGCTATCATATTTCGAGTCGAGGAACTGATAGCCAATGCCCACGCTGAAGGGCTTGACGGGAGCGAACTCAGCCGACGCGCCAAGGCTCCAACGGTCGAAGGCGGAGAGTCCAGAGCGAGTGCGGAGGCCTGCCTCGATAGCCAATTCCCATTTACGCGAGAGATTGAACTGAGCCTCGGCATCGGTCCAAAGGCCGAAATCGGATTGGGCGGAGGAGGCTAAGGGAAGTATGATGGACGCCAAGGCTATTGCCAAACGGCGCAAAACAAGACTCTTAAGCATTGGTAGGGATTTTGGTGAGGGACTCTATTTCGTTGTCGAAAGGGGCGGAGTGGTCGGCGAGATAGAAGATGCGGACCATGGCCATATCGCGGATAAAGTCTATATGGCCCACCTCGGCTCGCGTGATGTTGAGGCCAGTGCGCTCGCGGAGGTCGGCAATGAGTTCTTTGCGTTGCTCGGGGCGTATTTTGGAGACATCGTCGTAGGCTATGAGCTTGGTGCGCACATCTTTAAGTCCGAACTCCTGTTCCGTAACCCAGATAGCGGCGAGCAGGAGGGCGTTGGCGGCAACGGTCTGACCAGCAGAGAGATTTTGCGAGAGGCCATTGATTACCGAGAGGGAGATAATGACGAAGAGGTAGGACATCTCGCGGACCGGCATCTGCTCGGTGCGATAACGTATGATGCCGAAGATGGCAAAGAGGCCGAGAGCGAAACCCACCTTAATCTTGAGAGCGCCGAGGAGGTTGACCATCAAGAAGATGGATATCGAGATGATGATGAAGACAAAGAGATAGTCGCGACGGCGGCCACGCGGATAATAGAGGAAGCGCGTGAGGCCAAAAACGACAATGAGGTTGAAGAGGAAGCGGATGACCATATCGAGGGTCCCGCCCGTGAAGCCAGCCTGGCCGGCATCCATCAGTTCTGAGAAATCATCCATTTCAGTTAACAGTTAGCAGTTAACAGTTAGCAGTTACTGTTGTTGTATAGACAGATTTGTTTTTCGTTGATTTGTTTTTTTGAGCGCCGGGGCCACAGCCGTAGTAGTTTTCCGATTTATGGCTGCGGCCCCTCTACATGGCGCATCAAAAAAAAAGAATTGATTGTTTAGTTTGTAGAGAGAATAGTTTGACTTTTGATTAGTTGGTTGGTTGATATATTTGTTGTGTGTGGGTTGCTAAACTATGCCGCCCAGTGCCTCCATGTCGATACGGGTTCGGGGATAAGGCCTTGGCGGATAAGGCGTCGCATCTTGGGCTTCATCTTGCCAAGTGGGAGGCTTGGGTCGGTCAGCAGTGCGCCGTAGCAGTATTTGCTGAAGCCGCAGTGGTGGATATTGCGAGCCGAGAGCCAATCGATGATGGGGCTGTGGGAACGGCCGTCGCGCTTGACTTCGACGATAACGGTATTGGCTAGGCGGACTTGCGAGCCCGAGCGAAGGTTGGAGAGAGCGAGGTCGAGGTCGATAGTGAGTCGCTCTGTCATCTCGTTGTTCACCAACGTGATGCGGCGGAAGGTATTGGCCACGGCGGGGCGGAGGCTAAGGACGGAGTAATGTGAGTTGAGAGCGACGAAGGCTTGCGCGTCGATGCCGAGTTCACCCGAGGGGAGGGCCGTGGTGGCAATTCGTTTTTTCTTGGTGCGGCCGTGTCGTTTGTTTTTGATCTCGACGAAAGTAAGGTGGGAGCTCACGTATGTCCGGACACGGATTTTCTGGCGTTGGGCACGCCCCGTGGTGTGCGCTCGGAGCATTTGCCAGTCGGGCGTATCGTAGTAGGTAGTGTTGTACTCGATTAGTCTCTCGCCGAGGGTCTCCTGGACACGGTAATGCTTTGCGGCATAAATTAGTAGCGCATTGAGTTGGGCGAGGGATATGACGTATTTGGTGTCGGTGCGGTTCATTAGCTTTACGCCCGTCATCTCCTCGAGAGTGATGGGGGCGAAGAGATTCACCGCTTTTGAGATTGCGTTTAGTTCTTGTCTCATGACACTTGCCTTCTTTTAGTTTGACGTTACAAACGTATTACAAAGACGGTGTACAAGAAATTTTATTCAGTAAGATAGCGGGAATGCTCAGTAAAAAGGGAGTTTTTACAGTTAACAGTTAACAGTTATCAGTTAACAGTTAGCAGTTAGTTTTTTGGGGGATGGTGTGCTTTTAGCTTGGATTGCGCCGCATTGGAGGGTGTTTTTGGGACTCCTTTTTACTCCAATGAGAGGCTGAGGGTTACCACATAGCGGTCGGAGAGTTTCACGGCGGAGAGTTGGAAACGGCCGGGGCAGAGGAGTTCGAGGCGTTTGCGGGTATTGGCCAGTCCTATGCCATGTTGGGTGTCGGCGGGGCGGGCTGGGGCTAGGCTGTTGGTGCAGCAGAAATTTACGGTCTTGTGGTCGTCGGAGAGGGAGAGGCTCACGTCTACAAAAGAGTGCTCGGCATAAGAGACTCCATGCTTGAAGGCGTTCTCCACCATATTAATAAAGAGCAGGGGCGGGAGGCACACGCCGAAGGTATCCGCCGGGAGCGACAGATTGACAGAGACATTGTCGGTGTAGCGGATTCGCATGAGCTCGACATAATCGCGGATAAAAGCGACCTCACTGCTGAGGGGCGTCTGGTCCTTCGCACTCTCGTAGAGCATATAACGCATGAGGCGCGACATGCGGACAATGGTATCCTTGGCTCGCTCGGCATCGATGTCCACAAGGGCATGGATGTTATTGAGCGCGTTCATCATGAAGTGGGGGCTGAGTTGGTAACGCAGCTGCGCCAGTTCGGCCTCGGAACGTTCGCGCGCCAGTTGGCGGAGTCGATCCTTGTCACGGTCGGAGAGAAGATAGAGCTTGACGAGCGTGCCTGCGCAAAGCATAAGCATGGCAAGGATGAAGTCGCTCATCATGGGTCCCACACGGAAAGTGCCGATAGAGCGCATCGAGCGATCTTGTGGGCCGCCGCGGCGCATGTCTTCGGGCATGTCGGGGGGCTCGGGCATACGTTCTCCCCCACCCTGCCAATCGGGTTCTCCACCGCGGCGAGGAGGCTCGGGCGGGCGGTTGGCAAAGTTGTCATTGTCAGGACGCGGACCGATGGGTTGTAGATTGGCAGCAAGGGAGTCGCTTGCTAGCGCTGATTTATCAGGATTGCGTTCCCGGGGCCTGGGAGGCGGATTTTCGCCAAAACGCTCTTGCAGACCTATAGGAGCGGGCTCATAGGCATCGTTGGCAGGCGAGCGGAAGAACTCTATGAGAAGCGTCATGAGGAGAGCCGAGGCAACAGCCAGGACGACGTAGAGTACGACTTTGCGGAGTCGGGTTATGACAACCGACAGAACGAGGTCGTTGAAAACAAAAAGTATAGCAAAGGGAATAAGTGAGAGATATTCCATGCCGATGCCCGACCAATCGATGGAGACGGCCGACTCGTTGCGCCAAAAATACAGGAGGCGCGTGGCGGGCAAGGCGATAAGGATGGTGCCCCAGACAATGGCATAGACTACGGCCTCGCGGCGGTCATGCGACTCGGCGAACCGATTGAGCATCTTGCGCAGTGGTGCTATCATTTTCGGACAATGGGGGAAAAGGGGGAGAGGCGTTGAACGGGCAAAGAAAAACAGGGTAGCCACCCGAGCCCGTTGGCTTCAGCTACCCTGCACCAATTCAAACACATCTATATTATAGAATACTGTATATTAGCGAGTTGTGCCACAATAAGCACACTTCGTAAGTGTCTTTGATCTTATTGATTGCCCAAATATAATAAATTATTCGCAGAAAGTGTAATATTTTGCGCAGAAAAATCGGCTTAACACATTGGTTTTCATCAACAGATTTCTCGGATTTGCAAGGAATGTGTGGAGCTATGGAAAACAGAAATCGCCCGACCTCCTTATCTTGGGATGTCGGGCGATTGGTATTATGCCTTTAGTCCAGCGAATGCCAGATTAGTTGCGGGAGTAGTTAGGAGCCTCCTGAGTGATGGCCACGTCGTGAGGGTGGCTCTCGCTCATACCGCAGGCAGTGATGCGGACGAACTTGGCGTTGTGGAGTGCCTCGATGTCCTTAGCGCCGCAGTAGCCCATGCCGGAGCGGATGCCACCGAGGAGCTGGTAAACGACCTCGTAGAGAGTGCCCTTGTAGGGGACGCGTGCCGAGATGCCTTCGGGGACGAGCTTCTTGACGTCGCTCTCGGTATCCTGGAAGTAGCGATCCTTGGAGCCATGCTGCATAGCCTCGAGCGAGCCCATGCCACGGTAGCTCTTGAACTTACGGCCGTTGAAGATGATGGTGTCGCCGGGGCTCTCCTCGACGCCAGCGAAGAGGCCGCCCGCCATGGTGCAGCTTGCGCCAGCGGCAAGAGCCTTGACGAAGTCGCCAGAGTAGCGGAGACCACCGTCGCCGATGATGGGCACATCGCCATAGCCGGCCTCGTTGAGAGCCTTGTAGACCTCGTAGATGGCGGAGAGCTGAGGATAACCGACACCTGCGATGATGCGGGTGGTGCAGATAGAGCCCGGGCCGATGCCTACCTTGACAGCGTCCGCGCCAGCCTCGGCGAGAGCAACAGCTGCCGCGCCGGTGCAGATGTTACCGACGACGAGGTCGATGCCATCATAACGCTTGCGAGCCTCCTTGAGGACCTCGATGACGCCACGGGAATGGCCGTGGGCGGTGTCGATGACGAGTGCGTCGACATTGGCAGCCACGAGGGCATCGGCGCGCTCGAAGGTGTTGCTGGTGACACCGATGCCGCCAGCTACGCGGAGACGGCCCTTGTCGTCCTTGCAAGCCTGAGGCTTATCTTTAGCTTTCTGGATGTCCTTATAAGTGACAAGACCGACAAGCTTACCGTCCTTATCGACAACGGGGAGCTTCTCGATCTTATAGTGCTGGAGGATTTCGGCGGCCTCCTTGAGGTTGGTCTTCTGGCTAGTCGTGATAAGGTTGTCCTTAGTCATGACGTGGCTGATAGGCTTCTCCATGTCGGTCTCGAAACGGAGGTCGCGGTTGGTGACGATGCCGACGAGCTTGCGATCGTTATCGACAACGGGGATACCACCAATCTTGTACTCCTTCATCATGTTGAGAGCATCGCCAACGGTCTTGCGGTCGATGATAGAGACGGGGTCATAGATCATGCCATTCTCGGCGCGCTTAACGGTCTCGATTTGGCGAGCCTGCTGCTCGATAGACATGTTCTTGTGGATGACACCGATACCACCCTCGCGAGCGATGGAAATGGCCATGCGGCTCTCTGTGACGGTGTCCATCGCGGCGGTCACGATAGGTGCGTTAAGTGCTATGTGGCGCGAGAACTTGGAAGCCAAGTTGACCTCGCGGGGCAGCACCTCCGAATAGGCCGGGATGAGCAGAACGTCGTCAAACGTGAGGCCGTCTGATGCGATCTTATCTTCTACGAACGACATATGAGAGATTTAAATTGTTTTGTTTGACAATGCACAAAGATAATACAAGAGTGCGTTGCACTAAACCATTTTAAATTTTTTTGTTATTTGTCGGCTATTATGGCACGGAAACCTGCGGTCATATCCTCGGCGAGGTCGCCATCCGCGTCGTCATATATTATATAAGCCTCGATGTCCGACATTTCGTTAACAAGGCTGAGAGCGGAGTCGGGGCCGAGGACCATGAGTGACGTGCAGAGGGCGTCGGTAGTCATGGTGTTGGGGCCTACTACGGTGACACTCCTCATCTTATGCTCTACGGGCTTGCCTGTTCGGGGGTCGATGGTGTGCTGGACTGTGCGGCCGTCGGCCACGTGGTAGCACTGGCGGTAACTGCCGGATGTGGAGACTGCGCAATCCGTCAGCTCTATAACGTGTTGGTTCTGTCGGCCCGCAATACCTCCCTCGACGGGGCGATCGATGCCAACGCGCCACTTATTGCCCTTGGGGTTGAGGCCTTTACAGTGGATTTCGCCACCGAGCTCTACCATGTAATCCGTCACTCCGGCTTCGTCGAGTACTGATGCGGCCACGTCTATACCGAAGCCCTCGGCTAGCGCGTTGGCGTTGATTTTCATACGCGGGTCGGCTTTGCGGATGATGTTGCCGTCGATGGAGACCTTGTCTATGCCGACGAGCGGCATAATGGTGTCGAGGCCATTCATAAGGGCATCCCATTGGGCGACGGAGATGGTGTCGTCCTCAAGGTCGCGGGTGAAGCGCCAGTGGCGACTGAGGGGCTCGACGGTGATATCGAAGACGCCGTGGGAGAGGGCGTTGAAGCGTTTGGCCTCGCGGACAACGTGGAGCAGCATAGAGTCCGCAGCTATGGAGTCTCCCTCGTTGAGTTGGCTGAGGAGGGACTGCGGGTTGTAGACCGAGAGGGAGGCGTCGTATTGCTTGAGGCGGGCGAGGACCTTCTGTTCGAGGTCGGAGTCGCACTTATACGTGAGGGCGTAGGTTGTGCCGAAGACGAAGCCTTTGTTCTTGCGATAGGCTGTTTGGGGCGCGGAGCAGGAGAAAAGGGTAAGGGCTGCCGCCGCTGGGATTAGGTATTTTAGGTAGGACATTATTATAAGTTCTCAGTGCACAGTGCACAATTCACGAGTATCTATTTTTATTTGACTGCCCGTCAGCTCAGGGCGATCCTCGCCATCTGATTTCTGAGCCGTCTCTAAATCGGACTCAATCAGTTTAGCCAGTTGAGATTTCACGTCGATTGGCAAACTGCTGATATTGAACTCATCATAGAGATCGAGAGCTTTTGCTGCCGCCGTCATAATGGAATGAGTTTCTTGCCGTTTGCCATATGCTTGCCTTATTTCTGTGCGAATATAGCTAAAAATGAGGCAAGGGATTTTATTTTTTTGGGGGAAGTTTTTTGAT
>CAVILU010000038.1:0-6076 GCA_963643535.1 bacterium | reverse complement strand
AAAGAAAAACGTTTCCTCAGGAAAGGGTAACCTTTCCCGAGGAAACGTGAAACTTGTATATAGCTGAAACTAAATCAGCAGAATTTATTCACCAGCGTAGCCAAATGTCTCCATTTTGTATGCCAAGTTACCTGCAGAGACGTAGTAACTTACAACCAGTACAATTTCATTGTCCGCTGTCATATAGCAGCCCAAAGAGCTGGTAGCATAGCTTTCGTCACTTTGCCAAGTTGCAACATCTCGGTAGTTGATAGTGCCATAAGAGCCATAGGAGTATGGAGTTGCGCCAGTAGTTATGCGAAGGAAAGTATAATCGCCGCTTGTCACAGCCTCACCATTCGCATCGGTCAGTACGGTAAGCTCCATATCGAAGGTCTGCGACTCCTCCTCGGCAAAATAACTGTGGCAAATACCCTTAATTCGATACAGGAAAGGATTCTGATCGCAAACGTAGAGTTTAGCATTGCTTGCACCGCCTGCGAAATCGGAATAAATGTAACCTTCAGTACCTTCGACAACAGAGAATGTGCGTCCGGTGAATGTAGCAGTCCCCGAGATAGCTTTGCTGCTGCCGGAGACGGCTACTGCCGTAACGTAGATAGTACCAGCAGCAAGGACATGCCTGTCGATGTTAAGGTTACCATCGACAGTTATCTTCTCACCATTGTCAACAACATAGTCAGCGTAGGCATACTTATCTCCTGAGAAATGGGCCTTGTAGTCCTCTTCGCTCTCAGAGAGAAGGTAAACCTCATTGGTTGCGCTGGTTACGGCAAGGCGAATCTTGGTGTAGGAATCAGCATCATACTCACTGTCAGCCGAATACTGATAGAGGATGACGTTGGGAGTTGACCCACCAGGCTCGCAGCCCTCCTGCGTGTCTTCGCAAGAGGAGAAGAAGAGGGGCAGCAAAGCAGCAGCTGCAAGGATAAATCTCTTCATAATATACGTTTAAGTCTCTCGATTAATCTGTTAGAATACGTAAGGCTCAGAGTTGCCGCTGGGAGCGGATGGCGTCGGGTTAGAGACGCAAGCCTTATTGTAGTTGGTCTCCGTCTGCACAATGGTAAGATTCATCCAATCTGCAGGACCGTTGGTGTTCCACTGATAGCCATCGGTATGGTTGGTGCCGGCATAACTGCGGATGACGCTCTTGCCGAGACGCTTAATATCGCCCATACCGAAGCCTTCGCCCCAAAGTTCTACACGACGCTGCCACCAAATCTCATTGACAACTGCGGGCGTGCTGGCGTTTCCGTAGCTCTCATTGTGGTTGCCATAGGTGTAATTCTCGTCACGGGTGAGAGCGAACTCCTGGAGAAGCTGTTTGCCACGAGCCTCGTCCTGCCAAGCGGCAGCCTCAGCCTCGATGAGTTTCATCTCCTCGACACGCATAACAGGCACAGAGACGCAGAAGCCGATATGCTGATTAGCACGACCCGTCTCGCCACTTGCGGTACGGAACTTAAGCTCGAGACCACCGACAGTGCCAGCATCTGTTTTCGCTGCACAATTCTGAATCCAAGTCGGATGATTGGTGTATGCAGCGAGAGCCTCAACCTGCTCCTCAGAAGACATATCGTCGAGGGCGAAGTCTACATAACACTTCTTGCGGCAGTCGGTTGCAGGAATAGTCTCGAAGAGGTGACGGTCGATGCAGTGCGGCTGACCATAGTTGGCTGCATAGCCGCAAGCCGAAGCATCAGGGTCGACCTCGATGCACATCTGGCTACCCCAGCTGGTGTCTGCATCATTCTCGAGAATGCAAGGGTCGTCGCTGACAAACTGGAGAGCATAAATCCATGCGCTATTAGGAGTATTAAAACCAGTAGTCCAGTCGGTATACTCGTCAGCACTCATAACAGAGTAGCCCTCTTGAGCAAGCTTGGCGTACTTCTCAGCGTTTGCCCAATCCTCAGTGATGAGGTAAGCGCGAGCCTTAAGTCCCTGAACAAAGGCGAGACCTGGAGTGTAGACGTCGGCCGAACTCTTGTCCTGGTCGATGTACTGTTCCGCAAGGGTAAGGTCTGAGAGGATAAACTCCCAGATTTGCTCATTGGTAGCATTGGGGTTGTTGGTGAGATCGCTCGTGGAGGTCTCCTCAGTCACGATAGGAACAGTAAGGTTCTCTTTGTCATAACCGTAGCTCTTCGAGCAATACATCTGAGCAAGGTCCATATAGAGCATTGCACGGATTGCATACGCCTGTCCGAGACCGTCATACTTCTCCTCTGTCAAATTTTCCTTCGCAACGGAAATGACAGTATTGCAGTTCTTGATCCAAGAGTAGTAGCACGTCCAAGGGAACTGGCTAACAGCATATGAGGGAGCAAGGAGGTAGCACTCATACCAATAGGAGTACCAATCACCGCGGTAAGCATCATCATGACCCATAACATCGCGAACGATGAAGAAGGAAGAGTAGCCGAAGTCGAAAGGACGGTCAGAGCCTGAGTAGACGAACTGACCAGCGAAAGAAGAAGTCAGTGCACTGACAAAGTTATCGTAAGCGCCAGGCGCATTAGACACTTGACTAAGCGAGACGGTGGAACTCTGCGGCTCAAACTCGTCTACACAGCCAGTGAGCGACAGGATGGCCGCTGCACAAAGTGCCGGTTTGAATATATGTTTGTTCATAATAAGTTTCTTGTGGGTTGACTGTTAGAACTGAAGCTGGATACCACCCGAGATGGTGCGTGCGGGACTGTAGTTGGAGACCGACTCGTTTGCATCGAAAGAGAAGCGGGGATCGAGTCCAGTGCGAGCAGACCAGAAAGTGAGGTTCTCGCCAGAGACAAAGACGCGCACCTTGTTCATAAGGATTCGCTCGGTAAGCTGCTTAGGCAGAGTATAACCGACTACGAAAGACGAGAAGTTGAGGTAAGACGCATCGGTGAGGAAACGATCACTGGAGTATGCAGAATACTGGTCGCCGAACTGCCAACGAGGGATGTCGCTGTCAACATTGTCGGGACTCCAAGCTCGTTTCCAATCCTTGTGGTAGTTGGAGCCTGCGTCACGAGCAGCCGCCGCGGGAGAGATAAGACTCTGATAACGAGTATCATAAATCTTGCCACCAATTTGATAATCGAAGGTTGCGGAGACATCGATGCCCTTCCACGTAAAGTTGGTAGAGAAGCCACCAAAGAGCTTAGGCAGGTTGGAGCCCTTGGCGTAGCGCGAAGCCTTAGAGATATCGTTTGTGGTACCGCTGTACTTCTTACCAGGTTTACTGATAGAGCCGTTGAGGTCCTCGTCATAGTAGTAGAGAGCCTCACCAGTAGACTTGTCTACGCCAGCATACGCATAAGTCATATAGTTATAGAGCTCACCGTCCTCCTCATACCAGAGGCCGCTCTCGTAGAAGCCGCCATTATCCTGGGTCTTGCCCTCTGGCAAGGTGAGAATCTTGGTCTTGTTGTGTGAGATGTTGGCCGTTACGCTCCAATCGAGATCTGCGGTGCGAATGATAGAACCCGTAAGTTCAATCTCGAAACCACGATTGCGGATGTCGCCAAGGTTACCATAATAACCACGAGAACCAGCAGATTCAGGGATGGAGAGCCAGAAGAGAAGATCTTTAGTCTTCTTGTTATAAAGGTCAACAGAACCAGAGAGGCGACCTTTCCAAAGACTGAACTCAACACCGACATTTGCGTTGGTGACGGTTTCCCAAGTGATTTCGGGGTTGCCCATTCGATAGAAAGAGGGGGACATCGTTGTGCTGGACGACTTTGCAATGGAGTACATATCGGTGTATGCGTAGTTACCGATATTATCGTTACCCTGCTGACCGATAGAGAACTTAATCTTGAGGTTGTCGAGGACATCGCTTGTGTTGCTCATAAAGTTCTCCTCAGACATAATCCAGGCACCACCAACGCTCCAGAAACTACCCCACATATGCTCCTTAGCGAAGCGGCTGGAGGCATCACGACGGAAACTGCCCTGGAGGTAATAACGCTCGTCGTAGTTGTACTGGACATTGCCGAACCAGCCCTCGACGTTGTAGTTGGTGGTGTAACTTGTGTTGTCCGTCTTGGTTGCAAAAGCGGCCAACTCCTTGATTTCGGAGGAGAAGCTGCCCTCACCAGTAGCGGTCAGAGTGCGAGCCTTGGCCTTATAGTACTCGTGGCCAACCATCACGCTGAGGTTGTTGACGTCGGCGAAGGTATTAGTGTAGTTGAGGGTTTGTACGTGGTTCTGACGCAATGTGAGTGAGTTGCCACGATAGAGGTAGCCGCCAACACTCTTCTTGCTGCCGTAGAGGGAGTTCTCGTAGTCCGAAGCATCTACGTGGGTCAGGATAAGAGAGCTGGTTGCGTCGAGCTTAAGGTTCTTGGTAAAGTTGATAGTGGCGTTGAGGTTGCCATTGAGACCGTTGCGAGTGCTGACAGCATCGTTGTACCTATTGTTACCAAGAGGGTTGCCATCGAGGAAGCCGCGAGTCATAGTCATACCGCCCTGTCCGGATTTAGGAGTAGCGAACTCACCGCGGTTGAAGTCGTAAGTGGGGTTGCCGTTGTCGTCAATCTTGACGGAACCGTCCGCATTGCGTACATAAATAGGGTAGATTGGCGCAATAGAAGACACGAAATACATAAGGTTGGCTTCGTTAAGAGCTGCGCCCTCACCATATTCCATGTTTGCGTTCGAGGTGGTCTTGGAATTTGTGTAACCGATGTTTGCCCCAGCCTTGAACCACTTCTTAATCTGGTAATCGGCCTTGACGCGAGCAGAGAAACGCTTATAGCCAGTGTAGTCGAAGATACCCTCATCATTAAGGTAGCCGACAGAAACGAAATAAGAACCGCGGTCATTTCCACCGTTGGCAGTTACATTGTACTCCTGGCGGGGTGCGGTACGATAGGCTGCATCGGTCCAGTCATCGGGATATACGTAATAGGTCTCGCCGTCCGTACCTACATAGGTGAAACCTTTAGTAGCGTTGGGGTTAATTTTGCCATCGGCACCAATGAGAAGCTCACCGTCGGGCACACTCATACTCTGATAACCGAGTTGGCTAATCATGTTGGCGTTGGCCTTCTTGTTGGCCTCACCTGCATTCAAACCGTCACCGTAGTAATATTTATTGTAGAGTGAGGTGTAATAAGCCTCGTAATATTCACCAGGATCGGTAATGACATCATAATCGACGACTGAGCGGGAGTTGACACCCCACTTGGCCTCGACATTAATCTGTCCTTCTGAGTTCTTCGCACCCTTCTTAGTGGTGATAAGAATGACGCCAGATGCGCCACGAGCACCGTAAAGGGCAGCCGAAGCAGCGTCCTTGAGGACGGTAACGCTCTCGATCTCACTTGTGGCGATATCGGAAAGGTTGCCAGGATAAGGAGCACCGTCGACAATTACGAGAGGGTCAGTAGCAGCATAAAGAGAACTGATACCACGGATCTGGATATTGCCACCAGCGGAACCAGGAGCACCGTCGACTGCGCGCATCTGAAGACCAGGGACCTGGCCAGCCAACTGGTTGGCCACATTGCTTGTAGTGCGCTTTTCGAGGTCGTCAGCAGTGACGACTGCAGCAGAGCCAGTAAAAGCCTGACGAGTGGTTGCGCCGTAAGCAACAACAATCACCTCATCCATTTCCTTACTATCCTCCTGAAGTACCGCGTCGCTTTTTCCAGACGCGAGATCAATCTCAGCGGGCTGGTAGCCGATAAAGGAGGCGGAGAGTTTCTGTGCGCCGTCGACCTTGAGGGTGTACTTACCGTCGAAGTCGGTGACGGTGCCGATTGTCGTGCCGGGGACGACGACTGCTACGCCGGGGAGCGGATTGCCCGCCGCGTCGCGGATTGTGCCGCTGACGGTCCGCGTCTGGGCTGAGGCGAAGGCCGACCACAGAGCGAAGGTCATTAGTAGCAATAAGTGTTTCATTCGATTTATTGGTTGATTACTGTTTACTTAGGTGTTCCGCCTCGGGGTGGCCGCGTTTTTGGGTGGTTGACTTTATATGGTCGTTTTTTCGCAGCCACGAGGGGTGTCCAAAATGGGGGGCGCATGCATATCACTCAACATTTTGGATTTTGCAAAATTAGGCATTGTGCATAAA
>CAVILU010000037.1:0-14865 GCA_963643535.1 bacterium | reverse complement strand
CAAAGGCAAGAGGCTCTACAACGCTAATGGCGAAATACGAGAGTGCACAGCCCTTATGCACGAGCTCGGCCTCGATGCCATACGCCTCCGCGTGTGGGTTAACCCCGAAGAGGGCTTTTGCTCGCCCGAGGATGTACTCTCTATGGCCAAAAGGGCGCAGTACTATGGAATGGCCTTGATGATTGATTTCCACTACAGTGACTGGTGGGCCGACCCCGGCCACTCTCCCTGTCCCGCTCTCTGGCAATATTATAAAGGTGGAGAACTCGAGCAGGCTTTGGTACGACATACCGAATATACCCTCAAGCTCTTGCGAGACAATAATATAGATGTCAAGTGGGTCCAAGTAGGCAACGAGACTACCCATGGTTTCATCTGGCCCCAAGCCAATGCTGACGAAAATATGGATACCTACGCAAGCCTGACCCAAGCGGGCTACGATGCCGTCAAGCGTATCTACCCCGAGGCCAAGGTCATTATCCACCTCGACGCGGCTTGCGACCCTAAACGCTACGATTTCATTTTCGATAACCTTCGTGAGCGCGGTGTCTCCTGGGACCTCATTGGCGTGTCTGTCTATCCCTACTGGGATCAGTACGTAGGTCTCACAAAGAGTGACGAGGAGTCCATTGCCAAGGCCTGCGACAATATCAAGCGAGTGGCCAATAAATATGGCACCGATGTCATTGTCGTCGAGACGGGAGTCCTCGTGGCAAAAGCCGATGAGCAAAAGGCTCTTATGGCTGAGATTATCGATGCCGCAAAGAACCGTACAGACGGACATTGCCACGGCGTTTTCTACTGGGCCCCTGAACTCGGAGAAGAAGACTCTGGTTACCAACTCGGTGCTTTCAAAAATGGTCGTCCTACTGCCATCATGGAGGCCTTTACCGAAGCTCAGAAAAAATAGTAATTCACATTCCCTAAATGCGCACAATTCTCCTTTCCGCCCTCTCCCTCGTGGCCATGGCTTTCGCGGCCTGCTCCAATTCGGTGGAGCCCGCCAGCCCCGTCGATCCCAAATACAATTTCGACGAGGATTATTTCCTGACGAGTACCGATACCGCGGTCACTGGTACTGTCCAAAATGTGACCTATTCCTCGGCCTCCATTGCCGGCAAACTCAATTTCCAGAGCGCGTCTAAGATCCCTACTGGCTCTACTTTCGGCATCTTAGTCTCCTCGTCGAGCAACGACCCGCAGTTCGGCGCCGAGGGTGTCTCCGAGTTCCGTTGCAAGACCAAGTCCCTCATCTTCCGCTGCGAGGCTTCGGGTCTCCTCATGGGCACCATCTATTACTACCGTGCTTTTTTCAAGGATGGCCGCAATGCGCGTGTGCGCCTCGGTCGCGTCTTTGCCTTCGTCACCGAGCAATGTAGTGTCGAGACTCTCGCACCAAGTGCCATAGGTTTCTGCTCGGCTACCCTCCAAGGGCGTTCGAGCATCAAGCTCAATCGTGGCTCCTTCAAGGGCTCTTATGGTGTGCTCTACTCTGGCCGCCAGACCGATCGCCCTAATGCCCAGGTAGATAAGTTTGTCTCCGGCACTGTCGCCGCTGGCGATTCCGTGGTCTTTGATGTCCGACTGTCGGATCTCTCGCCTGCCACCAAATATGTCTATCAGGCTTACCTCAAGATTGATTCCACCTATTACTATGGCCCCGTCAAGAGCTTTACTACCAATACTCTTGCTATAGCTGATTCCGAACTCCCCGTAGATCTCGGCCTCTCCGTCCGATGGGCGTCGCGCAATGTGGGTGCGGACAATGCTGCCCTCGCAGGCACATATTTCCCCTATGGCGACCCGACGGGCGAAATGCAATCCGCTGACTACAACGACTATCCCAATATCGACATCATAGGCTCCGAGAAATATGATATGGCGACGGCCAATCTCGGTGTGGGCTGGCAACTTCCCTCTCAAGAGCAGTTCAAGGAACTCGCTGACGATTGCGACTGGATGTGGACTACCTTCCGCAATGTCCAAGGTTACGTGGTTATGAGCAAAGTGAATAGCAACGCCATCTTCCTCCCCGCCTGCGGATACACCGTCCCCTCTGCCGACGGCCGAACCCTCACCGGTGCCGACATCTCAGAACCCGTAGGCTACTACTGGACTGGCAACCGTGCCAACTTCGCCCGCAACGCCTACAGCTTGGGCATCTCCATTAACTCCGTCAGCTGCTACAACCTGGGCGACAAAACCTACGGCTACAACGTGCGCCCAGTAGCAGAATGAGTTAACAGTTAACAGTTCGCGCAGTTCTCAGTTAGCGGTTGGTCAGTTAGCTGTTAGTGCAGTTAGCGGTTAGTACAGTTCTCCGCTCTCAGTTAGCGGTTAGTACAGTTCACATAAAAAACGCCCAAGGTCATAAGACCAAGGGCGTATTTTTTTTATGCTATTATAACGAGGAAGGCAGCAACCACAGCAGCAACCGCAGCCAAATCCGCAACTGCAATCCGCAGCTGAATTGTTAATTGTTAACTGTTAACTGTTTAGAGTATTGCTATCAGCGCAATAATTCCCACCACAACAATGCTACCGCCAACAGTACCAATCACGGCACCCGCATGGTGCTCGCGGCCCGTGTAGACGTATTGGGGAATATCCTCGGTTGAATTATATTCAGTGGTCTCGCCTGTGTCGATGTCCGTCACGTAGTCTTTGCCATCCTTGCTCGTGAAGAGCTTGTAAGGCTGATTGAGACCGCAGGCTATATAGCCATTCTCCTCTGTTATCAGTTTGGCCACCTTGTTCTGAGGCCCCATCTCATTCTCGAAAATGGTGTACTCTACGCCGCCCGCCTCGTTGGTATACGCCATTCCGAGGGCTGTCTCACCGTGCATCAGCATCACGAGTCCCGCAGGTCTGCTGGCCACAAGCAGGTCTACATTCTGAGTCCCGACCACGGGCGATGCCGCATATCGGTTGGCATATACTACGGTAGTCTCGCCAAGTATGCGGGCAACTTCCGCGCTCCCTAGTTTTTTCTTATTCGCCTTACGCCACTTCTTCTTTATCGTTGTAGCTATGTCATTCGCCTCGGCTGCTATGTAGGACTGCGACTCTTGGGCAAATTGGGTGTCTACGACGAGGTGTTTGGTCTGCGCCGCCGCTGGGGCTGCACAGATTATTATCATGAGGCAGAGTAAGAAGATGTTACGCATTTTTTGCTGTATATCTTGTTTTGGAGGTTGTTGTTCTTATCTTATTGGCATTGCGGGATCTCGACTCGGAATGCCGTGCCGCGGCCCTCGGCAGTCTCGAAGGTTATCGTGCCGCCCGTGTTGTCCACGATGGTTTTTGTTATCGCCAGTCCGAGTCCCATGCCGGTGCTCTTGGTGGTGAAGTTGGGGCGGAAGATTTTGTCGCGGACTTCGGGGCGGATGCCGTCACCGTCGTCGGCCACTGTCACCGTGGCGGTGTCGCCATTGGCTGTGAGTGCCACAGTGATGTTTACTCTTCGGCCGTCGCTCGCGCTCTGCTGGGCGTTCTTGATGAGGTTGTTGAAGACGCTGGTCAGCAGGTCGGGGTCAGCTTTTACGAAGATGCCTTCCTGCGCACCGTTATACGTTATCTCCGCCTCATCGGTTCTGCTAAAAAGGGTCGCCGTGGCAGAAATTTTTGCCGCAAGGTCCATTCTGACTGGCTCAGCCTGTTTCATCTTGGCTATGCCGGAGAATTGCGAGGCCACGGATGCCAACTGATCCATCTGCTCAATGAGCGTTTGCGATGTCTTGCGCAGCATGGGCTCAAAGTTTTCGCGCCTCGTGTCCCATACCTTCAGCAAGTATTGCACCGAGAGCTTCATGGGGGTCAGCGGGTTCTTGATCTCGTGGGCTATCTGCCGAGCCATCTCGCGCCATGTGCTTTCGCGTTCAGTGGCGGCAAGTTTTTCGGCCTGGTCGCTCAACTTGTCCGTCATCCTGTTATACGCCGTCACCACCTGTCCCACCTCGTCGTCGTACGGGTAGTTGAGTTTAGCGTCGTCCGAATTGAGGTCAACCCTCTTGATCACGTCGCGCAACTCGACAAGTGGACGGGTGATGCCCCTCGCTATGATGTACGATGCCACAATCGAGAGTATGATGATGAACATCAGCGAACTCGATATCGGCACGATAGACGATATCACTTGAGCCCTCATGGCTTTGACGTCGTTGAAGAACGGCACGCCAACATAGCCCAGCAGTTCCCCCGCATTGTTATGGAGCGGCGAGTAAGACGCGTAGTGCACCATCGAGCCGATATGCTCCGCCACGAAGGCTTCGCTCATCTCGCCTTGGCGAAGTATATCCAGTGCCTCGCTATTCATCAGCGGGGCGGCGATGCCACTTAGGAAGAGCTCACGCCGCGACGTCCCGAGCAACTGCCCGTGCGAGTCGTAGAGATGCGCGTCCACGCCCGTGGAGTTCGACACCCGCTGGAGGATGTAGTCCACTTCCGAGGCCGTGGCCGCCGATGGCCTAAGCTCCTGTGGTGCATAGTCATACAGCTCGTCTCCAAGACTGATGGAATAGGCCGACATGGCTGCCGAGAGGTGTCTCTTGCTGTCCTCCTCATATTGCCCTACGGCCTGATAGCCCGAGACTACGCATATCACAGCAAAGAACGCCGTGATGAAGAACACCAGTCCCGCATGGATGCGCTCGCTGATGCTCATGCGCCCAATGAAAGTGCGCCGCGAGCCCGATGCCGCCACAATTACGAGAGTCGAGACGACAAGCAAAATCAAAAACATATACGAAAAACACGTCAGTATGTTCTGTATGCTCAGCCGCGGATAGCTTATTATTATCGTCTGACCCGCGCTCGGCGTCACCATTTGGTGCGAATATGTCTTGTCGCTCGGCATAATAGGCCGGTGGTCCGCACTCAGGCGTACGGTGATCGGGTAGTCGAATGTCCCGTAGTGGAAGGCGAGTTGCTTGCCCACGTATTTGGCATACGAGTAGCCTTTCATCATGTTCTCGCCTAGGTGGTCGCGCTTGTTTGTGAGCAACTCGGGGTAACCCACGGCTTGCGACTTGGTCTTGAGGATTATCTGGATGTAGAGCCTGTTGGGTGAGTCGGTTGGGCGGGGGGCCTCTTTGTCATATATGAGGTGACCTATGTAGCATGGCCGCCCGTCGCCGTCGTCGAGGCAATAGAAGTGTGGTGCTTTGGGCAGCCTACGGCCGTGTGCGTCAACGAGTTGACCGAAGTAAGTCACGCAGTCGGCTATGTCGCCGTTGTTCGTCATCTGGATGGTGCTGCCTGTGCCGCGGCAGGGGATCACCTGCATGTCGTAGCGCGAGAAGTAGCCGTTGAAGAATCGGTTGCGGACGTAGGTGTATATTTGGTCGTGCGACAAAGTGTGGGCACTCATGAGGGCGCGCAGTGTCGAGTCGTTAACCAGTGCGTTGTGTATCTGTGGCAAGAGTTGCTCGGCTATGGGGTCGTCTTCGCGCATCATCTGCGACGCAAGGTTCGAGGCCATCAACTGTCTGCATGCCTGCTCTTTACTCTCGTTGAGCTGTGTTGTCCGGACGAGCGTGCATCCCGATGTGAGCATCACTATCCATACGAAGTGAGAGAATCGCATCGACTCGGGCGAACTCTTTTTCATAAGGTAAAAGACTACGCCAAAAATGGCAAAGCCCAAACCAATAATCGCCCCATGAGCGTCATAAGCAAAGTTCCCCACAAGGGCCGCAATGCCCGACGCTGCCGCCAAATAGCATGCCCCGGTCCGCCAATCTGTGCCCACGGCAAATGCCACAGCCACGCGCTCCTCGATAAGTGTGAAGGCCATAAATGCCGTGCCTATGATGATGACCTTAGTCACCGCCTCCGCCGACATGTCAACCTCGCCGGCATAGAACGCCAGCCCCTGCGAGTGCCTGACAATGAGTTCTATAAATCCATTGACGGCCACGAATGCCAAGAGCGCGACAAGAATATGCGCCACGAGCCATGCCCACAACGGCCAGTTGCAAGCCGTGCGCCCGTCGGTTATGAAGTCCGATTTCCCTACCTCCGAATCCACTATGCGGAAGAAGAGGTAGCCCCAATGGAGCGTGCAGACGGCAAGCAGCATAAGGTTCCACAGCGTGGGCACCCACCAGTCGTAGGAGAATACGAGAACCGAGAAGATACTGTAGTTGTCCAATCCCGTCGGCGTCCCAAGCGCGAGCATCAGCCCGTAGACCACCAATATGAGTGCGAATGCTACTGTAAGCCCGACTGTTATACGCCCTCGCTGCGACATCTCGACAACCACGCAGCGTACGCTCCACAAGAGGGCGAGGAATATCACTATCAGCAGCGCCACGGATAGTGCCGACAACCACAGCGGCGCCATCCGTTCCCATACCTTGGTGACGCTGAAGAGGTATGCCCCGTCGGGCCCGCATACGTCCACTCCGCTATCCGTGTGGCAAGTGGTGAGCCCTGCGGCCTGCGGCAGCCCGAAAGACGGATGGTAGGAGTCCGTCAGGTAGTCATTGTCATAGGGGAAGGTGCAGCGGACGCGCAGTAGGGCCATGATAGTGAGGTCGCCCGTGTCGCGCCGGCATGTGTAGTAACATCCGTTGCTCGCCGTGTGTATCGGTGTGCGGATCTTGCCCGGCGTGAGGTTGGGTGTGGGCAACTGCGCATTGTGCCAATAGCGGAGCTCGCCGTGACTGAAGAGGTAGAATGAGTAGTCGTCTTTTTTGCGGAGTTTCGCCACCGCGTTCTCTATGGCGTCCAGTGTGTCGGCTGTGATACCCTGGACTATGGAGTCCGTCATTTCGCCGAGTGCCATGCGCATCCGCTGGTCGTGTGTGCGCACTACGCGCGAGAGTCTTTCGCTCTCCGCTTCGGTGTCCTTGTCCGCCTGCCCATATCTTCCAATCAGCAGGTAGACCATGATGCATGCCGCCGCCGCGGCCAGACCCACATAAAAGCCCGAAGGCCAAAGCGCACCGCGCTTCAGCCTGCTATTTTTTTCGGACTCTTCGTGTCTCTCCATCAAAAGAGCTTTTTTTACCTTATCTCGAAGTCGAGCAATTTACGTCCGCAAAGCTCGCCCTCCAGCCTGTCGCCTTCGTGGACGGGCCCTACGCCTACGGGCGTACCGGTGAATATGAGGTCGCCTATGCGCAGCGAGAAGAAACGCGATACGTAGGCTATCACTTTGTCTATCGAGTGTATCATGTCGCCCGAGACTCCCGTCTGCCGCTCCTCACCATTCACCTTGAGCGAGAAGGTCAGTTTGTCGGTCTCTGGCAATTCGCTGAGCGGCACGAATTTGGATATGGCTGCCGAGTAGTCGAAGCTTTTGCATATCTCCCACGGCTTGCCGTCCGCCGTCAGTTTGCGCTGCAGGTCGCGGGCCGTGAAGTCTATGCCGAGGCCTACGGAGTCGTAATATCGGCTGGCAAAACGCTCCTCGATATGCCGCCCGAGGCGCGATATGCGGAACACGAGCTCTGTCTCGTAGTCAAATTGCTCTGCCCAGTCGGGTACGTAGAACGGCTGGTTGTCACGCAGCAAGGCGGTGTCCGGCTTCATGAAGATCACGGGGTCGGCCGTCGTCGTCATGCCTATCTCGTCCGCATGGCGCGGGTAGTTGAGTCCTACGCAGATTATTTTCATTGCCGTCTCCCCCTGTTATCGCCTGCCGTTCTGGCCGCCGTTGTTGTAGCCGCCGTTCTGGCCATTGTTATAGCCATTGTTGTAGCCACCGTTGCCGTACTGCTGACCGTTGTTATAGCCGTTGTTGTAACCGTTATTGTAGCCATTGTTATAGCCACCTCGGTATTGCTGGCCGCCATACTGCTGCTGACCGTTATATTGCTGTCCGCCACCATTGTACTGTGCGCCACCGTTGCCATTTTGGTAGCCATACTGGTTGTTGGCGGGGCGCATATTGCCTGCCATCCTGACTTTTATGGCGGTCAGGACGCGCTTGGTGTCACGCGGGAAGTCGCAGTTCATCATCCAGTCGTAGTAACTCGGGTCGCGGCTGAGTACGTCGACTACCGCACGGCCTTTGTATTTGCCAAAGCTGAATGTCTCTACGCCCTTGTCGTCATATATTATGCGGCCGGCGTAGTCTACGTTGCGAGTCATGGCCGTGTACTCGGCGAGGCCCTTGACGTCCTTTGGCAGGTCGTCGTATTTATCCATCTGAGCCAGGAAGACATCCACCGTGGCCGAGGTGTCGGCCGATGCGCCGTGAGCGTCCACGAGGTCCTTGTCGCAGTAGAACTTATATGCCGCGATGAGGGTGCGCTGCTCTTTCTTATGGAAGATATTCTGCACGTCGATAAAGTTCGAGCGACGGAGGTCTACATCCTCAAATCCATTGGCTATGAACTCGTCCGCAAGCATCGGGATGTCGAACTTGTTGCTGTTGAAGCCGCCGAGGTCGCAACCCTCGATGATGCCGGCTATCTTGCGCGCCACGTCCTTGAAGAGGGGCATTTCGGCTACGTCGGCATCCGTGATGTGGTGCACTGCCGTGGCCTCCTCGGGGATGTGCATGCCCGGGTTGATGCGCTGCGTGAACTCTTCGCGGTGTCCGTCGGGGAAGAGCTTGATGAGCGATATCTCTACTATGTGGTCCTTGCCTATGTTGAGGCCCGTGGTCTCAAGGTCGAAGAAGACTATTGGGCGGGAGAGGGTTATGTTCATATCAGTTCACAGTTCACAGTTCACAGTTCACAGTTCACAGTTCCCGTTAGTTCTCAGTTTACAGTTTCTTTCGTTTTGGGCTGACTGCTTTTTTGGGAGGCTGTTTTGTTGTTAACTGTTGTTCTTTTTTATGGTTGGGATTAGTCTACCTCGAGTGTGGCCTTTCGGTCGATGGCTTTGGTGCCATACGTGCGCTCGGGGATCTCTATCTTCTCCTCGTAATGCTTGGTGCCGTCGAGGTCTATCGAGAGGGTGTATGTGCCTGGGTCGAGGACCACGATGAAGGAGTGGTTGTTCATGTTGACGCGCTCTATGGCCACGAGTTCGCCTTTCTCACTGCGCACCTCGATAGCCGGTTGCTTGCGGATGTCGAGGATCTTGTTCTTGGTGTTGCGTACCTTGACGGTGTAGCGTATGATGGCCGACGTGCGGACGTCATGGTTGAGCAGCAACGCGTAGATGTCGCGGCCGCCGTAGCTGTCCGGACGGAAGAGCGACAAGTAGGCATATCGGTGGTCCGCAGTGAAGGAGACCGTCATGTTGTCATACGTGTCGTTGATGGGGTATGGCATATGTACGGGCACTCCCCACGCGTTCTTGCGGAAGTCGAAGTCGCTGTAGTAGATGTCGTAGCCTCCCATGGAGCCCTCGCGGTTCGATGCGAAGTAAAGCCTCGTGCCGTTATTATCCAGCATAGGGTAGTTCTCGTCGCTCTCGTCGCGGTTGACGAGGCCGGGTATTGGGCGAGGAGGCATCCACGTGCCGTTGAATGAACGGATGGAGTAGAAGATGTCCAACTTGCCTTTCTTGTCGCATGCCGAGAAGTAGATGGTGTCGCCGCCCTCCGTGAAGCATGCCGAGACAACTGAGCCCTTGCGGTCGATGGGGCGAGGCATCTTCTCCACCTGCGTGCCGCGGCCATTGTCAAGGTACTTGGCGGTGAAGAGCGCAAAGTCGCGCCCGTTGCCAACGTTGGAGCAGAAGAAGAAGCCATCGGGGGTTACGCCCGAGGGATACTCGTCGTTGAGGGAGTTTATCTGGTTGCCGAACTTCTTGGCGGGTGACCATGAGAGGGCCGTCTGGTCGCTGGACTTGATGTTGAAGACATTCAGCTTGGCCTCGCGGTCATATTTGTCGTCGCACGAGAAGACGAGGGTGCGGCCGTCGTTGATCACGTAGGGGTTGAACTCGTTGTTCTTGGTGTTTATCTGCTCGCCGAGGTTGATGAGCGGGTTGGGCAGCGTGTCCCTCATAAATCGCTTGGCGTTGCGGATCCACGAGTTGAGTTGCTCGGCTCTGTTGAGCTGCTCCTCGGTGGTTGTGCGCACCATGAAGGAGTCCAGGCGCACGAGGGCGATGTCGAAGTCATGGGCGTGGAAGTGTGCCTGCGCGGACATGAAGTATGCCTCGGCGTCGTTCTGCTCCATGTCTAGATAGAGGTCGGCAAAGTAGCGCGCCGTGTCGCGTACCATCTCGGCGCGGAGCACCGATTCGGTTATTCGCCTGAGGAGCGGCAGGTTGGCCTTGTTGGCCTTGTCGGCGTGGAAGACCTGGAGGTAGCGTTCCGTCGCCCTTTCGTAGCAGTGCGACATGAAATATTCGTCTGCCTTGACGTCGAACTGCGCCATGGCGGAGACTGTCATGCCCAATGTGGCTATGGCCGTCAGCGCAAGGGTGCGCAGGCTTGTCTTGATAGCGTGTTTCATTGCCTTGTTGCTTAGCTGATTATATGCGTGTTATGACGGCTCCCAAATCGGTCAGTCGTTTGTCTATATACTGGTAGCCGCGGTCTATCTGCTCTATGTTGTGGATGGTGGACGTTCCCTGCGCCGAGAGGGCGGCTATGAGGAGTGCCACGCCGGCGCGTATGTCGGGCGACGTCATGGTGGTGGCTCTCAGACGGGTCTCGTTGTTGAGGCCGATGACGGTGGCGCGGTGCGGGTCGCAGAGGATTATCTGTGCGCCCATGTCGATGAGTTTGTCGACGAAGAAGAGGCGGCTCTCGAACATCTTCTGATGGATGAGCACACTGCCCTTGGCCTGCGTGGCCAGTACAAGGAAGACGCTTAGGAGGTCAGGCGTGAGGCCAGGCCACGGCGCGTCGGCCACGGTCATTATGGAGCCGTCGATAAACGACTCTATGGCGTAGTGCGGCTGCGAGGGGATGTGGATGTCGTCGCCGTTAATCTCGAGGTTGATACCCATGCGCTGGAAGGCGAGGGGTATGATGCCGAGGTGGCGTACACCCGCGTCCTTGATCGTCATGTCGCCCGCCGTCATGGCTGCCATGCCAATGAATGAGCCTACCTCAATCATGTCCGGCCATATGGAGTGCGTGCAGCCGCCGAGGCTCGTCACGCCGTGTATCGTCAGCAGGTTGGAGCCTATGCCGTCTATCTTCGCGCCCATGGCTACCAGCATGTTGCAGAGCTGCTGCAGGTAGGGCTCGCAGGCGGCGTTGTAAATAGTGGTGTCGCCCTTGGCCATGACGGCCGCCATGAGGATGTTGGCTGTGCCCGTCACCGACGCCTCGTCCAGGAGCATATACGTGCCCGTGAGGTTCTTGGCCGAGACGGTGTAGAACACCTGGCCATTGTCGTAGTCAAAGGTGGCGCCGAGCTTCGAGAAGCCGATAAAGTGGGTGTCCAATCTGCGTCGGCCTATCTTGTCGCCGCCGGGCTTGGGGAAATATGCCTTGCCGTAGCGCGCCAAGAGCGGACCCATGATCATCGTGGAGCCGCGGAGCGCCGACGCGCGTTTCTTGAAGTCCTCAGTCTGGAGATACTCGAGGTTGACGTTCTCGGCCGCGAAGTGGCATTTGTGCCTCCCCTCGCGCCACACTTTCACGCCCATGCAGCCTAGGAGGTCGATGAGGTTGTTGACGTCGAGAATGTCGGGTATGTTGTCTATCACTACCTCCTCGGAGGTGAGCAGGGTGGCGCAGAGCACCTGCAGAGCCTCGTTCTTGGCTCCCTGTGGAGTTATGGTTCCGTTCAGCGGATGTCCGCCTTCAATTCTGAATGTTCCACTCATATGTGTGCTTGTGGCTTACCACCTTTTCTTGTTATTATTGTTGTTCCTGCGCCCGCCGAAGTTGCCGCCGCCGCGATTGCCGCCGCGGTTGTTGCGGAAGTGGAAGCCTGTCTGCTGACGGCCCTGGTTGCGGTTCTGCCACTGACGTCTGGGCTTCTGCTGTTGCTGCTGGCCGCTGGCTTCGGGCAGATATTCCAGCATCTCTGCAAAGTCGTATTGGAGGGCGCCGTTGGTCATGTCGCTCATGTCGGCGCAGACGCGGTCCTCGGCGTTGGTCTCCTTGCCGCCCTGGATGATGAGTTTCTTCATGTAGACGGCCGTCATGGCGGCTATCTGCAGTCGCTCCTCCTCGGTGTCGGCGCGGACGGCGGCATCCAGCATGTCCTGGACCACGGCCCCGTAGGCGCGCAGGCGGATCCGCTTCATCGGGTAGGGCACGTGCTCCGTGGGGTGCACGCTCGCCTCCTGCTGTGTCGGCATGGGGTAGGGCGAGTCGACGTCCAGCTTGTAGTCGGCCATCATGGCTATGTGGTCCCACACCTTCTGCTTATAGTTGTCGTCCTCCTTGAGCTTGGGGAAGAGCGATATCATGGTCTTGGCTATCGTGGCGGCGCAGCGTGTGCGCTCGTCGCGGTCCTCGATGGTGAGCGCGTGGCGTACCATCTCCTGTATGTTGCGCCCGTACTCGGGCATTATCAGCTTGTCTCGCGAAGTGTTATATTCCATCTTCTTTCTTGGTGGGGCTTCTCCCGCTCCGCCGTCTCTTTTCTTTTAAAGAACGAACGGACGTGTTACACTATTTTGGCGAAATTAAGTAATTATGACGAAAACTCTAAACGTTTTCTCCAAAATCAGACTGCGACGGATGCTGCGCTCTAATTGGAATAGTTCGTTTTTGAGGGAGTGATTCATGTCAAAACATAAGTGGCGGCAAAACAGCAAAACTGTTAACTGCTAACTCCAAACTGTTAACTGCTAACTGTTAAACTGCCTCCATCCTCTTGACTTCCCATCCGCAGAACTGCACCACGACTTTGTGGAGCTCAGTCCCTTGCCTTAGGGCCTCCACACGCGGAGCCGCCGCGTAACGCTCAATCTGCGCCACGGCCTCTTTCCATTGGTCGGCGGCCTTGTCCGCCCAGTCTTTCTTGGGCAGGTACTTGAGCTCGATGATGTAGCTGTGGCGGGTGGTGCGCGTGCGGCTTGTGTCTGGCAGGAGGAAGAAGTCGCAATATCCGTGGCTTAGTTCGAGCTCGGGGGCAAGGACATAATGGTTGCTAAGGGCGAGATAGGCCATGAAGAAGCCCTGTATGTTGCGTTCGCCCTCGATGCCATAGCGGACAGAGGAAACTCGTGCATAGGCTTCGGCGAGGTATTGTAAGCAGCCTCGCCACTCTCCTTCTTTGGCCATGGCGGCAAAGTGCCCGCGGAGTTGGCTGATGTCTATTTTGCTGTCGGAACTGAATGAGTCGACGAGGTAGCGATAGTATAGTTTGCGGATGTTGTTGTTCGGTATCCCGAGGATAAGGTCGGGGTCGTCGTAGCCCGTTATGGTCAGCATGCCGTAGTAGAAGAGAAGGCTTGTGAACATTTCTGGCTTGGTGAGCGACTTCGCCGAAAACGACTCTTCTATCTCGGCCCTTATCTCGCCGCGCTCAATGATGCTCTCCAGCACGCTTTTGCGATTGCCGTCGATAGTGTCGAGCCGGATGAGCGTCTGCAGTTTGTTGTAGTCTATGTTGGCGTTGTGGTCAACCATATCCAACGGTGGGCGCTGGCGGCGCACGAGGGTGTGGATGTAGTAGAGGACCATATCGCTGTTGAAAACTTTGCTTTGCGTCGCAAGCGCATCCTGCGAGAAGCAATAGCCGTCGTACCACGGTTTGATTTCTTCAATTGCACGGTCCGTGTCGAATGTGGGGGGCAGTTTGCCTGCATCTTTGTAATACTCGAATATATCGCGCACCTCCTCTTCCGAGAATCCGAGTATTTGATTGAAGCTGGAAACTGTCGTTATGTTCCAACCTATGTTATATCCGCTCGTCAAGTCGTCCAATGTCACGGGGCTGACGCCAACAAGGATGATGCGGTCGAACATCCCCTTGAACTTCTTAAATGTGTCGCGATAGAATCCGTCGGCGTGCGTTATCGCATTGTAGAATTCTTCTCCATTTTCGTTGAGGACTACGTTGGTGAAGTTGTCGTATTCGTCGACTATAAGGAATAGAGGGAGGTTAAGGTCTTTGGCTGCACCCCTTAGGATGATGAGCTTCGCACTCGATGTCTTTGCTTCTCTGAACCTGTCGACGTTTTCGCTTGTGAAAAGGTGCTTATAGCGATCCATAAACTGGTCCAGGCTCAGGCACATATATTCCTCGAAGTTTGACTTCAACGACTCGATGTCGCCGCTAACTTGCGAGAAGTCGAGTATGAGCATAAGGTACTTGCCCTGCTGGGCTGTCTTGTGGCTGCCAATCCACAAACTGCCGAAAAGTTCGTCGAAGCTATCTTTCTCCAAACAGTCGTAATATGACGAGAGCATACTGAGCCACAGCGTCTTGCCAAAACGACGTGGACGCGTGAGGAAGATGAAGTGTGCCTCATCTTCGAGGTCGGGGATGAACTTTGTCTTGTCTACGTAGTAGAATCCCCCAGTTATGACTTTCTTGAAGTCCGATATGCCATAAGGCAAATATTTCGTTTCGCTCATGTTTCTTTCCGTTTTCCGCTTCTCCGCCCCGCAAAGTTAAGCATTTCGCGGCCGCTGCCGACGGATGGTTGTGGTTGGACTTCTGAATTTGTGCAACCACGGGATGGACAATTTTTTGCGGAGCCGCTATGCGGCTATGAGTCTTGTTGCGCGGCGACAAACTTGGCGTTGGCTACCTCGTAGAACTTGTTGAAGAAATCCTTGAAGCACTCTATCATGGTCTGCATTTTCTGCTGGCGGCCATCTCTGCAAGTTACCGGCAAGTTAAAATTGGGAGTGTCGGCAAACTGTCGATTTCCAGTGGTGGTTTGTTTTAGTGAGGTCTCCTCTGCAAGTTACCAGCAAGTTAAATCAATAAGCTAAGTTATTGATTTTCAATGGAGGCTTGTTTCTGCGTGGGCATCTCTGCAAGTTACCGGCAAGTTAAAAAGGGGAGTGTCGGCAAATGATGGGTAGGCTAA
>CAVILU010000036.1:0-15140 GCA_963643535.1 bacterium | reverse complement strand
GACTTCCACTCACCTTTGATGAGGGCGATGTGCTCCTTGCCGTTGCTCTGCTGGCGGAAGGGAATGAGTCGGAAATCGCCATATTGAGTGGGGAGATGGACTTCGCTACCACGGGAGACGAGAGTCTCGGTCTTGAGGCGATAAGCTATGAGATCCTTGATGGAGATAAGCTTCATATTATTCGCCTTAGCCACCTCACGGAGTTGCGGGAGACGCGCCATAGTACCATCCTCATTCATTATCTCGATGAGGGCGGCTGCAGGTTGGAGGCCGGCGAGGCGAGCGAGGTCTATGGCAGCCTCGGTATGGCCAGCACGACGGATGACACCGCGGTTCTGAGCATAGAGAGGATTGATGTGACCTGGGCGGCCAAAGTCGGTAGGCTTACTTGTCGGATCGGCAAGAGCCTTGATGGTGGCGGCACGGTCGTGGATTGAGACACCCGTGGTGCAACCGTCCAACAAATCGACGGAGACCGTGAAAGGAGTTCCGAGGATTGAGGTATTGTCTGTCACCATATGGGGGAGCTCAAGCTGCTCGCAACGATCTATGGAGAGGGGCACGCAGAGTACACCGCGGCCGTTCTTGAGCATAAAGTTGACCTTCTCGGGGGTTATGAGTTCGGCAGCCGTGATGAAGTCGCCTTCGTTCTCGCGGTCCTCATCGTCCACAACGATGACGAACTCGCCACGCTTGAAGGCCTCGACGGCATCCTCAATTTTATCGAGACGCTCACGTGCGTCGGGATTATTTGTATCCATTTGGGTTGAAGTTTTCTGTAGATGAATCTCCTACGACTGCCGAGACTGGCATATTGCAGAAGGAGATGTATGTTTGGGGATTGGACTTTTATCTAAAACATATAGATGTTAGAAAGCCATCGAGTCACCTTCCTCGCGGCGTTTCTTGAGTTTGGCCTCGCGACGCTTGCGAATGAGTTCCTTAATCTTATCGGCGATACGGCCGTAAGCCTCGGAACGGAAGAGAGCGGAATCCGTGGCAGACTTATACGTAAGGAAGGAGCCGATCAAAGCCAGGACTCCAGACGACAGCCACATACCGCACCACACGGGCCAGACATCCTCGCGAGCCATCTTTGCGCCAAAAGTATCAATGACGTAGTAGAAGATGAAGAAGAGGATAGAGATGACGATAGGAGTACCGAGACCGCCTTTACGGATGATAGCACCAAGCGGGGCTCCGATAAAGAAGAAGACGAGGCAAGCGACAGGGAGAGAGAACTTGCGATGAATCTCCATATCGTGTCTATTGGCTTTGAGCTTCTCATTCTGGTAGCTTAGGGCACGTTCATCGACAACCTGCTTGTTGCTCTTGGCAATGCGGAGGGCATTCTGCATTGCCGTGTGCAGACGGCGCGGAGTCAGGACTTTTGCCACACTGTCGGCATGGACTATTTGCGCAGTGTCGAGAGCGAGAGTGAGGAGGGAGTCGTTTTTGAACTTGTAGGCCGTCTTTTTTAGAGTATAGCTCTTTATGTCGGTTTTCAGTTGGATCGCAATGGAGTCACATTTGTGGCGCAGAGAGTCTCCGTCTTGCGCCAACTGGCTGAGGTTCTTCATTCTGTCGTTGGTCTTGAAGACATCTTCGCTTGTGCGCGAGAAGTCGAGACCATCAACTTTTATTTGGAAGACCTCCTGGGAAAACTCGTCATGGCGATAGAGCTGCTTGTCGCGGTCCGTCATACGTTTGTTACCCATGGCCACCTTCTCATCGTAGGTCACACCGCTGTAGAGGACGAGGCGAATGAGGCCGGCCTTGTTATCGATATCCATCTTGCCGGAGTCCGCCATCGTGACGTTGATATTACGATTGATGCGGTCGCGGTGGTCGTGGATGATAAGGTCATAGAGCATACCCGTCTCACGATCCTTATGGCCTACCTTGATACGGAAACCGTCGACGCCGTCATAATAAACGCGCTCCTTGAGTTCGAGCTCGGGGCGTTGCTGGCGCACACTGTAGAGCAGAGTGTAGAACTTGAGGTTCGCCACAGGCAATACGTTATTGGAGAACCAGAACGCCATCACCGACACGGCAGCCGTGACGAAGATGAGCGGGCGCATAATACGGAAGAGGGATATGCCGCTGGCCTTCATGGCCGTGAGCTCATAATTCTCGCCAAGATTGCCGAAAGTCATAAGCGCGGCAAGGAGAATAGCGAGAGGTAGCGCCATAGGTACCACCTGCAGCGCGACATAGAAAAGGAGCTCGGCCATAACACTAATCTCCAGACCCTTGCCCACGATATCATCAACATATCTCCACAAGCCCTGCATCACGAGGATGAAGAGCGAAATGAAGAAGGTCATCGCGAGAGGCCCTGCATAGTTGCCGAGGACAAACTTGTGTAGCTTTTTCATATTAGCCGATACGACACAAAGTTAGTGAAAAGTTCGCTATTGACAACGGAGACAGCCCGCCATTATAGTCGCTATGTAGACTTTTTATAGATAGACAAGAAAAGGCGTGAACTCCAAGGTAGGAATTCACGCCAATATCTTATATCAGTCCGCAGGAGCGGCAAGCCTTATTTCCGGGCAGCGGAGAGGAAGTCCAGGAACTCTGCAACATCCTCATCATAAGAGCGGGAGGGCGAAAGAGGATTGCCCTCGGCATCTACGATCACGTAGAAAGGTTGAGTATTGGCGCCGAACTTATGAGCCTGGAGGAAGCTCCACTTGTCGCCCACAGTGCGAAGGGTACGCTTGGTGCCATTGTCATCGACCTCGATAGGCTCAGCGAGCGGAGTCTTGTCATCGACATAGAGGGAGACGGTCACGAAACCCTTCTCAATCTGACCTGCGACCTGAGGCTCGGAGAGCACAGCGGCCTCCATCTTGCGGCAATTGACGCAACCGAAGCCCGTAAAATCTACAAATATGGGTTTGCCACTTGCGGCAGCGGCCTCGATAGCGACGTCATAGTCATTATACTGAGACTCGAAAGTCTTCTGGCCAAGGCGGAAATCCTGCGTGCTCGAAGGCGGGAGGAATGCGCTGACAGCCTTGAGAGGCGCGCCCCAGAGACCCGGCAGCATATATATGGCGAAAGCAAGAGACGCGCCACCAATGAAGAAACGAGTAACGCCAACCGTACGGTCGGGGTCGTCCATAGTGAAACGAATCCAACCAAGATGGTAAGCACCGAGAAGGCCAAAAATTACAATCCAAATGGCGAGGAAGACCTCACGATCGAGGATGCGCCAGCCGTATGCCATATCGGCCACAGAGAGGAACTTGAGGGCAAAAGCCAACTCGACGAAACCGAGGGTGACCTTAATAACATTCATCCAACCACCCGAGCGCGGAGCCTTCTTGAGCAAACTGGGGAAGAGAGCAAAGAGGGTGAACGGAACGGCGAGAGCCAAAGCAAAGCCGAACATACCGACAGCGGGAGCAAGGAAAGAGCCCTGCGCGGAAACCGCAACAAGGAGGAAACCAATAATGGGACCAGTGCAAGAGAAAGAGACAAGAGCCAAGGTGAATGCCATAAGGAAAATGGCGAGGAGGCCAGTGGCATTGCTCTTGCGAGTCTCAATCTTATCGGCCCACGAAGAGGGAAGAGTAAGTTCGAATGCGCCAAAGAAGGAGGCAGCGAAGACGAGCAACAAGAGGCAGAAGAAGATATTGAAGACCGCGTTCGTGGCCAAATTATTCAGCTGATTTGCGCCCCAGATACCAGTCACGACAAGGCCGAGAGCCACATAGATCACGACAATGGCGGCACCATACGTAAGGGCCTCGCGGATAGCCTTGCCACGCGAATCGGCATTGCGCTTTAGGAAGAAGCTGACAGTAAGAGGAATGATGGGCCAAACGCACGGAGTGAAAATTGCGAGCAGACCGCCAAGAATGCCTTCGAGGAGAATCTTCCACAAAGGCATATCGGTGCTTGCCGAGAGTGCATCGGAATGAGCCTGGAGCTTGTCGATTACGGGAGCCCAGGTGTCAACGAGGACGGCCTTAGCAGGAGCTGCGTTGGCGGAATCGGCAGTCGCGGGGGCGGGAGTTGTCTCCTGCGCCACAGTTGTTGCACCTTCCGCATCCTTTGCAGAGGAGAGGTCGCAATGGCCAGACTTCTTGAAATCGACATTGGTTGGCGGGAGGCAATTCTGATCGTTGCAAGCACCGTATTCGAGGCTCACGTCGATAGAATAGTCGGCGGCCGTAAAGCGTACAGGCTGCGCGAAAGCCACCTTACCCTCGAAATAGCGGAGGGTCATATCGAACATTTTGTCGAACGTCTTGATCTCCTTGCCGCGCGGGGCGAGAGGGCCATCGAGTTCAACGCCTTTGAGGCTGTTGACACTGAGTGAGGCGGAGATAGGGCCGTCGTCACCAAGGCCAGTAGAATAGACATGCCAGCCGTCGTCTATAGTGCCCTCGAAGAGGATTTCGGCTTGCGTTGGGGACGTCTGCTTGAAAGACGTCTTGAAGTGAACAGGCTCAACCATCTGCGCGGAGGATGCCACACAGAGCGTCAGGAGAGCCGAGAAAATTACTAAAAAGCGAGTAAGCATACTCAACAAGAGAGATATAATCGTTGGGTAATAAAGGAAATGCGAAACCAAAAATAGCACAAATCAACAGCAAATCACGTTATTTGGACAGCACTTATTTATTATTAACACATTTTGCAATATGCAGATAGCAAAAGGCAGTAACTTCGCACCGTCAACAAACGTTTTGACAGAAACCAAACGAAACAATAGATACACGTAATGTTACAGAACTTACTGGAAGGCAAGCGCGGCATCATCTTCGGCGCGTTGAACGACAAGTCAATTGCATGGAAGGTAGCCGAGAAGGCTAAGGAGCAGGGCGCAACGTTTACCCTCTCCAACACGCTGGCAGCTTGCCGCATGGGCGAGGTCATCGACCTTGGTAAGAAGACCGGCTCGGAGCTCATCCCTGCCGACGCTACAAGTGTAGAGGACCTTAAGAACGTGTTCGCACAGTCCCAGGAGATCCTCGGCGGCAAGATTGACTTCGTGCTCCACTCTATCGGCATGAGCCTCAACGTCCGCAAGAAGCGCGAATACACCGACCTCGACTATAACTTCCTCGGCAAGACACTGGACATCTCCGCAATCTCTTTCCACAAGATGTTGCAGGTTGCCTATCAGATGGACGCCATCAGCGAGTGGGGCTCAGTTGTCGCCCTCTCTTACGTAGCGGCACAGCGCACTTTCGACGGTTACAATGATATGGCCGATGCCAAGGCTCTCCTCGAGAGCATCGCACGCAGCTTCGGCTACATCTACGGCCACGAGCGTCACGTACGCGTCAACACTGTATCCCAGTCCCCCACCGCCACCACTGCAGGCTCCGGCATCCACGGTTTCGGCGGCCTCATGGACTTCTCGGATCGCATGAGCCCTCTCGGCAACGCATCCGCTGAGGAGTGCGCAAACTTCGTCGTCACGATGTTCTCCGACCTCACCAAGAAGATCACCATGCAGAACCTCTACCACGATGGCGGTTTCTCGTCAATGGGTATGAGCGCCCGCGCTATGGAGCAGTATAACAAGAGCTTCGACGGCCAGGAGTAAGCACAGGCAGACACACACTTATACCTTTATATAAGCAGTCGCCCCCAGATCAGAGTTCTGAACTGGGGGCGATTTTTTGTGTTATACTTGTTCCTATTTTGGCTCGCCGCTCACAACAGGGAGCATTAGATAACAGAGAAATCCCAATCGAGTGTACGGGTATTGCCGCAAGAATCGGAGACCTCGACGTGGAGTTTGTGCCGTCCGCGGCCGAGACCGAGATATTCGGGAGTCATCTTGAGGCGGGCGTTTTTATAGTCGAACTCGAAGACTTGCCATTGGCCATCGATAGTTACGGAGTATTTGGCAATACCGCTCTTATCGTCTGATATGCCGATGCTTATGAGGTCGGACTTGCCTATGGAGTTTGTCTTGTTGCGGATACGGAGTGCGGGCGCGAGCGTGTCAACATCGAGTGTATAGTCGCCGAGCGAAGAGATATTGGCTGTTATGACAAAGTGGTTTGCCGAGCCAAGTTCAGGACGCACCTCACCACCGGAATAGGCAACGCCGTTTGTCGTCTTTCGACCCACGAAAACTTTATCCTTAATCCGCCGCCATTGATTGGGCACTGCCATTGTGACCTTTACTGACTTTTGGATGGGAACGAGGCGGCTGCCGATAGTGAAGATGGGAGGCAACTGCCCCACCCTATTTGTGCGGGATATGGCCACGTACTGGTCTTCGTAGAAAGTCTCACGTGGGATTAGCACATCGACGCCGAGTGTGTCCTTGGCCCAAGTGCGTTGCCATTTTACGAGGTCGCCCGTAGGTGTCGGCTGAAGCTTCGCTCCGGTATTACGGACACCGCGGAGAATGAAGGAGACCGCACTCTCGTTGCCTGCAAAATCTTTTACAACGTAGCGCATCTTGTGAGTCTCGCCCTCACGGACAGTTGTAGGAGTGGCACGTTTGCCATAGATAGGCAGACGGTTTCCGGGGCTCACGAAGCTACGTTGAATGAAATGCTTATTGAGGAGACTCTCGGCAAAATCTATGTGGCAATTTACGTGGCGATTGAGTTCGAAAGGGAAATGGTCGACTCGGGAAGAATAGACAAGCGAGTCGCCATCATAAAGATTAATTTCAATCACGCCACACGGACGGCCGCCAGCAGCAAAATAATCAGTGCAATGGATGCCGAGACCGATAGTGCCTACACAATCTATAGTGCGCCCATTGATATTACCCAGCTTAAAATACCGATCTGAGGCAGCACCACTAACCTGGGCATCGGTCGAGAGAGCGTAAACCTTTACGCCATAAAGAGTTGGCGGAACGTTGTCTGGCGCAATAGAGATGAAACGCAAAGGATTGAGAGGCTCTTCCGTCTTAGTGTCGCGGACCTCGAAGTGGAGATGCGGGCCACCCGAGCCACCAGTATTGCCGGAGAATGCCACAACCTCATCACGATTGACGGGGAGTTTGCCCTCGGGGAGGAAAAACTCCGTCTCGTAGGTCTGCGAAGCATATTGATGTTGCCTCACTAGCGAATCTATCTTGGGGGCATAGCCATTGAGGTGGCCATAGACTGTAGTATGCCCGTCGGGATGAGAGATATACAGCGCACGACCATAACCATAAGGGCCCACCTTCACTCGGCTCACCCAACCGCTTTCCGCCGCATGGACCTCGACATTCTCGACACCGAGGGTACCCATGTCAAGACCTGCATGGTAATGGTTTCCTCGAATCTCTCCATAGGAGCCACTGATGCGATATCCCGTCTTAAGTGGAACTGAATATTGAGGGTCTTTACTTGCCTGGGCAAGGGATGAGAGAGAGACGAGGGATATAAGGAGTGATAAGATGTGCTTCATTTTTAGGTAGGAATATGTGCTACTGGCGCAAGAGGAAATCCTCGGCCACACGCAGTTTCTCTACAGTCCCGACATCGAACCAATAGCGGCCATCGGGAATTAGAGCGCGCCCGATATTGAAATCGCAGGCGGAGTCGAGATAGGCACTGATAATAGGAAGCGGGCGAAGAGCCTCGCCTTGAGGAAGGAAAGAGCGGATGAGGCTCTGCTCAATCACGTGGAAACCATTGAAGGCCTCGCGGTATGCGACATCAGCATTGCGCACATCGCGACGCTTGTCATTCTTGACGTCCTCCCAGCCACAGAGTCGGCTGTCGGCATCGAAAAGGAGGTGACGAGTGGAAGAGCGCCGACTCGTCATAAGAGTGGCATCGAGATGTCTGGACTTATGTTCACTTATTAACCAATCGAGCGGGGCGTCGCAAACGACATCAGCATTGCCAACCACAATGAAACTATCGTCGGGGAAGAGAGGCAAAGCCTTAAGGAGGCCGCCACCGGTATCGAGGAGTAAATCACGCTCGTCGGAGATGACAATCTCGGCATTCCAAAGAGTGCGATTGGCATTGATATAATCGACAATCTGATCGGCAAAATGATGGACATTTACCACGATATGGTCCACATCAGCCGCGACAAGGTGCTCAATAGCACGACGGAGCAGAGGCACGCCAGCCACCTCGACCAAAGCCTTGGGCCGAGTATTGGTGAGCGGAGCGAGACGAGTGCCAAGCCCTGCGGCGAAAATCATTCCGTTCATTGCTGCTCAATATGCCTAAGTTCAACCTCAACCTGAGGCCAATTTTGCTTAATCCACTTGGCTGCGGCCTCGGCACAGAAGACTGAGCGATGTTGGCCACCTGTGCAGCCGAAGCTCACCATAAGGTTTTGGAAACCACGCTCGACGTAGCGATCCACGCTCATGCCAATGACAGTGAAGGCCGCATTGAGGAACTTATCCATCACCTCCTTATGGTGACTGAAATACTCTATAACGTCGGCATCGCGGCCAGTGCTCTTTTTATACCTCTCCTCGCGGCCCGGATTAGGCAGAGCACGGCAGTCAAAGACGTGTCCACCGCCATTGCCTGAGACATCGGTAGGGATGCCATGCTTATACGAGAAGGAGAAGACGCGCACCTTGAGTCGTCCGCCCTTGGCAATGCTGCGGAGAGTTTGGCTCTCGGCAAGGGTGTCCCATACCCGGTTGAGCTCGGGCATGTCGACTTCGGGACGATGGTTTGCGAGAATGTCCTTGAGGTTGTCAAGGGCGAAGGGAATGCTCTTGAGGAAGTGCTCCTTGCGCTCGAAATATCCGCGGTAGCCATATGCGCCCATGGCCTGCATGATGCGGATAAGGCAATAGCCAAAGTAATGGCGGAGGAACGCATTGACCTCGGTGCCGCGCAAGCGACTCACATAGAACGCCAAAAGCTCGTTGCGCACCGAGTTTGGAATATCGGCCTTGGCATCGTAGAGCAGCGACGCCACGTCATATTGCCTTGCTCCACGGCGGCCACCCTGATAATCAATGAACCACGGTGTGCCATCCTCGGCCAGCATAATATTTCGGCTCTGCATATCGCGGTAGAGGAAATATTTGCAATTGGCCTCAAGAAGATAATCTATGAAGACGTTAAAGTCGGCCTCCAGTTTCTCCTCGTCGAAAGGCACACCGGCCAGGCGCAGGAAATAATACTTGAAATATTGGAGGTCCCACATCATGCTCTGTCGGTCGAAATCGGAGCGCGGATAGCAGAGCGAGAAGTCGATGCAATTGCGGCCCTTGCTTTGGATTTCGGCGAGCGCGGCAAGGACTTTCTTATAGGTCTCTTTGAGTCTCGGGGTGAACTTGCCATCGTTGGCCTTGCGCTCCGAGTTTATGAGGTCGAAGAGTGACGTGCAACCCAAATCCTGCTGGAGGTATACCCCACCCTCCTCGTCGGTGGCATAAATCTCAGGCACATTAATGCCCGCCTTCGCGAAGCCTCGACTGAAGGCAATGAAAGCGCGATTTTCGCGGTCATTCTCGCCCACGACACCTATTGCCGTACGTCCATCCTCTGCCACGAGGCGATAATACGCCCTGTTGGAGCCCGAAGGCGGAAGTTTTTCGACTTTGGCGGGCTGCGCACCGGCCCATGAGGCGAAGAGTGCGGAAAGGCGAGCCTCGGGAGACATTGCGGAAGACTTTACGGACTTGGCTGTCATATTTTGGCGAGAGTAAAAAGCGTGATGTACGGAAACAGAAAAATTTCCGCTCAGCAGATGTTGGCGGAAATATTAAGAGCAGGAAACGTGTGAATGTTTCCTATTTAGTGAATCGAGGCGAGCTCGGCAAAGAGGCGTTGCGTCGGGAGGCCCATGACATTCTGATAAGAGCCCTCGATGTAGTCGATGCCAATGAGGCCAATCCACTCCTGGATGCCATAAGCGCCAGCCTTGTCGAGAGGCTTGTAGTTGGCCACGTAGTAATCTATGACATCGGGAGTAAGGTTGCGGAAAGTCACTTTAGTCTTGACAGAGAAGGAGTTGACACCGCGGGTTGTGGCTATGGCCACGCCAGTAATAACCTTATGCGTGCGGCCGCTGAGCTGCTTGAGCATAGCTTTGGCATCAGCCTCGTCTTTGGGCTTGCCGAGGATTTGCTTGTCCACTACAACGACAGTGTCGGCCGTAATGAGGATGTCGCCATCCTTGAGGTCGGCGGTGTAGGCGTTTGCCTTTTCGCAAGCGATATATTCGGGCACATCCTTTGCGCTGAGGTCCTCGGGATAATCTTCGGAGATGCCGGGCTTGGTTACGACATCGAACTCGATGCCCATCTCACGGAGAAGCTCTTGGCGGCGAGGGGAGCCGCTGGCGAGCATAATATGTCGACCTGAAAGGTTGTTTAGCATATCTGTATTGCTATTAAAATCAGTCTCACTCAAATTCTTATCAAGCCGCAAAGTTATGGTTTTCCCTCCGAAAAGCACGCCCGCGGATGATACAATCCTTTGATTTTGCAAAAAACTGCATCACTGCTGAGCCACAATGCGGTCCTCTATCATTCGTTCCATATATTGCTGAATGATGGCTTGCAGCTCGCGGAGCATGGCATTTGCCGTCTCATCCTCACGGCCGAGAAGATTATCCTTAAGCATCCAATCGGACTCAATATTGTAGAGGGCACGCACGTTTTTGCCATCGAACTGCAGGAGTCGTCCGCCCTTGACGTACTGATAGATACCGTTGTTGTAGTTGACGGCCCACGTTGCCGAGTCGGGCGTAGCAAAGAGGTCTTTGCCGAAGGAGATATACGGATTGTCATAGCCGAGGAGGCCGAGCACCGTAGGCATGATGTCTATCTGCTGGGCAATGCAATGGCGGCGCCCCGGAGCAAAGAGTTCTCCTGAGGGGTCGAAGAAGAGGAGCGGCGAGCCATAGAGGCCGAGATCGGTCTGATACTCAGCGTGGTCGCTGATGTTGGTATGGTCGCTGGTGAAGACGAAGATCGTATTCTTGAACCAAGGTTGCTTGCTGGCCGTCTCGAAGAAACGACGCAGAGAGTGGTCGGTGTAGCGGATGCACTTATGGATGACGTTCGCGCCCTCCTCGGGGAAAGTATCGCGATAAGCCTCGGGGACGACAAACGGGTGATGGCTCGAAGCCGTGAAGACGGCCGTCATAAATGGCTCCTTCATCTCAGTCATCTTGGTGGCATAGAATTGGAGGAAAGGCTCATCCCATATTGCCCATGTGCCATCGAAATCGGCATCGCCACCAAAACGATCATCGGCATCGTATTCCGTGCGTCCATAGTAAGAGCCGAAGCCCGTAGCACGAGCAAAGGCTTGGAAACCCATACTGCCATTCTCCGCCCCGTGGAAGAACGCTGTCTCATAACCCTTCTTACCAAGTTCGCCCGCCAAGCCACTCAAATTATTGAGCGACGCGGGGGTAAGGAAGAAGGGCTCGACAAACATAGGGATGCCACAAAGGACGCTCGGCATGCCGTCGATACTCTTGCGGCCATTGCAGAATGTGTAGTCGAAACTGAGGCTGCGCGAATAGAGCGAGTCGGCAAAAGGCGCATAGCCCTTATAGTTGCCGCCCTCAAGTTTCTCGTTGTAGGCACCAATATACTCACGGCCAAAGCTCTCGACAATGAGCACCACGACGTTGCGAGGGCGGAAAGAGACGCTATCCGCTGGGGTGTGGAGGGGCGAATAAATAGCCTCCATCTCCTCACGAGGCATATATTTGGGGTCGGAAAAAGACTTCTTGTTGATTGTTCGGATGAGCGAGAAAGGGGTGTTGAGAATCAATGCGGCATCGGCAGGGCGGTCGACGTACTGATTTGCATTGCTGATAGTTATGGGGCGAGTTGCCGTAGTGAAGCCACCACGCATGCCGGCTATCATAAGCGGAATATAAATGGCGAAACAGACTACAGCCAGGACGTAGTACTTGACCCACGCCACAACGCCCGTCGGACGCTTGACGCCCACGGGGCGTACATACGCAAAAACAAGAAGAGCAATGAGCACCACGCCCAACAAGACGAAGTCCCAATGATTGACAAACTCATCGAAGAATATGCCAATCAGATTATCCTCATGGGCAAACTCCTGGAGGACACTGTATGTGGTGCGGCGGCCAGTGAACTTAAAATACACGGCATCGCACAGGTTCACGAAGACAGCCAACGAATTGACGACCACGAAAACCCACTTGGCCACAGACTGCCAAACGCGCCCCTCGCGCAAATGGCAAGGCAGGAGCATCAGGATGGCATAAAGAATATGTGTGTAGAGGATTGCGGACGTGTCGAAAAGGAGGCAGCCACAAGCCACGCCGCCCATGCCACTCCACGAAAGGCCAGACGACAGCGTCGCCCAATTCTCGAACAGATAGGCCAATCGGCACACAAAATAGACAACGTAGGCCAGGAGCATATTGCACACGAAGGCCACGACGGGAGATTTAACCTTGAAAGACATCGTCTTATTGGTTGCTAAGGGATAAATTGTTGTGGTTGAATTTGCGGGGCAAAGATAACGAATAAAAAATCAGCTGACACCCTCGAAATGCGCGGATGCCAGCTGAATATATATCTTTAGGAGTAGAGTGTGCCTTTTAGAGCATCTCCTTCTTGAGGAAGTCGGCCACGTTGGTCACTACCTCTTCCTGTTTTGTGGGGTCGTCGGCCTTGACGAAGGCATGGTTCAAACCCTTGTAGAGCACGAGTTTGGAGTTCGGGAGAACAAGGTCGAGGTATTCGCCGTAGGTATATATAACGAGTTCGTCATCTTTGCTGAAGAGGATGAGAGTCTCACCTTTATACCCAGCCGCAGCCTTGAAGAAATTGGTCTCTTGGCAGGACTCGAGGAAATCGCGACCTACGACATAATTTTCACCAATCTTGAGTTTACGGGGCGGATCGTTGGGGTCGAATTTGGAGCCAAGGACATTGCCGCGGAGCGCATCCTCGCGAAGAGTGACGGCAGGTGCCAGAAGGACGATGGACTTGACGGCACGCTTACCCTCCTCACTTGCGGCAAGGAGCGACACCGCACCACCCATAGAGTGACCAACGAGAGCAACGTCACTGACAAAAGGCAACTTAGATGCGTATTTAATGACGGCCTGAAGATCCTTGAGCTCGGTCTTGAGACTCATATCACGGAACTCAAATTTATCCGTCGCACTGGCACCGCTGCCTGCGAAGTCGAAAGAGAGAGTCGCAAAGCCATATTGCTCAAGCTTGGTGGCAACCTGGCGAAGGAGTGCGTACTGACGGTTTGCACCGAAGCCGTGGCAGAGGATCACGATGGGGCACTTCTGGCCTTCGGCAAGGTTTGCGGGCTTATGGTACTCGGCACTGAGCATGCCGTTGGGTCCCTTGATGGAGACTGTCTCGCCTTGCGCCCAGAGTATTGCTGGCAGCGCAATGGCTAACAATGCGAAAAGGATACGCTTCATGAGATTATGATGTTTTTGTTTCGTCCATTTGAACGATAATTTACATCTTTTGTTTAGTCATTTCGAGGCGCGAAGAGCGAATCATACCTTTTATCTTGCGGCTCTCGCGGAGGGAGCATGAGAGACTCCAAACCTTGGCGATGGCCTCCTTATCGACATCCGTAAGGTAAGTAAGGTAGCGCGACTTTTCGCCAAGCATCTCTACAAGGACACGATCTTGCTGATGCACAACGATGAACTTTGCCACGTCGGCAGCTTCATGTCCCGTGTAACGAACAGTCTCCCAAACACTCTCGCCATCGGAGAACTCGTTACGGAAAAGCTCGTCCATCTCCGGCAACTCAACAAACTCATCGCCGACGCGGGCAGTAAAACGGTTGTGGTGGACAGCCTTCTCGCCCGTGTAGACACTGATGAGAGAGAACTCGCCATTGATGTCCGACGAAGCCTTGACGAGGCAACGATCGAAGGAGCGGAAAGCCTGTTGCGACTTGGCGATATAGCGAGGCGACGGCGCTTCGGGGTCGTCTATAACCATATCCTTGAGGAGGGTCTGCCGTTCGGCTTCGCAAACCTGGAGCATACTATCCAAGAAAGCTATCGTACGCTCGCTCTCGTAGTGCGCCACGGCCTTATAGAGTTCACGCGCATCGCGGTATACGGCAGGCACATCAGGATAGCAGTTTCGGATGCTGTCCAGAAGTACCTTTGCCGCGCCTATTTTCTTGGCCGAAAAGGCTTCGACAGCCTGACCGTAAATTTGCTCGGCCTGACTGCTGCGGCTGGGTGCGCAATTTGTAAGAGTGAGAGCCGCGGACAAAAGGAGCGTTAGGCGAAGGGGTTCCGCAGCTCGGCGAATATGTGTGTACGAGTTGATAACTGCAGATGTCATCATGACACTGGCGTAACAGATTTTCTACTTTTGGCCGGAGTTGCGCTTTGTGCTGAGCAAACCACATGCGGCATCGATATCCTGACCTTTCGAGAGGCGGATAGTGGCCGTCAGTCCCTTGTCGTTGAGGGCATCACGGAACCATTCCATACGCTTGCGATTGCAGCCCTTGAGATCGGAGTCCGGTATCGCATTGAAAGCAATAAGGTTGACACGGCACCAACGGAGCGGAGCCAAGAGCTTGACGAGGGCATTGACGTCGGCCTGCGAGTCGTTGACGCCCTCGAAAAGAGTATATTCAAAAGTAAGGCGACGCTGGCCTGTCCAATCATATTGAGCGAGGAGGCTGAGAGTCTCGGCAATGGGGAAACCCTTCTGCGCCGGCATGAGCTCTGCGCGCTTCTCGGCATTGGGGGAGTGGAGGCTTATGGCCACGTGGACATCGCTCTCCTCCAGCAGACGATGGAGCTGGGCCGGGATGCCGATACTGGATACTGTAATGCGGCGCGGGCTCCAAGCGTAGCCCCATGGCGAGGTGAGAATTTCGAGGGCTTTGAGGACCTCGTCTATATTGTCCATTGGCTCGCCCATGCCCATGAAGACCATATTGGTAAGATCCTCATAGCCTTCTGTAGACGCCATCTGATTGAGGATCTCGCCAGCAGTGAGGTTGCCCGAGAAACCTTGGCGGCCAGTCATGCAGAAACGGCATGCCATCTTGCAGCCCACTTGGGACGAGACGCAGAGAGTATTGCGCTCCTCGTGGCCGTCGGGGATGAAAGCTGTCTCGATGCTCTTGCCGTCGTAGTCGAAGAGCATCTTGCGGGTGCCGTCGGAAGATGTGAGAGTGAGAGTTGGCTGGACTCGGCCAATATCGTAATCGTTAGCC
>CAVILU010000035.1:0-15473 GCA_963643535.1 bacterium | reverse complement strand
AGACAATACTGCGCAGAGGATGCCGACGCCGGCGAGGACAATTGTCCAAAGGATCGCGATGTCAACGAATGAACCATCCTCGAGGGGGGCATTGTCCTTGTTGATGAAGCCAAGGATAATGAGTACCGCGTCGATGGCCAAAAGGACATACATCACGATGCTAGTGATCTTTTCTATTTGTTTCATCTTCCTTTGTTTTTTAGGCTTTTGCTTTTTCTGCTTGGCTCGCCCTGCTGGAGTTTTATCTCTCCGAGTGTCGCGCTCCGCTTCCGCTTTGCGGGAACTATAGGGCGGCCAGCGAAATCCGATGTCTCTTTGTGCCTGCCAGTCTGCTCACTCTTGTTTAAGGCGTGAGCGCTTGGTGGCCACGGGCTGCGGATTAGTGCTTAGCCTGATACTTGAGGATGATGTCCATCAAAGAGATGGAAGCGTCCTCCATCTTGTTGACGATGCCGTCAATCTTAGCAACGATGTAGTTGTAGAAGAGCTGGAGGCAGATAGCTGCGATAAGACCGAAGATAGTGGTAAGAAGAGCCACCTTGATACCGCCTGCAAGAGCGACAGGGCTCATGTCACCGAGCTGCTGGATAGAGTCGAATGCCTGGATCATACCAACGACAGTACCCATGAAGCCGAGGGACGGTGCGATAGCGATGAAGAGGGAGATCCAAGAAAGACCAGACTCCATACGACCCATCTGTACAGAACCGTAAGATGCAACTGCCTTCTCGACCATGTCGGGACCCTCGTTGTAACGCTCGAGACCCTGGTAGAAGATAGAAGCAACGGGACCACGGGTGTTGCGGCAAACCTCCTTAGCGGCCTCAACGCCACCATTCTCGAATGCGTCCTCTACTTTCTTGAGGAGCTTCTTGGTGTTGGTGCTAGCTGCGGTGAGGTAGATGATGCGCTCGATAGCGATTGCAAGACCGAGTACGATACATGCAAGCACGGGGAGCATCCACTCTACGCCACCCTCGACGAACTTCTCTTTGAGGACCTGGTGAAGGCTCTTCTCCTCGTCGACTGCTACTGCTGCAGTAGCCTCCTCGGTAACCTCCTCTGCTGCGGGTGCAACAGCTGCCTCGGTCTGCTCAGCTGCCGGAGCTGCGTTCTCATCCTGTGCCATGGCGACAGAGCCGAAACTCATCATGCCGACGACTGCTAAATAGGCAAAAAGCTTTTTCATAATCTGTGATAAATTTGACTTTTTATTAATTTTTTATTTTGTTGGTTTGCGTGATTAGCGCAGTTAGTTGACTTGTGCGCTTTTCACTGCCAAATTACTAATTTTTTACAACATAGTGCCTAATCTCTTTGCAAAATGCGAGTTTTGGGCGGTTTTTTGTCTATTCCTTCCCGCCCAAAATTATGGCGAACACTCGCTTTTTTGCTTATTTTTGATGGCTTGACTCTTGTGACTTAATTAGTTGCAGTGCCGAATGCCTAAAATTTCCTTTTGTAACCTTTTTTTAATGTTATGTGGTGCGCCCTTGTTGTCTCGCATGCGAGGCTTTTGTGGGCTTGCGAAGACTTCTTGACGTGCTTTTTGCGCATGTCTCTTGTCTTCCTGCTTTATTTTTCGCCACTGAAGAAGAGCCTAAGGGCGTTTTCGTGTGTCTGTCTTGCCACATCTTCCGCGTCGCGCCCCATGGTCTGAGCTAGTTTCTCGACAACATAGGGTATGAACGATGGCTCGTTGCGCTCTCCGCGATGGGGCACTGGTGTGAGATATGGTGCGTCGGTCTCTGTGAGTATCCTGTCGAAAGGGACTGCCGCTGCCACTTCCGCTACTCGGGAGTTCTTATATGTGCACGAGCCTCCGAAACCAAACATAAGTTGCGGCCATTTACGAGCGATGACTTTTGCCTCGTCCACGCTTCCGGTGAAGCAATGTAGCGAGCCGGCCGGGATGTGTCCACCCATACGTTCGAGACTCTCCATAAGGAGCCACACTGCATCGCGACAATGTATTGAGACGGGTAAATCACGGTCGTATGCATATCTCATCTGCCATTCGAAGACCTCCACCTGTTCATCTTTGCGCTCTTTGTCCCAATGAAGGTCGATGCCTATCTCGCCGACTCCCACGCGTGGCAGGTTGTTGCTCTCGGCGAAGTCCATAATAGCCGCAGCCTCTTCCATCGGGTGCTCGCCCATTTCGGTGGGGTGCAGGCCGTAGAGTGCAAAACATGTGTCGGGGTATGCCGCCGCCGTGTCGCGCACCATTGCGGCGTCTTCCAATGTGCATGACGGTATAAGTATGCGTTCTATTCCTGCGGCCTTAGATCGTGCGATTACTTCGTCGCGGTCGCTGTCGAATTTGCTTTCGTAGATATGGCTGTGGGTGTCTATCATTGTTGGGGTGTTTGCTTCTGTCGGTTATTGTTGGGGCACCTCCGCGGGCATATGCCTTGTTGTCTGCGTATATATTATAATAAAGGTGCTCTCTATTATTTGTGTTCCGCGCCTTGTGGACTTTCATCCGGTGTGCTACCGTATTCTCCGAAGTCCGTCTCTTCGGCTGCCATTGCGATATTGACATCACCGTCTCCGTAAGAGCCGTACGAGCTTAGTGCTCCCTCTTCGGCCGCGTAAGCATAGCGTGGGTCCTCGTCGTCTATGTCGTAGGGGGTGGTTATGGCACTCGATTTTTTGGTGGCCCCGTGTTGCCGTTCCCACTCTTCGCGGGCTTCGTCGAGTAGGCGGGCGGCGGCCTCCATTGTGGCTTCGAGTGCGGCGGGTTTGAGTTGGCATTCCCATATTACCATGGTGCGCCATCCTATGGCACGCAACTCTACGCGGACTCGCTCGTCGCGCTCCTTGTTGCGTGCGAATTTATTTTGCCAAAATTCGGTGTTGGTGTGTGGGGTGGAGTATGCTTTGCAGCCCTCGTGCTGATGCCAGAAGCAGCCGTGGATGAAGATTGCGGTGCGTGCTGTCGTTACCACAATGTCGGGTTTGCCCGGGAGGTCGGCAGCGTTTTTGCGATACCTGTAGCCATGAGTCCATAGCCAATGGCGGGCTGCCATCTCGGGCTTCGTGTCCTGCGAGTGGATCGAGGCCATGACCTCGCTTACTGTCTTTGGCTTTCGACGGCGGGGCTGCTTCCGTCGGCCCGTCTTTTCGGTCATTTGTATATGATCGATATTTGCCAGACGCGTACGTCTTTCACGGGGCGGTCGCCTTTCTCTCCGCCAAGTTCAACCTTCGAGATACGGTCCACTACGTCCATTCCGCTCGTGACTTCACCAAAGACCACAAACTCGCCGTCGAGGTGGGGGGCTCCGCCAACTGTAGTATAAGTCTTGCGCTGCTCGGAGCCAAATGTTATGTGATCCTCGCGCGATATCTTGTCGAGTTCGGTTGCCGTGAATTGACGGCCGCTGACGACGTAGAATTGTCCGCCGTCGCACTTGTTTTCGGGGTTGCGGTCGCGTGGCAGTTTAGAGGCTGCGATGGCTCCGCGCTTATGGTAGTGCTTTTGCTTGTCGATATTAGGCAATGTGTATCCCGGCCCTTGCCATCCTACCATGTCGCCCGGCTTGGCATATTTGCTGTCGGCGGCTCCTGTTTGGATGAGGAACGACGGCAATACGCGGTGCACGAGCAGGCTGTCATAATAATGGTCCGAGACGAGTTTTATGAAATTGTCGCGGTAGGCTGGCACGTCGTCATAGAGTCTAAGCGAGAAGTCGCCCATCGATGTGCGCACCTTGAATCCCGCAATCTTGGTGTACGACGGGTATTCGCGTCCCGTCTGAAGCCTCAAGTCGTAGACTGAAGAGTGGCGAGCATTCTGCCTTATCCTCAGGCTGTCGAGATCGGCTCCGGAAACACGACGCCCGCCCGCTGTGACTATTTGGCGGATATGACCACCATTGTCGAAGATTGCGGCTCCAGGGCGCACGGCATCCGTGGTGGCGGATGTCGCGTCTACGTTCTTCTTGAATATTTTGCCGGCGTAGTTGGCGTCGATGCCGAAGAGGGTGTCGGCGGCAACTGTGGCGTCCGTGCCCACAGGGGCTGTCTCGGACCGTCGTTTGCCAACCCTGAGGAGCACGAGGTCTGTCCGGAAGTCGAAGCCGGTGTAGCCGTAAACGGGATATTTGTCGGGCTCGGTGAGGGTGCAAGCCTTAGCGGAGTGCGCCCCGCGGATGATTGAGAGCGGTGCGGCCACAATGTCGCCGGCCACGTATGTCGCCATGCATTCACCTATGCTGTCGCCCATGGCGTTGTAGGTGACAACGCGCATCTGCGAGGCGGCATCGGTGGCGTAGAAGTTGCGTGCCACGGGTGCTTTGGCCTGCTCGGGCTCCGATGAGCAGCTCGTAAGGATGGCTATTGCCGTGGCGGCCAACAATGTTGCTCTCTTCATTGCTTTGATACCTTATTATCTATCGATTGGCGTACTGCTCTTCGTAATACTTCTCGTAGGCACCCGAAGTGATGCGATCCATCCACTCCTGGTTGTCGAGATACCAGCGTACGGTCTTCTCGATTCCCTCCTCAAACTGAAGTGAGGGCTTCCATCCAAGCTCTCGGCTGAGTTTGGTGGAGTCGATGGCGTAACGCAGGTCGTGGCCTTTACGGTCGGTGACATAGGTTATGAGGTCCAGGCTTGCGCCTTCGGGGTTGCCGATGAGGCGGTCTACGGTGCGGATGAGGACTTTTACGATGTCGATGTTCTTCCACTCGTTGAATCCTCCTATATTATAGGTGTCGGCTACCTTACCATTGTGGAATATTACGTCGATGGCGCGTGCGTGGTCCTCTACATAGAGCCAGTCGCGGACGTTCTCGCCTTTGCCGTAAACTGGCAGCGGACGACGGTGGCGTATGTTGTTGATGAAGAGAGGAATGAGCTTCTCGGGGAACTGGTAAGGGCCGTAGTTGTTGGAGCAGTTGGTGACGATGGTAGGCATCCCGTAGGTGTCGTGGAATGCGCGTACGAAGTGGTCAGATGAGGCTTTTGATGCGCTGTATGGGCTGTGGGGCTGATAGCGCGTCGTCTCGGTGAAGAGGGTTCCGTCGAATTGGAGCGCGCCGTAGACCTCGTCTGTCGAGATGTGGTAGAAACGCTTGCCTTCGTAGCCTTCGGGGAGGCTCTCCCAATAGGTCTTTGCGGCCTGGAGGAGTGTGAGGGTGCCCATGACGTTAGTGCGGGCAAAGGTGAATGGGTCGCGGATGGAGCGGTCTACGTGGCTCTCGGCGGCGAGGTGTATGATGCCGTCTACGTGGTGCTCGGCGAGGAGCTCGGAAATCTTGTCGTAGTCGCAGATGTCGGCGCGGACAAAGGTGTAGTTGGCTGCGTTCTCAATGTCCTTGAGGTTCTCGAGGTTGCCGGCATAGGTCAGCTTGTCGAGGTTTATGATATGGTAGTCGGGATATTTGTTTACAAAGAGACGTACAACGTGGCTGCCGATGAAGCCTGCGCCTCCTGTTATGATGATTGTACGCTTGAAGTTGTCCATAACGTTTATGGATTTATCCGTTGAAATGACATGTAAAAAATATGTCACGCGAATATAGCCATATCGGACTGAAAATAAAAAAATGAGCCCCGTCGGGAAATAATTTAGGAAATCGGAATATTTTCCATATCTTTGCACCCGATTTCCCAATCATGCGAGCGAGGCCTCATAGTTCAAGGGATAGAACGGGAGTTTCCTAAACTCTAAATTTCAGTTCGAGTCTGAGTGAGGCCACTGTTCATGGATGTTGATTTTGCCTGGCCACCTACATTCTGGTGGTCAGGTTTTTTTGTGCTGTTGCTTTGACGAGATAAAAGTGCTAAATTCGCTTTCATTATGTTCGATATTGTCATAGTTGGGCTTTGTGTCATTGCCTTCGTGTGTGGCCTGCGCCGCGGTCTCATTGGTGAGCTCGCGGGGCTTGTGGCCCTTGCGTTGGGTGTCTATGGCGCAGCGCGTTTCAGTCCGCTAACCGAGGAGGCCATTGCTCCTTACTTGGCTGGCTACCCCACGCGTCTTGTGGCTTTCGGCCTTACGCTGCTCATTATCGTGGCGGCGGTATATTTTATTTCGTCTCTTGCCACGCGACTTGCCAAGGCTGCCTCGCTTTCTGTGCCCAACCGCGTTTTCGGCGGTGTTTTCGCGGTTGTCAAGGTTTTGCTCGTCGTCAGTTGCATTATCGGAATGGCGAATCGTCTTTGGCCGGGCGAGGATGGTATCCTCACCGATGAACAAAAAGACGGGATGGTGACATATCGTTTTGTGGAGTCGTTTGCCGGCTTCGCTTTCCCTTATCTCGACCAAGGTCTCGATGCCGTTCGTGGCGCATGCGATGCCGTGGACGAGAAAATAAAAGATGCGGAAAAATAAAAATCCACATTGTGCCGACAAAACATTCATAACGACTACGACATGCCCAACATATATTTCCTCTTGGCCGACAATCAGGATATAACACGAGCCGGTCTGCGCCACTATATCGAAAGCGCATACCCCGACGCCGTGTCCGTGGACATCCGCAACGAGGCGGTGCTCCGTAGCGAGCTCACCAAACGCCCCGACTCCGTAGTCGTCCTCGATTACACGACTTTCGACATCCCGAGTGTCGACGGCGTGGTCAATATCCGACAGCGTTACCCCATGAGCCAATGGGTCATGTTCTCAAGCGAACTGACGCAGGAGGCCATCCGCCTTTTCGCCTCCGAGGATAATATGAGCATCGTCCTAAAAGAAAACTCTGAGGACGAGATACGTAGCGCCCTGCGTTGCGCAACCAAAGGCGAGCGCTTCCTCTGCCACCAGATTACCAACCTCCTAATTGAGGAGAGAACTCAAAAGAACACCCAAAGCAAACTGACCCCAACAGAGACCGAAATCCTAAAACTCATTGCCAAGGGCAAGAGTGTCAAGGAGATCGCCAACGAGAGAACCTCCAGCGTACACACTATCATAACCCACAAAAAAAATATATTCCGCAAAATTGAGGTGAACAATGTCTATGAGGCAACGAAATACGCCCTCCATGCCGGACTTGTAGACCTTATGGAATATTACATCTAACAGAACCAGACCTACTAAAAAGATGAACGAGAAGCATTTAGTAATAATGGCTGGCGGCATAGGCAGCCGTTTCTGGCCTATGAGTCGCCCCGAGAACCCTAAGCAGTTCATCGACGTCCTCGGCTGCGGACGCACACTCCTTCAGCTTACGGCCGATAGGTTCGGCAGCGAGTTCACGCCTGACCACACGTGGGTAGTAACCTCCGAAATGTATTTTGACAAGGTCCACGAGCAACTTCCCGATGTTCCAGTCGAGAATATCCTCCTTGAGCCTTGTATGCGCAATACCGCGCCCTGCATCAGTTACGTCATATGGAAGATGCGCAAGCGTTTCCCCGATGCAGTGGCTGTCGTCACCCCTTCCGATCATTTTGTCGCCAATGTCGATGAGTTCCGTCGCATCATCACGCGTGGCGTGGAGTTCATCTCTGGCACCTCAAAGGTCCTCACTCTTGGCATGACTCCCACTCGCCCCGAGACTGGCTACGGCTACATCCAAGCCGGCGATGTCGAGGACCGTGATGTACTCCGAGTCTCCGCTTTCAAGGAGAAGCCGGCTCTCGACGTTGCAATGTCTTACCTTGCCGAGGGCGGTTATTATTGGAACTCCGGCCTCTTCCTTTGGGAGGCCGCTACGGCAGAGGCCGCCATTCGTCAGTTCCAACCCGAGATTGCCGCCAAGATGGATGAGATAGCTAAGGATTTCTATACTTCCCGTGAGCGCGAGACCGTTGAGCGTCTTTTCCCTGAGTGCAAGAGCATCTCTATCGACTACGCTGTCATGGAGCCTCTCGGTGGCAAGGATGTGCATCTCCTTGGCCGTGAGAGCGGCGTGTGCGTACTGCCTGCCGACTTTGGCTGGTCGGACCTTGGCACGTGGGGCTCGCTCCATACTCAACTTGCGAAGGACGAGAGCGGCAATTCTTCTACTGGTGGCACCGTCCGTTTCGTCGAGAGCTCGGACTGCATTGTACGCACTTCGAGTGGTATGCAGATAGTTCTTCAGGGTCTCGAGGGCTACATTGTGGCCGAGGATGGCGGCACACTCCTCATTTGCCGAAAAGATCAAGAACAAAGAATTAAACAGTTTAGCGAAACGTTAAGGGAAAATTAACGTAATATTGCATTTGGAAAATCGTGCGCCATTCCCCTTTGGATTGAAATGGAAGGGTGGGGGCGTCACAAGTGGGAAATCTTAATCTTCTAAAAGGAGTGGAAACATTGAACAAGTTGAGCGTCAGAGGCCGTTTCGCTAAGTCTGCGCTTACTGCGGGGGTTGTCGCCCTTACGTGCATTGCGTACTTCATTGCGGTGTATGTCCACTACGGCAATTGTTTCTCGTCTGTCTGGAGGCTGCTTTTCTGCAGGGATATGCTGCTCAGCTTCCTTCTTATTGCAATAATATGGTCGTTTTGCGAGTCGATGCTCAAACTCAATGAGGTCTACCGCAGCCGTCCCTATAGCTATATCCTCGTTCTTCACGTCATCGAGGGCACAGTAGGTGCGTCTGTATTCCTTCTCGCCACGTCCGTCTTTGGCTTGACGAACTATGGCCGTTCGGTGACGATTCTTTTCTGCACCATTGCCACCACGTCGGCATTTTTCGCCAAGGTGCTTTTCTACCATATCTTGCGTACCATGCGCCGCAAGGGCCGCAATATGCGTAAGGTGGTCTTCTTTTGCGACAAGTCTGGTGAGCGTCTACTGGCTCTCATCCGCCGCCATTTCGAGTGGGGCTATAGCGTCGTCGGCATCATTGGAGACGATTATATGGTCAGAAAATTTGATGGCATTATTCCTGTATACCCGATAGATTCCGTCGAGGTCGAGACTGTGCTCTCTCAGGAAGTAGATGACCTTATCTATGCTCGCAAGGACTTGGATTCTAATGACATCACTCGTGTCCAGGAACTTTGCTCTGACCTTGGCATCACCTTCCGCCTCTGCTCGGCGTTCCTCAATCGAGTCTCCAGCTCGGCCTATGTGCGCTATTTCGATACAACGCCAGTTCTGACCGTGTCCGACCTGCCTAGCAATTATACGGAGCTCCTCATCAAGCGACTTATTGATGTCGTCATGTCGCTCTGTGTTATTGTCATTGGTTTCCCCTTCTTTGCTATTATAGCTCTCCTCATCAAGCTCGATAGCAAAGGCCCTGTCTTCTTCCGCCAGAAACGATCGGGTCTCCGTGGCCGTGAATTCGGTGTCTTCAAGTTCCGCACTATGGTGGTCAATGCCGAGGCTTTACAGAAGGACCTTATGTCGAAAAATGAGATGACGGGCCCCGTCTTCAAGATGACCGACGACCCTCGTATCACGCGCATTGGCAAGATTCTACGCAAGACGGGCATCGACGAGTTTCCGCAATTCCTCAATGTCTTCATTGGCGATATGAGTATCGTAGGCCCCCGTCCGCCCCTGCCAAAGGAGGTTGCCCAATATGACCGTTGGCAGATGAGGCGCTTGGCCATGAAGCCCGGCATCACGTGCATCTGGCAGGTGGCTCCCAACCGCAACGACATCACTTTCGAGGATTGGATGAAGATGGATATGGAGTATATTGACACCTGGTCGCTCACTCTCGACTTCATCCTGATTTTCAAAACTGTAGCCACAATGTTCCGTGCAGATGGCAAGTAAGAAAAAGAAAATCATCATCTCATTGGTAGCCGCGGCCATATTGGCCGTGGCTGCCGTCGTTCTCTACAATAGCCTCTTGCCCAAGGTTCCGAGAGAGAAGGAAATGGCGCGAATTATGGCGGATATCTACACAGCCGATGCCATTCTCCAAGAGCGAAGCTCTACGGGTGCCAAGGACAAGACAATCGAGAATACCTACCACACCATCCTCGCTCATTACAACCTCACAAAGGCGCAATACGATTCCGCCGTGGCTTGGTACTCTGCCGAGCCTAAGAAATTCGCCGCCGTCTACGAACGCGTTGTGGCAATTCTTACAACACGTGAGGATGCCGTACGCATTATAGCTGAGCAAGTGGACTCCGTGGCCAGGCGCATCGATGCCATAAACGACTCTCTGACAACAGATTTTATCGGAGAAAAGTTGACTTTCTCTCTCCCGCTCTCCGAAAAAAGTGACTCCCTTAAGTCATACCTTAAGCCCAACAGCAAGAAGTACACCCGCGTCATGAAGACCGTGGAGCTAGATTCTGTCTCCGGCGGCCATATCGATGTCAGTTTCCGTTATACAATTGCCAAGCCCGGCACACAGGCTCAAGGCAAGTATGATAAGCAGACAAATCCACACGTGACGCCAATGCTCCGCTACCCCGATGGGTATATCAAAGTCTTTGTCTCTTACGCCGATACTACCGAGCAACGAGATTCGACTGTGATAACCGTAAGCCGCAAGGTTGCGCAGCGTGAGGTCCATCTTACCGTAAATCTCAAGGACTCCGTCCCCGCCACAAAGGCCGATCTCATCTTCTTCGAGAATGTCAACCTCAAGGATATGGAGATGTCGCTCCGCGAAGTAAAGGCTACTTACAAGCCCTACGATGTCCAAGATACTACCAACTATGATAATATCATCCCATCTCTGTTTGCTTACTGATGGTTCGGTAGCTCGTTTCCCCGTCGTGCGTACCAATGCCGCTGGCGTGATTGTCTCTCTAGAGATACCTGATGGTGGTCTTGAGGAGATTGGCGGCATGATTTTCCGTGGCGGCTTTATGGTTTGCGGTGTGCCGGATGATTTCAAGGGTATCACTGCTGCCGACCGGGACGATTTCTTGCGTCAGTTGTCTCCTTATGCTCTTCGTGAGGGCGTTGGGGATATCGCAGTGCTCTCCGGCGGTGACCTTCAGTCTCTCTCGGGTTCCTTCGCTGCTTGGCGCCCTAAATCCTAAAACACACTTCGTTAACTCTTCTGTTTCCATACTCTTTCGATGTCTCTCGTTAAGTCTCTGCGTAAGCTAATCCCATATATAGCCCCGGCTGTCGTTACCGTGGCTGCCTCCGCAATCTGCGTGTCGTGCTCCAACAAGCACAACACGGCTCTCAGCCGTGGCTATCAGCGAATGACGTCCCATTACAACGTCTACTACAATGGTCGCGAGGCCTTCAACCATGGCATTGAGAGCTCGCAGAAGAGCTTCAAGAATGATTACAGCCATGTGCTCCCGGTCTTTGAGTTCTCCGACGTGCAAGCTGCACGCTCTGCTCAAGCCGATATGGAGACGACTCTCAAGAAGGCGCACAAACTCGTTCAGCTCCATTCTATTACGGTGAAACCGGAGTACTCTGGCACGCTCACCGACGAGCAAAAGCGTTTCCGCGCAAAGACGGAGTTCAACCCCTATGTTGCCGAGGCTTACCTCCTTATGGGCAAGGCTAATGTGGTCCTCCACGAGGAGAATGAGGCCCTTGAGCAATTCGATTATATCAGCCGCATCCATGAGGGTGAGCGCGCAAGCTATGAGGCTCGCATCTGGAAGGCCATTGCCTATGCTCAACTTGGCCAGTACAATAATGCCTTGGCAGCCCTCAAGAGCTACGATATGGATGGCGTGGCGCCAGCGAATCTCTACCCTGAGTATCAAGCTGCTTATGCCAATATCTATATTTGCCAGGAGCAGTATGCCGAGGCCATCCCATATATGGAACACGCTGCGGCTGAGGTCAAGGACAGCCATTGCCGAAACCGCTACAACTACATTCTTGCGCAGCTCTATCGCATTACTGGTCAGCGCGAAAAGGCGGCCCCGATTTTCCTCAAACTCTCGCGCCTGATGGGCGACTACGATATGTCTTTCGCCGCCAAACTCGACTTGCCTACCGTGGCCTCGACACCCGAGGAACTCGCTAAGGCCGAGAAGACGCTCAATAAGATGGCAAAGGACCCCAAGAACGTTGACCAACTCGACCAAGTATACTACGCCATTGGTCACCTCGACCTTAGCCGCGGGGATAAGCAAGGAGCTGTCGAGGCTTTCAATAAGTCCGTCGCCACATCCGTCTCCAACGACAATCAGAAGGGCCTCTCTTTCCTCTCTCTCGCCGACATCTATCAGGCTGAACCTAAATATATTGAGGCATCCCTTTCTCTCGATAGCGCTTCCATCCTCCTCAGCGACGCCAACGACCGTAAGGCCGAGGCCACAAGCCGCGCCAAGCTCCTTTCGCCCCTCGCCAAGGAACTCCTCACGGTTCGTGACAATGACTCTCTACTCAACCTCGCCATGATGAGCGAGAAACAGCGCAATGAGATTCTCGACAAGATGGTCGAGGAGCACAATGACGCCCTCCGCGCAGCCCGCGAGGCTCAAGAGGCTGACGCCGAGAACTCCATGAGCCAAACTGATTTCTATCAGATTCAGCAAAATACGCAGTCTTCGGGCTCGTCTTGGTACTTCTACAATACTCAGATTGTAACTGCTGGTAAGGCTACTTTCCGCTCTAAGTGGGGCAACCGAAAGAATGAGGATGATTGGCGACGTTCGGACAAGTCGTCTTCCGCTACTCTTGTCAATCCCGATGATGCTGAGCAACAGGCGGATCTGATTGCCGAGGCTCAAAAAGAGTTGGCCCAGAAAGACGAGAATTCAGGTGAGTGGACTCGCGATATGCTCCTCAGTAATATCCCTCTTACTCCCGAGTCGCAGCAGACTAATAAGGCTCAGACGGCCGAGGCTATGCTTGCGGGCGCGTCTATCCTCTACGACGACATCCACGACTACGCCAGCTGCGCTGAGCTACTGCAAGAGTATTGCCGCCGCTACCCGAAGTCCGATAAACTCTACGACGCTCTCTCGCTCCTCCACTTCGCGCAAGCCAAGACGGGCGATTCTGCAGGCCAAAGCTCTACCGATACCCAAATCCGCACCCAGTTCCCCGAAAGCCTCATGGCGCGCAACATTGCCGACCCGTCTTTCGCAGGACAGATGCGCGAGAAGCATAATGCGGCCGATGCCGACTATCGCTCTACCTACGCATCCTACGTAAGTGGCGATTTCGCAACCGTAATTGCTCAATCCTCCACTGCGCTCGCAAACTCCGATACGGAGACCGAACTCCGCCCGGGCTACCTCCTCCTCCGCGCTATGGCAAATGCCAAGAGTGGACAGGCCGAGCCTTTCAAGTCGGATCTGGAGACCATCCACTCCACATATGCTGGAACTCCGCAGGATTCTCTGGCGACCAAGCTCCTTGCCATCCTCGCCGAAGGCCGTATGCCCATCCGTCAGGAGGCCTACAACTCGCCTCTCGCTGAGCGCAATGCTGGTATCGCGCAGTCCGCTAAGCCCGAGACTGTAGCCTATGCCTACGAGCCCGATTCTGCCCATGTCATTGTCTGCTTCGTGGACAACGGCAAACTCAAGGATGCCCAGTTCATAATCTCGGACTACAACTTCTCGAACTTCCTCATCCAGGATTACGATGTCGCAATGCGCAATATGCCGCATGACACCCAAGCCATCATAATCAGCCCATTCGCCAACCGCAAGGTCGCCGAGACTTATTTCTACTCCGTCCGCGAGCAGAAATTCTGGAAGGAGCTCACCGAGGCCGCAATCCCGCGCATATACATGATGAGCGTGCAGAACCTGCGTCTCCTCCAACTCTCGGGCCCCGACGAAGCTTTTGCTGAGTTCATGAAGACGAATTATGGTATCTGAGGCGGACGTATAACACCATCACCTTAAAGACCTCCTCATTATGCCCAAGAAACGCATACTTTGGATCGACGACGAGATAGAAAGCACTCTGAAACCCTTAGTCCTTAGCCTCCAAATTGACTACGACGTAGTCACCGAGACTAATGGTTCGGACGGTATTAACGAGTTTATCAGCGAAAACTATGATGCCGTAATTCTCGATCAGCAGATGCCGGGTATGTCTGGACTCGACGTGCTCAGTGGACTTAAGCACCACAAGCCCTATGTGCCCGTGATTATGTGCACAAAGGACGACACCGTGTTCGAGCCTGCCTTCGGTTACAAGGCAAACGACTTTATCGTCAAGCCCGTATATCCCCATCAACTTAAGTTTACGCTCAAGCGTTTGCTCGACGTGGCAGAGATTCAAGCCAAAAGTCTTGAGGGGGATTATGCCAGGAGGCAGAGGTATCTTTCTCTTGAGATCGGTAACTGCCGCACTTTCAGCGATTGGGCTAATCTTTATTCCGAGATTGTGGATTGGGAGCTTAAATTGGCAAAGTACCCCGGTCTGTCGGAACTCATTCTCGAACTCAAGCGCGAGGCAAATTCGGCATTCTGCAAGTTTGTAGCAAGGAATTTCGAAAGCTGGTTTGCGCCTCAGGCAAAGAACGACGTTCCTCTTCTCTCGCACCGAATCTTGAGTGACTGCGTAAAGCCGCTCATCGCTAAGGGAGAGAAGGTCGCCCTCATCGTGATAGATAACTTCAGGCTCGACCAGTGGAAAGTGATCCGCGACAAGGTTATCGAGGATGGTTTCGATGTGCAAGACGACCTCTATTGCTCCATCTTGCCAACGGCAACTCAATATTCGCGCAATGCCATTTTCTCGGGACTCTTGCCTAAGGATATTAAGGACAAGTATAAGAACTATTGGGTTGAGAACACCGACGACGAAAACCAGCTCAATGCACACGAGAGGGAGCTTTTGGCAGGCTACTTTGAACGCCAAAGGCTCAAATGGGCTAATTCTTATTACAAGGTTGGCTCAGACGGCAGCGGAGAGCAATATATCAGCAAATTCAATGGATATAAGGAGAATAAGCTCAATGCTCTCGTCTTCAGTTTCATTGATGCGCTCAGTCATAAGGGTGCCGACTCGTATATCATTGAGCAGTTGACTCATAACGATGAGGCCTATAGGTCCATAACGTTCTCGTGGTTTCTCAATGGCTCGTTTCGCAAGATCCTCGGCCTGTTGGGCTCAAACGGCTATACCATAGTCCTTACGACGGACCACGGCGCCATAAGGGTCGACAAGGAAGTCGAGATCTCTGGTTCGCAATCTATCAACGCCAATATGCGTTACAAAATTGACAACCACCTGAAGTTCAACCAGAGGGACGTGCTCGAGATTGAGCGCCCCGAGAACATCGGCATACCGCACAAGTCGCTGGCCGACCGCCTTATCTTCGCCCTTGGCAGCGACTTCCTTGTCTATCAGAACAGCCAGAAGGCCGACATTGTGAGGAAGTACGACAACTCGCTCCAGCATGGCGGCATCTCAATGGAAGAGATGATACTTCCGCTCGTCACTCTCCGCAAGCGCAGATAGAGCAATATCCACGCCAATATACATTCATAAAGAAAAACGGTCGGATTTATTAAAATCCGACCGTTTCCCTTTTTCTATGGTTGCATTGTGAGCCATTCGAGCTCACCCCATTTTTAGCATCGAAAAAACGCCACGAAGGGGCAAAAAAAGAGTCGATGTCATCAACGACACCGACCCACATCATCAAAAATATACCACAAAAAATCA
>CAVILU010000034.1:14403-15779 GCA_963643535.1 bacterium | reverse complement strand
CTCGCGCCCAGTGGCATCCCCATCCTCAGTGAGGAGACTGCACATGAGGCATACGAGGTGCGCCGAACTCACCCCCTTATGTGGGTTGTCGATCCGCTCGACGGCACCAAGGAGTTCATCAAGCGCAACGATATGTTCTCCGTCTGCATAGCCCTCGTGGCCGACCATCGCCCCGTCATGGGTGTCATAGCCGTCCCTACTGTAGGCAGTGTATACTTCACACGCGGTGGCCACTCGTGGCGTGCCAACCTCTCTGAGTTTGGCGAGATTTCGGGCGAGGTCTCTTTGCCAGTTCACTTTGGCCCTGTGCCTCACGTCGTTCTTGGTAGCGTCAGCCATCCTGGTGCCGCCACCGACCGTGTTGTCGAGGCGTTGCGTTCTGATGCCAAGGGCTGGGACGACGTCACTCTTGTTGGCGTAGGCAGCAGCATCAAACAATGTATGCTTGCCGAGGGCTCTGCCGCTCTCTATCCGCGCTCCGGTACTACAATGGAGTGGGACACTGCCGCGGGCCAGGCTATAATCGAGGCTGCTGGTGGTAGTCTTGTTCGTGTCGATTCTGGTGCTCCGCTGGACTACAACCGTCCCGACCTGCGCAATCCGGACTTTGTGGCCTACGCCGCAGGTGTTGATGCCGAGGTCGTAGCCCTTGCTGTTAAGGGGGTGAAAGGGTAGGGACTCGACTTGAAAATATTTATATTTGCAATACTTATGGCGGGAGTCTATGAGGCTCCCGCTTTTTGTTTATAACCAATTACCCCTATGCAAGTGAATAATTTCACCCCCCGAAACCTCTGTTGGCAGTTTAACGCCGCGGCCGCGCATCTCTTGGATTGATAACCTTAAAGGTTTTGCTATTATCTGTGTCGTTGTTGGGCATGTTGTCGACGGTTATCTGTCGGCTGGAGCGTTCCCTGAGTTCCGTGGTGCGGAATATCAGATTTTTCAGTGGATTTATGCGTTCCACATGCCCTTGTTTTTCCTTTTGAGTGGTTTTGTCTATGCAATGGCGTATTTTGATGAGGAGTGGAAGCCCAAGACTGGGAAACTGAAGTGGCAATTGGCAAATATTGGCATTGTGTATGTTGTCTTTTCGGCCCTTCTTATCGCATTCAAGATATTGCTTGCCCGCTTTGCCAATCATTCCGATGTCTCATGGGGCGACTTGCTGTGCATCTTTTTGCAGCCGTATATGTTGATGTGGTATCTCTATGTGCTTGCCGCTCTTTATCTTATTTTTGCCCCGATTGTCAGGAAGAAGTGGTTTGCGGGGTCGTTTTTCCTCTTTGCGTTGATTAGCGTATTTTCGCATCAATTCTCTTCTATCTCGTATTTTTGTGTCGAGCGCATCCTCTTCAATGCCGTATTCTTTATGG
>CAVILU010000034.1:0-14393 GCA_963643535.1 bacterium | reverse complement strand
TTTATGGTGGGCATCCTGGCGTTCAAATATCGTGAGGTCAAGTTGCCTTGGTGGGCGGCGGCTTTGGGATTGGCTGAGGCTTTGGTGCTTATGTTCTTTTTCGCTGGCGATGGCTCAGACTGGCCAGGTGATAGTATTCACAATCAGCCAGGTGTCAATTTCTGTGTGGCAATTGGTTTCTGTCTCTTTTTCTGCAAACTCTTCTCGTCTGTGAGGACTTTGAATCTCAGTCTCTTGCGCACTTGCGGTCGCTTTTGTTTCGAGATCTATCTTATCCACTCGGTCCTTACTGCTGGTTTCCGGACGGTGCTCCCTGCAGTCGGTATCTCTAGTTTCTGGTTGAATCTGGCACTGAATGTGCTGTTTTCTACGGCAATACCTGTGGGTGTGGCTCTCCTTCTCCAGAAAATCCACCTCCACGACCTCCTCTTCCGCCCCGCCTATTTGCTGCGAGGGAGGATTTGAACGCTAAGTTCTCTATTCACCTTTATTAAACCTCCATTATTTGCAAAATTTACGGAGCGTGAGTAATTTTGAGAGGTCATTACAGACTTGCGCCTCCAGTGCGCAACGAACCGAAAAAATTATTCAATCATAAAGTCATGATTAAGATCGACGATTTCAATTTCAAAGGCAGGAAGGCCATCATCCGTGTGGACTTCAATGTGCCCCTCGACAAGCAGACTGGCGAGGTTAGCGACGACACCCGTATCCGCGGCGCTCTCCCCACCATCAAGAAGGTCATCGCTGACGGTGGCTGCGCTATCCTCATGAGCCACATGGGCAAGCCTAAGAACGTCAACCCTCAGGAGGGCGATCCTAAGTTCTCCCTCAAGCAGATCATCCCCGCAATCGAGAAGTACCTCGGCAAGATTCAGTTCGCTGAGGACTGCGCTGCTGCTGACGCACAGGCAGCTGCCCTCAAGCCCGGTGAGATTCTTCTCCTCCAGAACCTCCGCTACTACGCAGAGGAGGAGGGCAAGCCCCGCGGCATCGAGAAGGAGGATCCCGCTTACGAGGATGCCAAGAAGGCTATGAAGAGCAGCCAGAAGGACTTCGCTAAGAAGCTCGCTTCTTACGCTGATGTTTACGTCAACGACGCCTTCGGTACCGCTCACCGTAAGCATGCTTCTACCGCTGTCATCGCCGATTTCTTCGCTGAGGATAGCAAGATGTTCGGCTTCCTCATCAACAAGGAGGTCGAGGCTATGGATAAGGTCCTCAACAACGCCGAGAAGCCCTTCACCGCCATCATGGGTGGCGCTAAGGTTTCCGACAAGATCAACATCATCAAGAACCTCCTCAACCGTGTTGACAACCTCATCATCGGTGGTGGCATGACCTACACCTTCATCAAGGCTATGGGCGGCAAGATCGGTGCTTCTCTCTGTGAGGAGGACAAGCTCGACCTCGCTAAGGAGATCCTCGCCGAGGCTAAGGAGAAGGGCGTTAAGGTTTACCTCCCGAAGGACGGTCTCAACGCTGACAAGTTCGACAAGGACGCTAACACCAACGTTTCCAAGATCGACGAGACTCCCGACGGCTGGATGGGCCTCGATATCGCTGACCAGACCATCGCCGAGTACAGCAACGTCATTGCTAACAGCAAGACTGTCATCTGGAACGGCCCGATGGGTGTCTTCGAGTTCGACAAGTTCGCTAAGGGTACCTCCGCTGTCGCTCAGGCTGTTGCTAAGGCGACCCAGGAGAACGGCGCCTTCACCCTCATCGGTGGTGGTGACTCCGTAGCTGCTATCAACAAGAACAAGCTCGCCGACAAGGTATCTTACGTATCTACTGGTGGCGGCGCTATGCTCGAGTACATGGAAGGCAAGGTCCTCCCCGGCATCGCAGCTATCCGTGGCGACAAGTAAGTCATTCCCTGACTTCTAGATAAGCCATTCGCCCCCGACGGTTCTCCCGCCGGGGGCGATTTTTTTTCTCATATGTTTTATCTTTGCGCAAAAGCTGTAAATCCTATGTGTTCCCTTAAGTCCGCAGCGACATCCCTATTCTGCGCAAATCCAACTTGAGCGAATCGAAATCTAAAAAACAATCGAAGTGAATACCGAACTTTGCCGTTGCCATTGGTGCAATCTTAAGAACCCCATATATATAGCCTATCATGATCACGAGTGGGGTGTCCCCCTCCACTCCGACGACCGCCTCTTCGAGATGCTCCTCCTCGAGTCTTTCCAGGCTGGCCTCTCTTGGGAATGTGTTCTCAACAAGCGTGAGGCGTTCCGAATGGCGTTCGATAATTTTGACTACCATAAGATAGCTCTCTACTCCGACGAAAAGTTGGAAGAACTTGCCCAAAATCCCGCTATCATACGCAATCGCCTGAAAATCCGTGCGGCGGTAACCAATGCCAAAGTGTTTATGGCCATCCAAGCCGAATTCGGCACCTTCGACAAATATATTTGGGGCTTCTCGGATGGCCAAATAATCATAGAGAACGACAAGGCGACATCCCCTCTCTCCGACAAGATCTCCAAAGACCTCCGCAAACGCGGCATGCGCTTCGCCGGCTCTACGATGGTCTACTCCCTCCTGCAAGCCATAGGCATCATCAATTCCCACGAGGATGGTTGTTTCCTTGCGCCAGCTAAATAATTCAATCACTATCCATAGGGGGCACCACCCCGAAAAATAAAAAGCCTGCAACTCAATGAAGTAAACTCCATGAGTCGCAGGCTTAAAATGTGTGAGCCCAGTCGAACTGAGGACTGTGAATTGCGCCCTATTAACTGTTGATGGCCGCTCGTATGTCCTCTGCCAAATCTGCGGCATCCTCTAGTCCCACGGATACGCGGATAGTCTTCTGCGAGACGTCCATATCCTCCAGCTGCTCGGGCGTGAATGTGCCGAAGATGGTGCTTGCGGGGTGAATTGCGAGAGTCTTGTTCTCGAAGAGATTCGTTGCGCGCTTTATGAGCTTGAGGCTGTTGAGCAACTTGAAACAGGCTTCGCGGCCACCCGCAAGGTCGAAGGTGAGGACTGCGCCCTGCAGAGGTCCGAATTGGCTTGTGGCGAGAGCGTGGAATGGGTTGTCTTCCAGTCCGGTGTAGTTCACGCGCTCGATGCCTGGAATCTCTTTCAGCAACTTGGCAAGCTCAAGGGCTGTCTGCGATTGGCGGGCAAAGCGGATGCGGAGGGTCTCAAGGCCAAGACTGTGCATATAGGCCACTTGCGGAGTCATAATGAGGCCTATATTCCGCGCTACGTGTCCGCGCAGGGTCGACGTAAAGGCGAACGCTCCTGCAGTCTTTGCTTTCTCTGCAAGACGGAAATGGCTCTTCCACGGGAAGTTGCCGTAGTCTATTATTACACCGCCAAGGCTCGTGCCGCCTCCTGAGATATATTTGGTGCTGGAGAAGATCTCTATCGCCACGCCCAGCTTCTTGGCGTCGAACTCCGTGAAGGGTATGACGGTCGTGTCCGCTACCACCGGAGCCCCGTGCTTCTTGCCAATCTCGCTAAGTACCTTAAGGTCGGCGACTTCGAGCTGCGGGTTGGTTATTATCTCTAGGAAAATGGCGCACGTCTGGTCGTCCACGGCGGCCTCGACTTCGGTGGGCTTGGTGAGGTCCACCAGTCTGAGCTCTACTCCGAAGGGACCCAGAGTGTCGCGCATCAGGCTGATGGTGTTGCCAAAGAGGTGTTTGCTAGAGACTATATTGCCACCCGCTTTGGCGAGACTGATGAGCGCGCCGGCAATGGAACTCATGCCAGTGTTGACTGCAGTCACGCTCATGGCTTTCTTTACGTTCTGGATCCTGCGCTCGAAGTTCGATACTGTTGGATTCGTGATTCGCGAATAGGCATGGCCGCCACTCTTGCCAGTGAAGGCTTTCTCCATCTCCTCGGCATCGGCAAACTCAAAGGCGACGTTCTGATATATTGGCATCGTGAGGGCTCCGTGCGCATCGGGTACTTCGTAGGGCACGTGGCTCACTTGGGTTTCGTAGCTTTGCGACATTTCGTGTTCTTTTTATATATACATTTGTGTTGTTCTTGCCATTCGGGGATTACGTAGTGCTTCCTTCCCCTCGACATTGCAAAGTTAGTTAGGTGGCGTGCGCTGTCTCATCCCACATTTATGGTAACTCTTTTGCCGCACGTTTGTTATTCCCTACCCATGCGGACGGTCGTAACTTTGCATTGTTCAAATGAAACAAGTACTGACAAACACAAAATCCTTACGACAATGGCAAAAATTACAGTAAACGGCAACGCCCAGGAAGTCAACACACCCATCACCGTGGCCGAGCTCATCAAGCTCAATAACGTCCTCCAACCAGAGATGGTCTCCGTCCAGGTCAATGAGGAGTTCGTTGACCGCGCCGACTTCGACACCAAGGCTCTCAACGAGGGAGACTCTATCGATTTTCTCTACTTCATGGGCGGCGGCCAATTCTAACGCCCCGATACAAAGAGTGAACTGATTGCAAAAATACCAATACACTAACACACACCTTATTATGTACGATTTCAGCGAAGAGGAGATTGAGCGTTACAGCCGCCATATCCTTCTGGCCGACGTAGGCATCGAGGGACAGGATAAAATCCACTCGGCCAAAGTCCTCATCGTCGGCGCGGGTGGCCTCGGAGCCCCCGTCTCCCTATACCTCGCCGCGGCAGGCATCGGCACCATCGGCCTCATTGATTTCGACGTCGTGGATGTATCCAACCTCCAGCGCCAGATATGCCACTTCACGAGCGATGTCGGCCACTCCAAAGTAGAGAGTGCTGCCGCTAAGATTAAGGCCATCAACCCCCACGTCAATGTCGTTACTTACAACGACCTCTTCCGTGCCGAAAACGCTCTCGATATCATCAAAGACTATGATTTCGTGGTCGATGGCACAGACAATTTCCCTGTCAAGTTCCTTATCAACGATGCCTGCGTCATGGCGGGTAAGCCATTTAGCCACGGTGGCATACTCCGTTTCGAGGGACAGACTATGACCTATGTCCCCGGCCACGCCTGCTACCGTTGCGTCTTCAATGCGCCGCCCCCTCCAGGCCTCGTCCCGACTTGCTCTCAAGCCGGTGTCCTTGGCGCCATTGCCGGTATGCTCGGCACAATTCAGGCTGCTGAGACTCTCAAGTATTTCACTGGCGTAGGTGAACTCTTGACTGATAAGCTCCTCAGCTTCAACGCCAAGACTATGGACTTCCGCAAGATTAACGTACACCGTACCGACAAGTGCCCCATCTGCGGCTCCAACCCGACCGTAACGGAACTCGTCGACTACGAGCAGGCTGTCTGCGACCTCCACAAGAAGTAAAAACTTAATCGATATAGGCTCATGCGCATCAAACGCTCTGCATACGAGGCTCTCCTCGCCCAAGCGCGTCGCGAGCTCCCCAACGAGAGTTGCGGCTATCTCTTCGGCAATGCCGACGACCCTGACCTCGCTCTCGAGCACTACCCAATGACGAATGCCGACCACAGCAACGAGCACTTCTCGTTTGTCCCCGCCGAGCAGTTCGCCGCCCTCAAGGCAAGCCGTTCCAAAGGCCTCAAGATTATAGCCAATTGGCATAGCCACCCCGAGAGCCCTTCCCGCCCCAGCCAAGAGGACATCCGCTTGGCCCTCGACCCCTCAATCCTCTACTGTATCCTCTCCCTCCAAGCCGAGGAGCCTGTTTTCAACGCCTTCCGTATTATCGGGGGGCAGGTTGAGAAGATTCTCATCGAGGTCGTCGACGACTAACTGATGCCTATGTGCTGCACTTTCTGTCCTTTTTTGCAGGATTACTTTTAAATTCGCGCACGCAGGTCAGTTATGTAACACTAATATCATCTTTATGCAAACAGCAAACAGCGACCGCTTGCATGCGGCGGTTCTTAAGCTGTCCGAGGTCTCGCAGGGCGAAGAGTCCGTTGGCGCACAGGGTGGGGCGTCGCTCCCGTCTGTCGAGTCGCTCAAGAGGGTAGTTTCTCTCGTCAAGGATATTGTCTTCCCCGGGTATTTCGATAAGCGTCAGGCGGTTGGCGACATCCGTACTTGCGCCATCGGTATGGCTGTGGAGCAACTTGGCCAGTTACTCAGCGTCCAGATTGCCCGTGGCCTCGCTTTCGGTTCTCCCGCCACTGAGGACTCTATGTCCGACCGGGCGGCGGAACTTACCATAGGTTTCATCGAGCGTCTTGGCGAGATTAAGCGTCTTCTCTATACCGATGTCGATGCCATGGTCCACAATGACCCGGCTGTCAAGAGCGCAGGTGAGGTGATCTTCTGCTACCCGATGGTTCAGGCTATGGTCCATTACCGTGTGGCGCACGAGCTCCTCGTGATGGGTGTGCCTGTTATTCCACGTATCATCTCAGAACTCGCTCACTCTCAGACGGGTATCGATATTCATCCAGGTGCGCAGATTGGCGACCATTTCTGCATCGATCATGGCACTGGCATCGTAATCGGCGAGACCTGCATCATAGGCAGCCACGTTATGCTCTATCAGGGCGTTACGCTCGGTGCCAAGAGCTTCTCGCGCGGCGACGACGGTATGCTGCTCAACGTACCCCGCCACCCGATTATCGAGGACAACGTGACCATCTACTCCAACACTTCTGTCCTTGGCCGAATAACTATTGGCCACGACACCGTGATTGGTGGCAACGTTTGGCTTACTCATGGCGTCCCACCGGGCTCCGTCATTCTCCAAAGCCGAGCACTCAATATGAGTTTCACCGACGGGGCTGGCATATAGAACCCGCTTCGGCCTATCCGTCCGTGACTCGAAGAATTTTGAAAATTAGCATTTTAAGATATCATGAAGCCAATCCTCGCTGCGCCTCCTCTGAGGGACTCCGCGTCCCCTGGCCTCAGAGGCTTGCGATGCGATTGGGTCGTGTTAGTGTAATTTTTGTCAGTCGCCCTCTCCGACGTTGATGTCGGGGAGGGCTGGCTGGCGTTTCGCTATTTCGTAAGTAAAACACGCTTATATCTCAATTATTTGCACTCGATTGCGCACGCTCGTTGCTTTTTCTGATAACTTTGCTTAACTTCACCACGCAATCCGCAGACATGCGTCATGACTAATTATTTGCTCAAAACTATCTCTCTGACTGTAGCTCTCTTCACCTTGGCAGGCACTGCCACTATGGCTCAGTCGCAAATGGCATCCGAGGACAGCAAAGCTTTCCGAAACGCTCTCAAGTTGGCTGACAAGACCAACAACCGCGAGGCTATCGGCATCCTTCGCAGACTCTACGACAAGTACCCCGACAACCTCGGAGTCGCATACAACCTCGGCATCTGCTACATCAATGCGAGCGGCAACCCCGACTCGACACTCTTCTTCCTCAACAGAGTGAAGGAGCTCGACGATAATGACTCATGGGACGAGACTCGCATAGAGCTCAATCTCGCCATCGCACGTGCGCATCAGCTCTGTGGCCACCCTCAGGAGGCTCTCGCTATCTACGACGAAATAGAGAAAGCCGATGTTCACAAGACATACGCCGAGATGATTCGCCACGAGCGCGATGTCTGCTCCTCGGCAGTGGTCCTCATGAAGCAACCCGTGCGCCTCGTCATGCGCGACGCCGGCAAAGATGTCAATTCCGATAACAACGATTACCGCCCTGTCCTTACGGCCAACGAGGATACTATGTATTTCACCTCCCGCCGTCCGAAGAAGGATGCCGACAAGTCTATTCTCTTCGACGACGGTCAGTATGAGGAGGGCGTCTATTTCTCTGTCCGCAAGGGCAATAAGTGGGATGGCGGCAACTGGGGCGCGGCTGCGCAAGTCCGTGGCCTCATTACCGACAGCCGAGGTCGTTCTGGTCAGGAGACCGTGACCTCCATTTCCGCCGATGGATCCGAGATGTACCTTTGCCACGATGGCGATATCTACGTCTCCCACCGCGACGAGGCCACCAATAAGTGGCTCCCCGCAACTCCACTCCCCGAGCCGGTCAACTCTGTATACAACGAGGACTTCGCCTTCATCACTCCCGACGGCGAAAACCTTTATATCTCGTCCGATTGCCCTGGTGGCTACGGTGGCAAGGATATCTACGTAAGCCGCCGCCTCCCCAATGGCCAGTGGGGTGAGCCGCTCAACCTTGGCCCTGGCGTAAACACCGAGGAGGATGAGGACGCTCCGTTCTACCATGCGCAGACCCGCATCCTCTACTTCAGCTCCAAGGGCCATAATGGTATGGGTGGCTACGATATCTTCTACGCACCCGAGAATGAGAATGGCCAGTTCGAAGCTTCAGTGAATCTTGGTTACCCTATCAACTCGGCTGATGACGATCTCTATTTTGCGCCTTCCGTAGACCGCGACCGCGCTTACTACTCTTCCATCCGTTGGAATGCGCAAGGCCACGCCCCTTCGTATGACCTCTACGAGATTGAGTATGAGCAGCCCGAGCTCAACCGTTTGGCTGTAGTGGCCGCCCTTGTCAAGGCTCCCGACATTGAGGATGTTCGAGTCCTCACTATGCAGGATGGCGAGATTATTGGCATTGGCCGCCCTAATGCTCGTTCGGGCAACTTCATCACTATTGTCGAGGCTGGTCAGGAGTATGACCTTATGGCGTATTGCGGCGCCGACACCATTTTCCGCCATATATCGACACTCAAGAGCCAGAGCTACTACGCTTCGCAGACTCCTGTGCGCATCGATCCCTTCGACTTCACCACGTCTCGTCTCCGTGCCGAGGATATGTCCGTCAACCCCATCGACGGCTCCGAGGCTTATTCCGTAGCCCGTCGCCGCGATGCTAAGCCCGACGATCCAAACCCCTATACGGTGCAGATATTCAGTCTCCGCCATGTCCTCGATTACTCTCGCCTTGCGCGTAGCCTCGACCCCGACAGCGTTTCTGAATACAGGTATCGCAGTGGCTGGTATGTCTACTCTTACGGTGCTTACCCGACCTACCGTGCCGCCTATGCTGCCCAGGAGCGCATCCGCAACATAACAAAGTACGATGATGCCTTCGCACGCAACTCTAAGCAGTACAAGAAGTTCGTGAAGTCCGAAGCCGAGGTGGCCAAAGACAAGAAGAACGCCGAGGCCGAGGAGCAGCAGCAGAAAGTTGTCGTGACTCAGCCCAAACGCAAATAACCCTCTGCGCACGGACTTCCCACTTCGATAATCTGATGCACGGTAATAAAATACGCCTGAGGGCCCTCGAACCATCCGATGCGGATACCGTTTACGGTTGGGAGAACGATCCCGCTGTATGGAAGTTTGGCGACCGTCGCTGGCCAGTCTCCCTCTCCGACGTCAAGAGCCTAATCGAGCGATCCGACCTCGATATTTGGCAGACACGTCAGGCAAGGTTTATGATAGATTCTCTTGAGGATGGCCGCTCGGTGGGCTGCGTGGATATCTACGACTTCGACCCGCTCAATATGCATTGCTCTCTGGGCGTGCTTGTCGAGCCTGGCAGTCGTGGCAATGGTTTCGCCCGCGAGGCTGTGGCCCTTGTCGAGAACTTTGCCCGTGATGTTCTTGTGGCTCATAGTATCAACGTTACTGTGGCGGCTGACAATAAGCCCAGCGTGGCCCTTTTCCAAGCTGCGGGATATGAGCAGGTTGGAGTAATGAGAGATAACCTCCGTCGCGACCGTATGTTCGTTGATGAGGTCCTTCTTCAAAAGGTTTTTGCTGACTAAGTCTCTTATTTTTAATCTTATAATAGAGGGTGGGGTACTTGCGTTTTCCCCTCCCTCTTTTTTCTGTCTATATTTTTCTCTTTTTCACAATGAACTATCTTTCCGTTGAGGACCTCCACTTCCGTTGGGGTGATATTACTCTTTTCGATGGTATTTCTTTTGGCATAAGCGAGGGACAAAAAGTGGCCCTCGTGGCTCGCAACGGAGCTGGCAAGAGTACACTACTCAGTATGCTATCCGGGGCGCGGACGGGAGCAACGGGCGACCATGAGGTGCCAGACTCTGGCAAGATAACCTGGAACGAGCAAATACGCGTGGGGTGGCTTCAGCAGGAACCTGATATGGACCCCAACCATACAGTCCTCGAGCAAGTCTTCGCATCCGATAACCCAGCGGCGCAGACCGTGCGTGACTACGAAGCCGCCGTGGCCCGCCATGACGACGATGCCATACCGGCCCTCATTGAGCGTATGGATGCCCTCAAGGCTTGGGATTATGAGAGTCGTGCAAAGCAGATGCTCGGTCGTCTCTATATCACGGATTTTGACAAGAAAGTAGGTCAGCTATCAGGTGGTCAGCGCAAGCGTATCGCTATTGCCAATCTCCTCCTCTCTGAGCCTGATTTTCTTATCCTCGACGAGCCTACCAACCACCTCGACGTCGAGATTATCGAGTGGCTCGAAGAGTATCTCAGTCGCTCTACGGCAACCTTGCTTATGGTGACTCACGACCGCTATTTCCTAGATCGCGTCTGCACGCAAATCCTTGAGCTCGACAATCACCAGATATATTCCTACGACGGCAACTACGCCTATTACATCCAGAAACGCCAAGAGCGTATGGATACACGCCAAGCTGAGGTGGCAAAGGCGCGTAACCTTCTTCGCCGTGAGCAGGAATGGATAAACCGCATGCCACAGGCTCGCGGAACTAAGGCGCAGTACCGTATCGATGCTTTCGAGCAACTCCAGGAGCGTGCCAAGAAAGTCCGCGACGAGCGAAGCTTCGCTCTTGAGTTCGGCTCCGCACGCCTCGGTCGCAAGGTCGTTGACGCATACGATCTCCACAAGGAGTTCACAGGGCGCACTATAATAGACGATTTTAGTTATAAGTTCGCTCGTGGCGAGCGCGTTGCCATTGTCGGACCCAACGGTAGCGGTAAGTCTACAATGCTCAATATGCTTACGGGCAGTCTCGCTCCCGACTCGGGTTATATAGAGACTGGCGACACCGTAGTCCCCGGCTACTACCGCCAGGGCGGCATTTCCGTGGCTCCGCAAAAAACTGTGCTCGAGGTTATTGAGGATATCGCCGACCAGATTGAGAAGGAGGGCGGCCATACCGTCCCCGCCGCGCAGTTCCTCCGCCAATTCCTCTTCCCAAACGAGATGCACCATGTCCGTGTCGAGAGTTTGTCGGGTGGAGAGCGCAAACGTCTGTACCTCGTTACGGTGCTTATGCGCCAACCCAATTTCCTCCTCCTCGACGAGCCTACCAACGACCTCGATATTCTCTCACTCAACGTCCTCGAGGATTATCTCACCTCGTTTGGCGGTACCGTCATAATCGTTTCCCACGACCGTTTCTTTGTCGATAAGGTAGCCGACCATCTCTTTGTCCTCGATGGCAAAGGTGGAGTCAAAGATTTCCCGGGCAACTACAGCGAATACCTCATCTGGAGCCGCGAGATGGAGCGCCAACAGCGGGAGGCTGAGCAAGCCGCCAAGCCGGCTAAACAAACCTCAGTCGAGCCGACAGCACCAGTCGCTCAGCCCGTCAAGGCCTCTCGCCCTGCAAAACTCTCTTACGCCCAAAAGAAGGAGTTGGAGAAAATAGACAACGAACTTCCCAAGCTAAACGCCCGCAAAACGGATATTGAGGCACTCCTCGGAGGTGGCGAGACCGACCCTCAGAAGATTATGGACCTCTCCGATGAGTACGGTAAAATAAAAGACCAGATAGACGAGATGGAGATGCGTTGGCTTGAGCTCCAGGAGATTATTGGGGGATAATGTTGTTTGCTTTCGTCTTTTGTTTTCACTATATTGGCAGAGTTTGAGCTCGCTATCATCTTGGCGGCGACTGATTATATTATCTTTTGTTTGAAGCATAATTGACGTATGTCACAAATAATAGGCATAGGCGAGACTGTCCTCGACATAATTTTCGACGACCATAATAAGCCACTTAGCGCAAAGCCCGGTGGCTCCGTCTACAACGCCATGATTTCCGTGGCTCGCTATGGTAAGCCTGCCTCGATGATAACAGAGACGGGCGACGACAAGGTGGGCGAGATTATCCGTACTTTCCTCCGACATAATGGAGTGGACGATAGCCTCGTGACCATAAATGACGGTTGCCAAAGTCATCTTGCCCTTGCGTTTCTCGACGAGCAGAAAAAAGCAAACTACGAATTCTACAAGGACTACAAGAGTCAGCGCATACGCTGTGCAATACCCAAATTCGAGTCTGGCGACATTCTCCTCTTTGGCTCTTATTTCGCCATAAATCCAGGTCTCCGAACCGAGGTGAAACCCGTTCTTGAAGCAGCTCGCAAAGGTGGTGCCCTCCTCTACTACGATGTGAATTTCCGTGCATCTCACAGTGCCGAGGCTAAATCATTGTGGCCCTCAATAGCGGAGAATATGCGTCTTGCGCACATCGTAAAGGGATCTGATGAGGACATTGCCATAATGTTAGGCACGAAAGACTGGCGCATGGCTTACCGTGAGTATATACAACCCCTTTGCCCATATTTTATCTGCACAGAGGGCTCGTCCGGTGCCACACTCTTGACTCCTGATAGCGAGTTCCACGTTCCTGCCCAGCGGATTATCCCAGTCTCAACCATAGGTGCGGGCGATAGTTTCAACGCTGGTACAACTTGCGGACTTCTAGATGAAAACATTGCGGCCGTCGACTCTGTGTCCCCGCAATCCTTTGTCCCTGCGTTGGCAAAAGCAATGCAGAAAGGCGTGGAGTTCGCAACAGAAGTCTGCCTTTCGTTGGATAACTACATCAAGAAAAAGTAATTGGCAATTAACAAATAACAATTACTGGAATTCCGACACAGCTTCACGCAACTGTGAACTAACATAAACTGCTAACTGTTAACTGTAAACTGTTAACTGAATATGAAGTTTCCCATAGGCATCCAATCTTTCGAGCAGATCATAACGGACGGTTACGTCTACGTTGATAAGACTGCTTTGCTTTACACCCTCACTCACGAGGGCAAAGTTTATTTCCTAAGCCGCCCGCGCCGCTTCGGAAAGAGTCTTCTCGTCTCGACACTCGAGAACTACTACCTCGGGCGTAAGGAACTTTTTAAAGGACTCGCCATCGAGAAACTTGAGACGGAGTGGAAAGAGTACCCGGTTTTCCGCATAGATTTCAGTACAGGTGTTTTCAGCAATGCGACAGTACTCACACAATCTGTCGACGGACTGCTGACTGAATGGGAAGACAAATATAAAGTGGCGAGACGTTATGATGATTTAGGTCTTCGCTTTAGGGATATATTATCCAGAGCTCACTCCACAACCGGTTTGCGATGCGTTGTCCTAGTAGATGAATATGACAAGCCATTGCTCGATGTTCTCGACTCTGGTCTGTATACCGAGATCGATGGAGCAAAGAAGGCTCTAGAGGAGTATAATCGGGAGGTTCTCAAGTCTTTTTACTCCACATTCAAGAGTGCCGATGACGACCTCCAGTTCGTCCTCCTGACTGGCGTGACCAAGTTCTCGCAAATCAGCGTGTTCAGCGGTTTCAACCAACCCGAGGATATCAGCATGAGCGAGCAGTACGACACCCTCTGCGGCATAACGGAAGATGAGATTGACCGATATTTTGCGGAGCCTGTCGAGCGTATGGCTGTCAGGGAGGAAATGTCGGTGGAGGAGACCCGTAAGGAGCTCCGCAAAGTTTATGACGGCTACCATTTCAGCCGTCGTATGGTTGGTGTCTACAACCCCTTCAGCCTTCTCAACGCCCTCAAGAGGTCCGAGATATCCGACTATTGGTTCGCCACGGGCACGCCTACATATCTCATACGCCTCCTCGAAAACTTCAATGTGGACATCGACGAGCTGACAAGCCAATATTACGACCGCTCACAGTTCATCGACTACCGCGCCGACAAGGAGATGCCGCTGCCAATGATTTTTCAAAGCGGCTACCTTACCATAAAGGATTATGACAGGGATTACAAGACATTCCTGCTCGGCTTCCCTAATGACGAGGTGCGTCGCGGCTTCCTCAGTGCGATAGCGTGCAACTACTTCAAGACTAGGGAGGAGCCCCGCACGTGGATACAAAATGCCATGAGATGTCTTCGGATGGGCGACCTCGAGAAGTTCCGAGTCAACTTGACGGCCTTCCTCGCCAGCATCCCATACACCTCCCGCCGCTCAAGCACGGAGCGCGAGATGGAGCGCTATTTCCACCTGACATTCTACCTCATACTCCGCATCGCCAGCACCTATGAGGTCTACACCGAGAAATGCCAAAGCCAAGGCCGCATAGATTGCGTGATAGAGACTCCGAAATACATCTATATCTTCGAGTTTAAGCTAGATGGTTCTGCCGAAAAGGCACTAGAGCAGATCGAGTCCCAAGGCTACGCCCGCGAGTACGCCACCGATCCCCGCAAGCTCTTCAAGATCGGCTGCTCTTTCTCTTCTGAGACGGGGACGATAGGAGACTTTATGGCAATTAACAATTAACAAATAACAATTTACA
>CAVILU010000033.1:0-16458 GCA_963643535.1 bacterium | reverse complement strand
GAACAGGAGGCGAAATATGCAATCACGACAGACCCCGATATGGATATCAGTGACCGTTTCGCCAATGTGCTCGCGGAGGCGCACCGTCAGACGGGGATGCGTTGCGTAGTCCTCGTGGACGAATACGACAAGCCCCTGCTCGATGTCATGGACACGGACTATACCGTTGAATGTGGAGGCAAGACGATAACCATTGAGGAGCGAAACAGGAACATCCTAAAATCCTTCTATTCGACATTCAAGATGGCCGATAGCGACCTCCAGTTCGTCTTCCTCACAGGCGTGACCAAGTTCTCGCAGATTAGCATATTCAGCGGGTTCAACCAGCCAAAGGATATTAGTATGGACACTAGGTATGACACGCTGTGCGGCATTAAGGAAGAGGAGATAGACAAATACTTTGCCGCATCTGTCGAGCAGATGGCGGAGGAGGAAGGCGTGTCGGTCTGCCAGATGCGCAAGATACTCCGCAAGAGATTTGACGGCTATCACTTCAGCCGACGCATGGTGGGGGTATACAACCCTTTCAGCTTGCTGAACACCTTTGACCAATGCCAGATTGAAGATTACTGGTTTTCCACAGGCTCGCCGACCTACCTTGTCCGCCTCCTAAACCATTTCAATGAGAACATAGACGACCTCACGAGCAAGTACTACAACCGTGCGCAGTTTATAGACTACCGTGCCGACAGGGAGATGCCCCTGCCGATGATTTACCAGAGCGGCTACCTGACTATCAAAGAATATGACAGAGATAGCGAGTCTTACCTACTCGACTTTCCAAACGATGAGGTGAGGCGAGGATTCTTGACCATCCTGGCAAATAATTACCTCAAGGGAGGTCAAACCATCGAGAGCTACTTAATATCTTCTACCAGATGCCTCAAGAGGGGCGAGATAGAGCCTTTCCGGCAAGCTCTGACGGCATTCCTCGCCAGCGTGCCATACACTACTCGCAGATCTGGCCAAGAGCACGAAATGGAGCGATACTTCCATATGGCCTTCTACTACATACTCCGCCTCGCAAGCACATACGTGGTCTACACCGAGAAATGCCAGAGCCAGGGGCGCGTGGACTGCGTGATAGAGACCGAGAAATACATCTACATCTTCGAGTTCAAGCTCGACGGCACGGCGCAAGAGGCCATTGACCAGATAAATGCCAAAGGCTACGCCACGGAGTACGCCACCGACCCGCGCAAACTGTTCAAAATCGGGTGCTCGTTCTCGTCGGAGACGGGGACGGTGGGGGACTTCTTGGCAATTGGCAATTGACAAATGTCGGGAAAGCTCCCGTTGCCAACTCCGTCTGGGATGCAGCAGTAAAGCAGGTTAACGGGTATGCCGTCGCGCCACGGGTGGAGGCTCTGCGGAACGGCACGACGCTCCACAAGATCGTAGTTGTGTTTAAGGGATGGGAGATTGGACGAATAGGGGAAATCGTCGGTTAAAAATATTGTGCAAACCAGAGACATCTTCAATGGCGACCGAGACTAATCAGTAATTTTATAAAAAAGCAATGAACGACGCCGAAGCCGGATATGTATATATCCTCACGAACCCGAGTTTCCGCGAAGATTGGGTGAAAATTGGAAAGACAAAACGCCCTGTAGACGTAAGGTCAACAGAGTTGGACAATACAGCCGTACCTCTGCCTTTTGAGATATTTGCGACGCTCAAGACAACTAAATATAACGAGGTTGAGCGGATGGTCCATAAGTTCATAGACCGACTTACGGATTTGCGCATCCGCCAGAACCGAGAGTTTTTCAACATAGCCCCGCAAGTGGCGTATGACATTTTCTGCGACTTGGCGACCATAATGGACGACGTGGAGGTAACTAGATACCGCGACAACATGCCCATACCCGCAGATGAGCCATCTCTATCAAACGGAGCTGAAGAATCGGACGACACGCCTCACGCCAGACGCGCAAGGTTTAAGTTCAGCATGGCCGACATCGAGATAGGCGAGACTGTAGTTTTCGACCCGACTGGCATCGAGGTCAAAGTGGCTTCGGACGACTCAGTAGAGTACAATGGTCGAATATTCAAACTGTCCCCGTTCGTCGGTACTTATATGCCCGAAGACAAACGGAACTCGTCGGGTGCCTATCAGGGCGCCAAATATTTCTCGTACAAAGGGAAGATATTGGACGACATACGGAAAGAGAAGGAGGATTTGGAGGAGTAGCCGTTTTACCGACATTTCAATTGCAATGACATAAGAGCAAGTGTCCATTTCCGCCGAAAATCCTGTCATATAACGGCTTTGTATGTGGGAGCGAATGTCTTTTAAGACTACAGACCGTTGGCATTAGAAATAAATTTGTAATTTTGCGACTTGTGTGCCAATTGGTTAAAAAAGAGCCTCGGGGCACCACAAAAGGAAACGAAAACAACACCATTAAGACATACATGTCAAAGATAAACGCAGTAATCACGGGCGTGGGCGCATTCACTCCCGAATATCGCCTCACGAACGACGAGCTCAGCCGTATGGTGGACACCAACGACGAGTGGATCATGACACGCGTAGGCATCAAGGAGCGCAGAATCCTGAAAGAGAACGAGGGTAAGGCAGCATCCGACATGGGCGTCAAGGCCATCGAGGATCTCGTACGCAAGACCGGCCTCGACCTTCAGACCGTCGACCTCGTGGTTTGCACCACCGTGACGGGCGACGTAGTACTCCCCGCCACCGCAGCAATCATCTGCGACAAGGTGGGCATCCACAACGCTCTCGCATTCGACATCAACGGCGCATGCTCAGGCTTCCTCTACGGCCTCGACCTCGTAAGCCAATACATCCGCAGCGGCTCGAAGAAGAAGGTCATCCTCGTCTCGACCGAGAAGATGAGCAGCATCGTAGACTACACCGACCGCACCACCTGCGTGCTCTTCGGCGACGCCGCCACGGCAGTCCTCGTTGAGCCCACCGAGGAGAATATCGGCCTCATGGACAGCAACCTCCACACCGACGGCATAGGCCGCGAGTGGCTCTGCATCCCCGCCGGCGGCTCCGCAATGCCCGCCAGCCACGAGACCGTCGACGCTCACAAGCACTTCGTATATCAGGAGGGCAAGCACGTCTTTAAGTACGCCGTAACCTACATGGCCGACGCTACTGTAGACATCATGAACCGCAACGGCCTCACCGCCGACGACATCGCATGGCTCGTGCCCCACCAGGCCAACCTCCGCATCATCTCGGCCACCCAGGAGCGCATGGGCATCCCGACCGAGAAGGTGATGATCAATATCCAGAACTACGGCAACACCACTTCGGCCACCATCCCCCTCTGCCTCTACGAGTGGGAGAAGCAGCTCAAGAAGGGCGACAACCTCATCCTCGCCGCTTTCGGCGCAGGTTTCACATGGGGTGCTCTCTACATCAAGTGGGGTTACAACCCTAAGTAAGTCGAGATTTATCGCCTGAAAATATTTATCCTCCCCCGCGGCAATAAGATTTTGCCACGGGGGAGGATTTTTTATGCGTTGTATGCGGAGCGGACCACACAGAAAAACGACGGGTCGACAAGGAGAAAACATCCTTGCCGACCCGTCGGTATTTTGAGTCTTATCTGAGTCCGCAACCTCGGGGAGAGGCACAATGCGGAGAGATATTAGAAGCCGAAGTTGACACCAATGGTGTAGAGGCCGCCCATAACGTCGGAGTAGACGAACTCACGCTTCTCGTTGTTGAAGAGGTTGTGAGCGTTGACGAAGACCTCGACTTTGTCGGTGGGCTTGTAACCGACCTTGAGGTTGAGCGTGAAGCGCTGGCAGAGATCCTCGCCGTTCTCATCGTAGGAGGTGAGAGCCTTGACAATCTCGGGTGGGAGGTCGACGTAGTTGGAGTTGTACTTGGTTACGAAGGAGCGTTTGCCAATGTAGTTGCCGAAGGCCGAGATATTAATCTGCTGGATAGGCTTATAGATAAGGCCAATCATACCGTAGAAGTTAGGCGTAGCCTTGCTCTCGAAGCCGTCGACGGACGGGAATACGCTCTCCATCGCGGTCTGGGTTGCCATATCCATGCAGCCAGTCTTCTGGTTCATAGTACCGAAGGAAGTGCCCTCGGAGCCGCCACCAGCAATGAGCATGCTGAGGTGATTCTTGTACTGATCCGCTGTGATCTCACCATTTTGGAGCTGCTGCTTGTATGCAGCAATCTGCGTCATAGTGGAGGTCATAGAAGAGGTAAGGGTAGAGCTTGCGACCTGAATGATGTTCTTGATGCTATTATACTGGCTATAAGGATAGTAGTTATCAATGAGCGTCTTCTGGTAGTTGAGGTTGAGCTTAGCTACGAGCTTGGAAGAGATGATGTAGTCGAGGTTGAGGGAGATGCCGAACTGGCGAGCCTCGTAGGGGAGAGTGTTGTACTGGACTGTAGCGTGAGAGGTGAGCTGCGAGGTGATAGCCGAAGGATCGACACCTAACGCACCGCCGCCCATAAGGCCTTGAACTGTAGCAATGGGGATAGAGAGGTATGCGGACTGCGCCATGAGGGCACCGAAGTCGCGGCTCTTGCTCATGAAGACCTCAGCATCGAGAAGGATGCGGTTGGAAGGCTGCCAACGGTAACCGAGCTCGAAGTTGTCGATGCTCATGAGGTTGGCGTCCTTGTTGTTGAGGAAGGTGAGCTCGTTGGGGTCCATGAGCTCGGTACGGGTCCAGGTGTAGTTGGCATTGGTGTTCAGCAGGGTAGCGGAACGGTTAGCACGGCCATAGACGAAGCGGAGGAAGTTGCGCTCGTTGAACTTGTAGCTGGCTGAGAATTGCCAAGAGGGGTTCCACTTGTCGGGGATGTTGGTCTTGTCGGCACGGAAAGCACCGATGAGGCGGAGGTCTCCGAGCTTAGCATCTACGCGTACGCTGGGAGCGAGAGCGCCAATGACAGCATGGTAGTTGAAGAGGCCGGAGAGATGGCTCTCCTTGTCGGTGCCGTCATAATCGTCGTGGTCGTAATACTTCCAGTCGTAGCCCTGCTCGGCATTGATGTAGTCGGGGACATAGTCCTTATAGTAAGCCTGCTTGTAAGCGATACCCGGACGGATGTTGACCTTGCCGACCTCGAAGGTGTACTCGGCAGAGCCGCTGAACTGGTTGGCGAAGACCTTCATACCAGGAGTGCCGACAGAGTAGTCGCGAGGGCCACCGGTGTAGTTGAGGAGGACTGAGAGGTTCTTGATGTTGGCAGCGATGGCGATGTAGCCGCTCTTGCTCTCACGACCATTGAAGGAGTAGAAATCGTCGGTAATGGTTGTGGTGTTGACGTAGCTCTGCTGGTAGCCGCCGGAGAGGTCGAAACGGACACCCTCGGCAGGCTTGAAGGTTACGTAGCCGTTGAAATTGATGTTGCGGCGAGCGAGGTCGGGGTTGGCGAAAGTACGGCTATTGGGAGTCTGGGGCTCTACGCAGCGGTAGATCTTGTAGGTAGCATTGGCATCGCCGCCGATGGTGCCGGCGCCGCCTTCACCTGCTTGACCACCCTCGTCGGGCTTGGCGCCGCCACCTTGGCCATCACCGCCATCGGGGGCCGATGCACCACCAGTCTCGGAAGACTGCATACGGAGCTCGCGGAGGTCACCGAGCTGATTGGCAGAGATATAGCCACCTGCGAAAGAGGTGAGAGTACCGTTCTCACGGAGCTCCTGGACCTGCGCATTGGTAAGGGAAGTACCCGAAGCTATCTGACCATTGAGAAGGAAGATGTCGGCCTGGGGAATGACGTATATGTCGGAGGTAGGACGATTGCGGTACTGGACGCTGGCAGTAGCACCTACAGACCACTTGTCGTTGATAGCCTTGCGGAGGGCGATGTTGGCAATGTTGGTGTGGAGGTTGCCCATCTGGAGAGAGCCAGAGACGGTTGTCGCAGAGGCGTCGGGCTTCTCGGTGATGATATTGATCACACCCTGAACTGCATTGGCACCGTAGAGAGCGGAGGCTGCGCCGCGGACAACCTCGATACGGTTGACATCCTCGATATCGATAGGCAACATCTCGAGCATGACGGCACCCATTGTGTAGTCATGAACGGGGCGACCGTCGACCATCACGAGTGTGTTGGAGTTCTCTGTGTAGAGAAGCATATTGTTGTTCGGGATGTTGTTGAGGCCACGCATCTGGATGTCGTAGACGCCGTTGGTCTTCTCGGTGACAATCATACCAGGGACAAGGCGGAGGGCCTCCTCGATGGTGGTGACGCCATATGAACGCATCTCCTCGCGGGTGATTACTGTGCTGGAGAGAGGCGAAGTGAACGTGCTCTCCTCCTCCTTAGAAGCAGAGGAGACATTCTTGTTCATAATAAGCGCAAAGAGCTCATCGACTGAGGAGACGCCAAGGGTCTCGACGGCCGCCATAAGGTCCTCAAGGGGCAGCTCAGACAACTCGTCTGTTGTCATCGCAAGGATCTGCTCACGTGTGAGACGGTCCTGCGCCCCGGCGTTGACTGTCGACAAGGAAAGCGACAGGAGCAATGCCAATACGGTTTTCTTTATCATCAGGATATTAGTTGGGGAATGTTTTCTTGGTTTAACTCATTGGTCTCAAGTCACCTACTAGACTTCATACTCACCTCACGGAGAGCAGGAGATAGGTTTTGAGAAGGCACAAAGTGTCCCCTACCCGACGCCATCCGGCGCAGGCGGAAGAGTGCGAGTCAAAAGACTCAAATAAAAAGTTTCGGTAGCGGCCCGCCCCAGAAAGCGGAAAGGAAGTGGGCGGAGCAAAAGAGTAGCCCGGGTTGCGAAGTCGCCTTAGGGCTTCCGCAAGCCCGGGCTTGTGAGAGTTCTCTTAGAATACCTGTCGGCCGAGGGTCACGAGCTTAGGCGTAACCTTGAGGCCGTTCTTGGCTATGTTGCCCTCGTGGATCTCGAACTGGAGCTTGCCGCCGTCGGGCACGAATGAGATGCCTGCGCCCTGAGCGCACTGGCCTTTGGTGCCGGAGACGATGAGGACCTTATTGTTGGCCTGTGCCGCGATGAGGGAGCCGATCTGGGAGGACTTGCTCTCACCGAGGTAGATGATATCGGACTTGGGGAGGCCGCTGGCGGTTGCGGAGTCTACAACCTTAACGGGGCGGTCGCCCACCTTCTTGTTATTGACGACGGTACGGAGCTCGGAAGAGAGAGCGTTGTCGCCAATCACGGTAATGACAAATGGCTTACCGGCATCCTCCTGAGGCCAAGAGGTGTTCTTGGCGAACTGGAAAAGGTAGAGAGCCTGGAACTTGGCCATCTGCGCAGGTGCCACTGCACATACCATAAGTGCGAACACTATGAGTATCAGTTTTCTCATCTATTTATTAATTAGCGAGGTAATGTTGTTGGTGTATTTATTGTCGGTCGGCTATGTCGGGCTCAAGAGGTTTTGGTTGCGAGCCCTGCTGCCGGGGGTGTTATAATCCTGTTTTTAATAGTTTTGAATCGGGCAATCCCTAGGACAGCGCACGACTCGGTCTGAAGTTTCAGTGCTTTATAACGTCATATCGGGAGAAAAGTTCTATAACAATGTTTAATTTACGTGATATCGTTCAACTTTATTGGCAGAAAACTCCAGAGAAAGCGGCTCATACGTTAAAAACATCGATGTCCAAAGCCCTTATCACTGAGGTTTTGAACTAAGTAAGGCAAATGTCGTGCCAAAATGAAAATAGCGGTAACGGAAGGAAGGAAACAGCGGTTTGATATTTAAGCCTTGACGACCTCCATTTTCACGAGGCCACTTGACCCCTCGTTAGGGAAACCGAGCCAACGAGCCCCGTCATCGAGGCTCTTAACTGTCAAGCATCCAGACAGCCCCCCCTCCCTATTCCGCGAGCGCCACAATATCATCGAGGCACTGGCGGATCTCGTCGGTCGACTCGGCGCGGAGGAGGCGGATGCGCTTCTCCTTAACTCCGGGGATGCCCTTGAAAGAGAGGGCCATATGGCGGCGCACGTGGAGGATGGCCTTCTTCTCGTCGCCAATCCACGCCACGGTGTCGGCGAGTTGGGCAAGGAGGCGGTCGGCCACTTGGCGAGTCGTGGCCTCGGGGAGGAGGTCGCCTGTTTGGAGGTAGTGCTTGACCTCCTCAAAAATCCAGGGTTTGCCAATGGCAGCGCGGCCTATCATAATGGCGTCGACGCCATAGCGGTCGAACATCTCGCGCGCCTTCTGGGGAGAGTCAATATCGCCATTGCCAATGATGGGGATATGCATACGGGGGTTGTTCTTGACCTCGCCGATGAGAGTCCAGTCGGCCTCGCCAGTATACATCTGAGCGCGGGTGCGGCCATGGATCGTGAGGGCTGAGATGCCCACATCTTGCAGACGCTCAGCGGTATCGACGATAAACTTAGAGTTCTCGTCCCAGCCGAGGCGAGTCTTGACGGTGACGGGCGTATGGTCCACAGCTTGGACAATCTGGCGAGTCATCTCTACGAGTTTAGGTATATCGCGGAGCATGCCTGCGCCGGCACCCTTGCCAGCCACTTTCTTGACAGGGCAACCGAAATTGATGTCGATGATATCAGGGTTGCTCTGCTCGACAATCTTTGCGGCCTCGACCATAGGCTCAATCTCGCGACCATATATCTGGACACCCACGGGACGCTCGGCTGGGTCAATGTCGAGTTTCTTCATCGAGCTCTTGACATCGCGGATTATGGCGTCGGCCGAGACGAACTCGGTGTACATGAGGTCCGCGCCGTAGCCTTTGCAGAGGCGGCGGAATGGGAGGTCGGTGACATCCTCCATCGGGGCGAGGAGGACGGGCTGCGCGCCCAGGTCGAGATTGGCTATTTGCATTGTATTTATTTGTGTTGAATTGGGTGTTGCAGGCTATTTTTTGCGGATGACGGTCATGCCGTCGCGGATGGGGAGGATGAACTTCTCGACACGGGTGTCGGCCATGACGTGATCGTTGAAAGCGAGGACGGCACGTGTGTGGCGGTCAGACGACTTGATGACGGTGTCCACCACATGACCATCCCAAAGGACATTGTCCGCCAAGAGGAAACCGCCCTTGCGGACACGTGGTAGCACAGCCTCGTAATAATCTATATACTCACGCTTGTCGGCATCGATAAAGACGAGGTCGAAGAGTTGCCCAGGGGCCTGAGCCTCAATCTCGGCGAGAGCCTGAGGGAGGGTGCCAATGTGGAGCACGAGCTGCTCGGGGTGTGCCGACCGATTGAAATACTGGCGGATAAGGGGCTCCAGCTCATCGTTTATCTCGCAGGTGTGGAGGCGGGCATCGGGGTCTTCAAGGCCGCCGGCCATGCAGAGGGCGGAGTAGCCAGTGAAGGTACCAATCTCGAGGATGAGGCGCGGGCGCAGCATCTGTACGAAAGTGCGGAGAAGCGCACCCTGGAGGTGGCCCGAGCACATACGCGGCTGGATTGTGCGCAAGTGGGTCTGTCGGTCGAGCTCGTGGAGCAGATCCGGCTCGGGGTCGGAATGCGCTGTTATATATCGCTCTATGTCGGGAGTCATATGCTAAACGTAGATAAGGCGAGATATATCGGCCTGGCCAAGTATTTTTTGCGCCACGCGGAGCAGGGAGTCGGGCGAGACGCGGTCGCGGACCATGCCGGCAATCTCGTAGACGGAGAGTACCTCATCGTAGAGTACCGCGGAGCGGCCAGCAGCCAGCATGAGGCTTTCGCTGTCGTCGGCCGACATCAGGATCTGGTTGACGTATTGGCGAATAACTTTGGCAAACTGGACGTGCGTGAGTGGGGACTGGCAGAGGCGGTCGATCTCCTTACGCACCAGGCGCATTGATCGGTCGATGTTCTGACGGTCGGTGCCAAAATATATGGTGAAGAGTCCACAGTCGTCGAAAGAAGTGTAGTTGGTCTCGACATTATAGGCAATGCCATTGCGCTCGCGGAGGGCCACGGAGAGGCGTGAATTCATACTCGGGCCGCCGAGGATATTGGCGAGGACGTTCATCTCCAGCCTGTCGGCATCGAAGCAACTGGGAGCCGCGCAACCGAGTACCACGTGGGCTTGGCTTGTCTTGCGGTCTATCTCTTTATCGAATTTGGCGAAGCCGCAGACTTTGGCGCGTTCGGCACGACCCGTGCGTGGAGCTATGGATCCAAAATATTTCTCGGCCACACGGCGGACGCTCTTAACGGGATGGGGACCGACATAGACAAAGGCCATGCGATCCGTGGTATGCGTGCGGGCAATGAAACGCCGCGCATCGTCGCCCGAGAAAGAGGAGACGCTGTCGGGAGTGCCAAGGATATTATGCCCGAGTGGGCCGCCCGCGAAGGCAAGATCCTCGAACTCGTCGAAGATAAGTTCGGAAGGGGTGTCCTCGTAGCTCGTGATCTCGTCTATGATGACCTCACGCTCCTTGTCGAGCTCGGCGGCGGGGAATGTGGAGCAGAAAGCCATGTCCGCTATCAGTTCAGCCGCGCGGTCGAGGTCGTCCTTGAGGAACGCGGCGTGGATAGCCGTCTCGTCCTTAGTGGTGTAGGCATTGAGCTCGCCGCCCACCTCGTCGAGGCGACTGAGGATGTGGCAAGCGCGGCGTTTGGAGGTGCCCTTGAAGATGGTATGCTCTACGAAGTGGGCGAGACCGTGTTCCGAGGGTAGCTCGTCGCGGCTGCCTGCGTTGATGACAAGGGCGCAGCGGGCGGCGGGGCCTGGGGCCTCGATATGGATGGCGCGGATGCCGTTATTTAGTTTGAAAACTTGCATTTGCAGGTAATGGGGAATGCCGCGAAGTTAGTGATTTTATGGGGTAAACGGGATTTAGCTTGGCTCAAGTTAGATTTGCTCAGAGCGGTGGTGAGGTGAAAATGATAAAGTTTTGCCAAGTTTCGGGTATGAGCATAACGAAAAGGGGAGGCGCGAGAATGTCCTGCGCCTCCCCAATGGGATGGAATGTATTATTTCCGTTTAGAGACTAAGCGAGCTCCTCGGGCTCGATGTTCTCCTCGGGGTCCTCCTCGGGCTCACCGATAGAGCCTTCGGGCTCCTCGCCTGCGCTGAAGGCGGCGCGGACCTTGGCCTCGATCTCCTCCTGGAGCTCGACGTTGTCCTTGAGGACTCGGAGAGCGGCTTCGCGGCCCTGGGCGAGCTTGGTGTTGGCATAAGAGAACCAAGAACCGGACTTCTTGACGATGTCGAGAGTCGTAGCGAGGTCGAGAACCTCACCGACCTTAGAGATGCCCTCGCCGAAACGGATCTCGAACTCGGTCTTGCGGAATGGGGGCGCAACCTTGTTCTTGACGACCTTGGCGCGGGTGATGTTGCCGAGGACCTCCTCACCATTCTTGATGGGGCTGACCTTGCGGACATCGATGCGGATGGATGCGTAGAACTTGAGGGCGTTGCCGCCAGTGGTGGTCTCGGGGTTGCCGAACATGATGCCGATCTTCTCACGAAGCTGGTTGATGAAGATGCAGGTGGTGTTGGTCTTAGCGAGAGCGCCGGTGAGCTTGCGGAGGGCTTGGCTCATGAGGCGGGCGTGGAGACCCATTTTCGCCTCGCCCATCTCGCCCTCAATCTCGGCCTTGGGCGTGAGCGCGGCCACGGAGTCGATGACGATGATATCGATAGCGGAGGAGCGGATAAGCTGCTCAGCCACTTCGAGGGCCTGCTCACCGTTGTCCGGCTGGCTCATGTAGAGGGCGTTCATGTCTACACCAAGCTTCTCGGCGTAGGTGGGGTCGAAGGCGTGCTCGGCGTCGATGAAAGCAGCGATGCCGCCGGCCTTCTGCGCCTCGGCGATGGCATGGATGGCGAGGGTGGTCTTACCAGAGGACTCGGGGCCGAAGATCTCGATGATGCGGCCGCGGGGGTATCCGCCAACTCCGAGGGCCATGTCGAGTCCGAGGGAGCCTGTGGGGATTACGGGAACCTTCTCGACCTGGCGGTCGCCCATACGCATGATGGTGCCTTTGCCGTAGGCCTTATCTATCTTTTCCATGGTCAGCTTGAGGGCCGCCAGTTTTTTTGCCTTGAGGTCTTCTGCGTTATCAGCCATAGTGTAGCTTGTTTTTATGTTTTAGCTTTTGAGTTTCTTGCTTAGCGTCGGACTCTATTTTGTTCCGACATTGCAAAGATAACCCCTATGCTGTTTCATATTCTGACACAGTAGAGAAAAATATCAAAAAGTTTAGTGCTTCGGAATTTGAAACACCACACACAATTGACAATTCACAATTGACAATTGACAATTACCGGGAGCTGCGAATTACGGCTCTATATTGTACTTGCAGGCTTTGACCTTTCGCTCTTGGGCTTCCGCATATTACAGTTCTAATAAATAGATATAAATAGACAATCCGCGCCGCAAGGGAGAATGGCCTTGCGACGCGGACTTATTTATCTTTTAGCACCCCACCCGGAAACTAAGGGGTGGCAGTGGACAGATTACTTCACGAGACTCTCGTCATAGACGGGGCGTATGGGCTGAGCGGCGTAGCGGTAATACTGATCTTGCGAGCCATTGAGATACCCCTTGTAGAAGAAGAGATCCTTGGCATCGGTGTCGGCCTGCGGATGGAGAGTAGACGACCAGTAGCAGCCCTTGGAAGCATCGGCTCCCTGAGACCAGTGGCCCGCAAGCTCACCCTTGTCTGTGAGATATCCGGCAGCGGGGATGAAAATGCTGTTGCCATTGGGCGCGGTGAACAGGTATCCGGTGGCCCCGTTTTGCGTCTTCCATTCAGCGACACAGTTATTGGTCAGTTCGAGAGTCTCCTCATAGGTAGGCATGCGCCATCCGGAACCGAGGTTGACGTTCGCGGCGTCGTCGGAGAGAGCAAGCGTCGTGACACCTGACTCGTTGGTATACTTGGAGAAGTTGGACCCATCGCCCAGTGCATAGCCAGCCCAATTATACTCATCAGCGAACTTGATAGCGGTCTCGCCCCACGCATAGAAGCCACCGTCGGCCTCCGGCGTCTTCGCACCGAGATTGTTGGGAGCCCACTTGACAGAGAGCCCGAGATCTACGGGAGTGCCTGGGTTGGAGTAGTCGGCACCGACGGCGTAGAGGTTGACAGACGAGTTGTTGTCAGTGTTTTCATCATCATCATCGTCAGAGCAAGATGCGAACGAGAAAGATACAGCGGCCGCCAAAGAGAGGAAGCCCATCCATTTTGATATTTTCATATGTCGTAAGAGATTATTGGGCAATTGGCAAACAACGATTTGCAACTGCTGGTTGATTGAGAGTTATTGTTTGAAATGCTTAGAAGTTGAACGTAGCGCCAAGGGTATAGATTCCGCCAATCTTGTCGGAGTAGACAAACTCCTGCTTCCGATTGTTGAGGAGATTGTTGGCATTGACAAAAACCTCTATTCCACTCGCGGGTTTATATCCCACTTTGGCACTAACCGTCACGCGATTGCCAAGGTCCTCCGCTCCGGAACTTGTGACATAGGTCCGTTTTCCGAGGAAGTTGGCCGATGCCGATATGTCCAGTTTATCAATCGGTTTGATGACAAGGCCGAGGGTGCCATAGAACGAAGGCGTCGACTTGTGCTTATGCCCATTGACTTTTTGAGGGGCGGAAGATGTAGAGTGGCCAAAGACATACGTCTTGGAGTTGGAGTCATAGTCGAGACCATATTTCAGCGCATAGTAGAGCGTCAGGGCGTTGCGGTATACCGTATTTGGGGTTCCGTATACGCCGGCCTTGTCGTAGACCATATTAGACGAGTTGAGATATGAGTCTCTAAGGGCGGCGAGGAGAGCCTCCTGTCTGTCGGACGACAACGAGTTGAAATTATCGATATACTCCTCGATGTGACTAAAAGAGGCGAGCGAGACTGCTACATTCTCGTTTGGCAGATCGGACGTAGCGACCTCTGAGCCATCGGCAGAACGGCCTTGCGATACGTAGATTATGTCACGGAGGGCAGAGCCGAGATTGGTCACTATGCCATTGCCGCCATAGAACTGCTCGCCGAGTGCAGCGGACTGGCTGTAGAGGTAATAATTGTCAATTGTCGTCTGCTGATAATTGGCGTTTAGCTTGGCCACGACCTTGGGCGATATAATCCAATCGAGATTGAGACTTACACCGAACTGACGGACATTGTACGGGAGGTTTGCATAGCTGCTGTTGGAGCTGGTGGATATGTTGGCCACGAGATATTTTAGCGCGGACTCGACATCGGCATCACCACTTGAAGCCGAGGCAGCAATTGCCGCCATGGTGCTATACATATTGTCATATGACGTTTTCGCCATAGCATTTGTGCTCATCATGGCACCATAGTTGTCGCTCATAGAGTAGAAAACCTCAGCATCGAGAAGGAGACGGGAGGAGGGGCGCCAACGGTAGCCGATCTCGAAATTATCTATCGAGACGAGGTCGGCATCTTCATTGCCCTTAAACTCAATGACACTGGGACTTGCCATGCCCGTGCGAGCCCACGAGTAGGAGCTCATGGCGTTGAGCATATTGGCGGAGCGGACGCCACGGCCATAGTTGAGACGGATAAAATTCTTTTCGTTGAACTGATAAGACACCACAGCTTGGTACGACAGGTTCCACTTGTCCGGCACATTGGTCTTGTCTCCACGGCCGGCAAGGATGAAGCGCCAACCATCTACCGAATAGTCGAGTCGGAGGCTCGGCGCGAAAGAGTGCAGCTCGGCCTCGTCATTGAGGAAACCGGACATTGGGACTTCGCCATTGCCGTAGTCGTAAGTTGGTTTATAGTCCTCGGAGTGCATATATTGGAAATAGACGCCGGGGCGGATGTTGAGATTGCCGAAGTAGAGGTCGTAGTCGGCATTGGCAAAGACCTGACGCGACTTGACCTTGAGGCCGGGACGACCAACGGCATAGTCCTCGGGACCCGCATAATAGTTTGCCTGCACATGAAGGTCGTGGACACGCGCATCGGCATTGACATAAGCCTTTTTGAACTCGCGGACATTGAAAGAATAAGGGGCAGACAAGATGGTGGTGGACATGGCAGAAGACTGACTATATCCGCCCGAGAGAAGAATCGTGACATCAGGCGATGGTTTGATGTCCACATAGCCATTGAAGCCCACATTTTGGCGGGAGACCTCGGGATGTCGAAAGAGTTTGCTCATCTTGCCATACTCGACAGGCACAGCACGAGTGAACTCATACGAGCCATTTAGGCTATTAGACAAAGTCAGCTCATAGAGATTATCAAAATCGGAGAGCGATAGTAATTGACTGCCATTCACCTTGGTAGCTCCTGCAACAGAAGACGGGAGAGAGCCATTGACCAAATTATATTCACCAGAGAGGAGGCTCTCGTCAGAAACGACATAATAGTTGTCGTTGGGCACTGAATATAGTCCATTGGTTGACCTCTCGCGATGTTGGAAATTGACAGACGCACCGATAGCCACAGAGGAATTGACGGCCTTGCTGAAGGCGGCATCGGCGACATAAGTACCCTGATTACCAAATTGAACCGAACCACGAACGGTGGACTTGGAGTCTGACGGACGGCGCGTAATGATATTGATAACGCCATTGACGGCATTCACGCCATAAAGTGCCGAGCATGCGCCACGGACGACCTCGATTCGGTCGACATCGGCAATGGAGATGGGCATATTCTCCATTATCATGGTACCGATGGCGTAGTTGTGGATTACGCGTCCGTCTACCATCAGCAGGACGTTGGAATTTTCGGTATAAATGAGGGAGTTGCCGTCCGGGATATTGTTCAGGCCACGGATTTGGATGTCGTATACGCCGTTTGTCTTCTGAGTGACAATGGCGCCAGGAATCATCCGGAAAGCGTCCTCAACAGTCAAGCAGCCGAAGGTTCGCATCTCCTCCTGGGTTATGACGGACGTGGTGAGTGGCGACGTGAAGGAGTCCTCCTCTTTCTTAGATGCGGAGGAGACATTCTTATTCATAATCAGCGCGAAGAGTTCGTCCACGCTGCTCACACCGATGGTCTCTACGGCTTGCATGAGCTGTTCGAGAGGCATCTCGGAGAGTTGCTCTGTGGAGAGGCTGAGAATCTGTTCTTTGGTGAGGCGTTCCTGGGCCTGGGCTTCGCAGGAAAGAGCAAAGATTATGAACAATGCTGAGAGAATATGCTTGATGTCCATGGCCGTATGATTTTGTAACAGAAGAGGTTGGTTTTGTGGTTGCAAATGACAGATGGGGGAGTCAAAGCAAAATGGCGTGGCGTCGAGATTAATTTCACGGACGACGCCTCGCACGGTCTTTGGTTAAGATTGTATTAAAGTGTCTTACGAAATATTCATTCTGTTTGTTTCTCATAGGCGGGGGAATAATTGCGTTACAGAATAAAAAAAGGTGGCCGCAGAAACCACAAATTGGTATGCGAACTACCTTAAAAAGTCATTGGGAGAGAAGACGAGAGCAATTGACAATTGACAATTGACAAATAACAATTTACAATTACGGTGGGGAGGGACGTGTGGGGGGGGGATAAAAGGTCGGCGCGGGAGTTGTACTCCTG
>CAVILU010000032.1:0-16534 GCA_963643535.1 bacterium | reverse complement strand
AGATATGTCCTTACGTATGTTGCCAACCAATCACGCCGGTCCGCATCGGAGACTGCCATCTCCGTCAGGGCAGGATAGCCTCCGTACCTAACGTAGTGCTGCCATGCCTCAGAAATGACATCATGGCGTGGATGAAGGAGGAAAGTTGGCAAGAATGTTGGCACTTCGCCCGTCAAAAGCATCCGTTGAAAGGGAGAATCTGGCACATGATCCGTCCAATCGTTAGTGGCAAGTTCCGGCACAGAGAGCGGAAAAAGCTCCTTGATAAGGCATCGGCCAGAGAGGCTTTCGTGTACTTTATCAAGAAGGAGCAACTGACTGGAGCCCAATAGGACATACCGAGCCTCAGGCCATTGGTCATAGACGGACTTGACACTCTCTATGAGCGTTGGCTCTTTTTGCACCTCATCGAGGATCGCCTTTGGGAACATGGAGTGCCACTGCGCTGAAGTCAGGCGCGCATACTGCGTACGCATCACTGGGTCCTCGACCGAGACGTACGGAAAGTCCTTATAATGATTTCTGACAAGCGTAGTTTTGCCCGTCTGCCTTGCACCAGTAAAGACTATTATACGTCCCCACTGGCTTTTGTCAACCTCTTCGAGATGCTGAGCAACGTATCTTGCCTTCATATTGCCTAATTATTCAATTGATTAAACTATGCTAAGCTAAGCATTTTTATGTTCAGAGCAAACCCTATGGGCGTAAAATCGGGAATAGAATGCCGAATATTACGCCCAAATAGGGAATAGCGTGCCCGATATTACGCCAATATTAGGAATTGCGTTCCAAATATCACGCCCGCCACATTAACCTACAGGGCACGACAAAAGGGTCGGCACACCCGCCAGGCGGGCATGCCAACCACATTCAAAAACCGAGGCCAACTCTACTTTTTCCTCTTCTTCAGAGCCACAAGCTCCTCAGCAGAATACTCTTTCACCTCGGGATCATACTCAGGGTAAGCACCCTCAAGATAAAGCTTCACAAGACCGGCATGGGACAGTGGGGTCCGCAAATCGCGAACATCACAATTAGTCTCATAATCGAGGAACACGATATCCTGAGTCTCAGCAATTCTCTTGAGATCCGCAAGCATAGTCTTCACTTTCGGGACATTCTCAAGCACCCAACGATAAGTCGGCACATAAATCTTCATACGGGCCTCGTAATACCCGAGAAGCTCATCGCCAAACTTATGGCCGCGCATCTTACCAAATTTCTTCTCAGTGCGCTTAAGATTCTTCATCGAGTCATTCCTAAAAGACTCGACGTCAATGCCCTCCTTCTCAAAGACCTTCAGGCCTTGCCAAACGCCTTCGACACTCTCAGACTTCATTCGCCCATTCGGCGGAACGGGGATTCCACCATGAGGACAGAACGGGCTGAAGTGGACAACATAGAGGTTGCCAAGTTTGTCGTAAGAATTCGAGGTCAAGTCGAAAATCAGAGCACCGGGATGACGCTCCTGAACACTCTCAATCTTACTTCTTTTGCTTTCAACGTAAATCATAATATTAAAATTTTAAGTGTTTAAAAGATACTCAAAACAAGAAAAACGTTGCAACAACTTTTCCACAAGACAAACATCTCACAGAAAACAATTTTCTTTTTTCTTTCTCTTCTTTTCTTCTTTTTCTCTTTTTCTTTCTTTTTTCTTTCACTCTCTATCGCTGTTGCATAGGAATAACGGGGAGTGGGGACGGATATTTTATTGGAGGCAAAAAAAATCTTGAGAAATTAGGTTCAGATGCCGAAAATCCTATGCGTTAAAGCTGATTTTCAAAGGATTACAAAGAACTCACACATCAAAAAAATTATTTGAGCCACGAGTATTTGGGAACTTACGGACATAAAAAAATCCCGCCCAGGTGGAGAGTGGACTCCATCTGGACGGGAAATATTTAAATAATGCGTACTAGGAACCCAGCCTAGCCGTTGAGTTTCGAGGAGAAGAAGTACTTAGCCTCGCGGAGAGCGGCCTCCATTCCGGCTGCGTTCTTGCCACCTGCAGTAGCGAAGAAGGGCTGGCCGCCGCCATCTACGGGCACGACAAAAGGGTCGGCACACCCGCCAGGCGGGCATGCCAACCACATTCAAAAACCGAGGCCAACTCTACTTTTTCCTCTTCTTCAGAGCCACAAGCTCCTCAGCAGAATACTCTTTCACCTCGGGATCATACTCAGGGTAAGCACCCTCAAGATAAAGCTTCACAAGACCGGCATGGGACAGTGGGGTCCGCAAATCGCGAACATCACAATTAGTCTCATAATCGAGGAACACGATATCCTGAGTCTCAGCAATTCTCTTGAGATCCGCAAGCATAGTCTTCACTTTCGGGACATTCTCAAGCACCCAACGATAAGTCGGCACATAAATCTTCATACGGGCCTCGTAATACCCGAGAAGCTCATCGCCAAACTTATGGCCGCGCATCTTACCAAATTTCTTCTCAGTGCGCTTAAGATTCTTCATCGAGTCATTCCTAAAAGACTCGACGTCAATGCCCTCCTTCTCAAAGACCTTCAGGCCTTGCCAAACGCCTTCGACACTCTCAGACTTCATTCGCCCATTCGGCGGAACGGGGATTCCACCATGAGGACAGAACGGGCTGAAGTGGACAACATAGAGGTTGCCAAGTTTGTCGTAAGAATTCGAGGTCAAGTCGAAAATCAGAGCACCGGGATGACGCTCCTGAACACTCTCAATCTTACTTCTTTTGCTTTCAACGTAAATCATAATATTAAAATTTTAAGTGTTTAAAAGATACTCAAAACAAGAAAAACGTTGCAACAACTTTTCCACAAGACAAACATCTCACAGAAAACAATTTTCTTTTTTCTTTCTCTTCTTTTCTTCTTTTTCTCTTTTTCTTTCTTTTTTCTTTCACTCTCTATCGCTGTTGCATAGGAATAACGGGGAGTGGGGACGGATATTTTATTGGAGGCAAAAAAAATCTTGAGAAATTAGGTTCAGATGCCGAAAATCCTATGCGTTAAAGCTGATTTTCAAAGGATTACAAAGAACTCACACATCAAAAAAATTATTTGAGCCACGAGTATTTGGGAACTTACGGACATAAAAAAATCCCGCCCAGGTGGAGAGTGGACTCCATCTGGACGGGAAATATTTAAATAATGCGTACTAGGAACCCAGCCTAGCCGTTGAGTTTCGAGGAGAAGAAGTACTTAGCCTCGCGGAGAGCGGCCTCCATGCCGGCTGCGTTCTTGCCACCTGCGGTAGCGAAGAAGGGCTGGCCGCCGCCACCACCTTGGATGAACTTGGCAACCTCGCGGATAGTCTGGCCTGCGTTGAGACCGAGATCCTTGACAAGGTTATCGGTGATGATGATGAGAAGTTGGGGCTTGTCGTCAGCTACACAACCGAGGACGACAACGGCCTCCTCATACTCGCCGCGGAGCTGGTAGGCGAGATCCTTGAGTTTCTCGACAAAGATAGGCTTAACCTCCTTGACGATGAGGGCGCGCTTGCCAATCATCTCAGCATCGTGCTTGAGGGACTCACGCTCGGCAGCAATCATGCCGGTCATCATAGTCTCAGCGCGCTGCTGGAGCTTCTCGTTGTTCTGGATGAGCTGCTCGATGCTCTTGCGGATATCCTTGCTGCCCTTGAGGGCCTCGCCGAGATCCTTGAGAGTGGCGACGAGACTATTGACCATCTCCTCAGCCTTGTCGGCAGTAACAGCCTCGATACGGCGTACGCCAGCGGATACAGAGCTCTCGGCAACAATCTTGAGATAGCCAATGTTGCCAGTGGCCTTGACATGGGTACCGCCACAGAACTCGACAGAGCTGCCGAACTTGACGACGCGTACCTTATCGCCATACTTCTCGCCGAAGAGTGACATTGCACCAAGCTTGCGGGCCTCCTCAATAGGCATTGCGCGGACCTCTTCGAGGGGCACGTTGGCGCGAATCTTGAGGTTGACAAGGTGCTCTACCTTAGCAAGCTCCTCGTCGGTAACCTTCTGGAAGTGGCTGAAGTCGAAGCGGAGGGCGTCGGGGGTTACGAGAGAGCCCTTCTGCTCAACGTGTGAGCCGAGGACAGTGCGGAGAGCCTCCTGGAGGAGGTGGGTTGCCGAGTGGTTGTTGGCAATGAGCTGGCGGCGATGCTCGTCTACATGTACGTGTACGGGCTTATCGAGGACAGCGGGGAGCTCGGCAGCGATATGGGTGATAAGGTTATTCTCCTTGATAGTGTTGATGATACGAACCTCCTTGCCCGAGGCGTCGCGGATGGTGCCGGTATCGCCAACCTGGCCACCGCTCTCACCATAGAATGGAGTGCGATCGAATACAACCTGGATTTGCTCCTTGTTCTTGGCCTTGACAGTGCGGTAGCGAACGATGTGGACATCAGCCTCAAGCTCGTCATAACCAATGAAGTCTTCCTTGACAGCGCTTTCGTCGAGTACAACCCAGTCACCGGCCTCGATGGCGGTAGCGTTGCGGGCGCGATCCTTCTGTGCGGCCATCTCCTTATCGAACTCAGCGGTGTCGGCCTCAAGGCCATTCTCGCGGAGGATGAGCTCGGTGAGGTCGAGTGGGAAACCGTAGGTGTCGTAGAGTTCGAAAGCGACTTTGCCGCTAATCTTGCTCTGGCCCTTCTTCTTGGTGTCGGCGATGATGCCGGAGAGCATATTGATGCCAGTGGCGAGGGTCTTGAGGAAGCTCTCCTCCTCCTCCTTGATGACCTTGGTCACGAGATCCTGCTGAGACTTGAGCTCGGGATATGCGCCGCCCATAGTCTCGACGAGGGTCGGGATAAGCTTGTAGAGAGTAGCCTCTTTGCCGCCGAGGAAGGTGTAGTTGTAACGCACCGCGCGGCGGAGGATACGACGGATGACGTAGCCTGCCTTGTTGTTGCTGGGAAGCTGGCCGTCGGTGATAGAGAATGCGATAGTGCGGATATGGTCAGCCATAACTCGCATTGCGATGTCAGTCTCCTCAGCCTTACCGTACTTGACTCCGGAGAGCTCGGCGATCTTGTCGAGGAGGGGAGTGAAGACGTCGGTATCGTAGTTAGAAGTCTTGTGCTGGACAGCGCGGACGAGACGCTCGAAGCCCATACCGGTGTCCACGTGGTGGTTGGGGAGAGGCTCGAGCTCGCCATTGGCCTTACGGTTGTACTGCATGAAGACGAGGTTCCAGATCTCGATGACCTGTGGGTCGTCCTTGTTTACGAGGTCGCGGCCGCTAATCTTCTTGCGCTCCTCGTCGGGACGCATATCGTAGTGGATCTCGGAGCAGGGACCGCATGGGCCGGTATCGCCCATCTCCCAGAAGTTATCATGCTTATTACCGTCGATGATACGACCTTTCTCGACATGCTCAGCCCAAGCGTCGAAAGCCTCGGTGTCGCGGGCGACGCCTTCCTCCTTCGAGCCCTCGAAGATGGTGACGTAGAGGCGATCCTTGTCGAGCTTGATGACCTCGGTGAGGAACTCCCAAGCGAAGGCGATGGCCTCCTTCTTGAAGTAGTCGCCAAAGGACCAGTTGCCGAGCATCTCGAACATCGTATGGTGGTAGGTATCGTGGCCCACCTCTTCGAGGTCGTTGTGCTTACCAGAGACGCGGAGGCACTTCTGCGAGTCGGATACACGGGGCGAGGTGATGGGCACATTGCCCAAGATGATGTCTTTGAACTGGTTCATGCCCGCGTTGGTGAACATCAGCGTGGGGTCGCCCTTAATGACCATCGGTGCGGATGGGACGATCTTGTGACCCTTCGAGGCGAAGAAGTCCAAGAAGCTTTGACGAACTTCGTTGGCAGTCATTTTTTTATGTTGCTCTATATTGTTTCCTTATGAGGCCTTAAAGGCACAGTGCAAATTGCATTGCCGCATAGTGCCCATAAACGGGGCAAAGATAGTGAATTTAAGGAAACAATGCCCACAAAAAGGTCGATATGGATATAAGCGAGTTCTCGTAAAACGCGATAATCGAGTCACTCACCGTGCTTGCCACCGATTTCGCCATGCTCAGCAGATTTCTCAAAGAGTGACACCAGCCGAGACAGACGCCGCCCAAGCGGAGGGCAAAGAATCGGTACGCCAAGCCGCCCCACCCTTCACACCCACAAAGAACGTATTAGCCCAACGTGGCAGACGGACATCAAGACGCGCACGGGCATCGAAACCTGTAAGAGACGCCGCACGGAGCGCAAAATCCTGATTGAGGTAAAGCATAGCAAAACGGGACTCCGTATCGCGCTTCACTCCAAAATTAGCATCCTTCTGGATATTCTGGCGGCGCACAATAGAGAGACCGTACCGAAGGGAAGAGCGACGCCACGAATTACAGGCATCGGCCGCAAAATGGATATCAAGATTTGAAATATGGAGGTCGCGGCGGACCTCGGTGTTCTCCTCGTCGGCCGAGTTGTAGGATATATTAGCAAGCATAGCGAGTCCGTGGGCGGCGGGATTGTTGGCCTTGGCTGTGATACCGAATGTATTCAGATTGCGGGAATAAGGGCGGCGAGTTGAGATTTGGCGATAGTTCTTTGTGCCATCATCATAGATGAAAGTACTGAGTTTCAGGCTGCTCACATCGGCATTGAGAGCCAGCCTCGTGGTCCACCGACCGAGGTTACCACTTCGCGAGACTTGCGCAATGACGGCATTATCAAAAGTCTCGTTGACGACGGCGTTTTGGAGAGGTACGAGAATTTTCTCCGTATGGCGACGGGAAAACTCTACTTGTGCGGAGATGGGGCCAACATACGTAACGCCACCACCAGCCAGACGCCCTTTGTAGGAAATCTCATCGTTGCTCCCCGAAAAACGGGAATAATCCGAGCCGAGCCCCGTGAGTTGGAAAATCGTCATGCTGGAGGAATAGATATTCATAAAGTCGATCTCCAACTCCTGAGAATATTTGCGCAGAACGCCAAAGAAGCCAATAGACTGAGACTCAGAAAGGAACACATCACCGCCAAGACGCACCTTGGCACAAACGGCATCCGCCTTAGGTCGAGGGTCAAAAGTACGGTATTCGCTCTGCGAAGAGTAATCTATCTGCAAGCCAACCGCCGCTCGCCTACCCCGCCATGCGAAACCCGCAAGGAAGGCATATCGCTCCGAATCCTTGTCTCCACCCACGCTATCGGCAACAGCCATAGGGGCAACCTCCTCATAATCGGACGACTCATTCCAAAGGACACCCCGTCGGCAACCATCCTCATACGACGCGCTGCCCCACGCCACAATGTCTTCCGAAAGCCGAAGCGACGTGCTGCCCAAAGCTCGCCAGCCACGCCAACCATCGCCTTCCTCCACAAAATCAGCCATATCGGACTCAGCTCGCCACCCCACCAACACCTCGGAGCGTGAACTATCGACCTCCGCAAAAGCTTGGGAGGGATTGAGTGTAGAGATCTGGGCTCGGAAAGGCGTTGCCAGGATTAGAAGTGGGAGGAAAATTTGGAGGCGCATTCTTAGAGAGGATGAATGGGGAGGGGAAAAAGGAAATGGCGCAGCGCACCACGAGCATTGTTAGTGATGCATACGCTGCGCCATTATTATGATTATCGCGGAGAAGGTCAGGAAACGCCTATGCTACTTGAACTCGTAGTATGGGTCGGCGGACTCTACGACTGTGAAATCAGTGGAGGAGTTGTTGGTATCTACCATCATGCCGTTGGCGAACTTACGTCGAGCCGATTTACCACGACGGTTGTTATCAGAACCAGTCTCGCCCATGGAGACGTAGCCCGCATCGAGGCTCTGGTCCACCACATTCCAGCCGTGGTCGGTGCTCGGAGAGAAAGAGACGGCATCGAGGATCCAAGAGTTCTCGAAACGGTAGGAGTTGAAATTCATAGTTTTCTCCTCCTCCTTGACCAGTGTGACGTATGTGGCCGCATAGGTCTGAGTCTCAACGAACTCCTCGGGAGTCATCTTGCCAAACTCGCCGCCGAGATAGCCAATGGCGTAAGTGCGATTGTATTGCTGAGTGGGGAGCCAAATGGTCTTGGAGCTCTTGTAGACGCAAGTGAGGTTTGGAGCCTCTGTGTCGGTATCGAGGTTCTTCGTGGTCTCGTCATACCACTCAAAGTTGGCATTCGAGAGGTCGAAAGAGAGGGCGTTGGCGGTAGTGTGGTCCTTAGCGATGTCGGCTATCAGGATAGACGCGCCGGGCAACACGGGAACATCCTTGCCCGAGCCAGGAATCTGATACAGAGCCTGAACGGCCATTGCCTCGGCCATAATGTCGGGGGTGTAATCGCGTTTGCCGGCAGAAGACGAAGTAAATGCGGACTCCATCAGGCAGAGGCCATCGGCATAGAGAGTGTCAGATGAATTGTTGTAAATACGGAACCATGCGTCACCAGTATAGCTCTTGACTCCATCGGGGAGTTTGCTGACGAGGCAGATATCGGCAAGCACAAAGCCTTGGCCACCCGAGATGCGGACAAGGGAAAAGGCGACAGACATAGCGCCATCGACGACGGAAACATTCTGCTTAGAATCGCGGAAAGTCTCCTCAACATCCTTGCCACCAACAGTGTGGGTAGTGGAGACGACAAGCGTCATATCGTAGAGACCATCGGTGAGCGTAACCTCATGATTAGCAACCTCAGAAAAGTCGTAGGAGGTCTTGATATTAGTCGCAAGATCCGTGAGTTCGAGAGTTGAGGAAGTCACGACATCCGTGGAGTGATCCGCCGGCATGGAGTAGGCGAAAGAGACGACGGTCTCGGGTTCCGGGTCATCGTCTGAGCAGGCCGTGAAGACGGTCGTCGCAAGAGCAAGGGCGTAGAAGAGAAACTTCTTCATAGTTGGATAAAATGATTTTTAGGTAGTATTTGGTATGTGATAGTAATAGAAAATCAGACTCTTATATTACAAGAACTTGAGATAGGCTTGCATGCCGAAGTATGGCGAGAAGGTACGACGCACCACAAAGCCATTCTTCTCGTAGTCACGTGCCGCGGCAAGGAGGCGGTCCGCAAAGAAACTCAGGCTAAAGTGAGTGCCGAATTCCTTGGTAGCCTTGAAGTTGAAAGTGGCGTAGGGGCGCTCAGTTGTAGTGAGGCTTGTGGTAGTGTTGGAGAGGATGAGTTGCGAGAGTACGGGGTCGGCAGCCGACTCGACGGTATAGTCTCGCACAATGCCGTCGGTGCTTACGTAACTTATTGGTTGGGCGTTGCGGAGCGGCGTTGTTTTCTCTGAGTGCCAGACACATTCGGCTGTGGCAGAGAAAATGAAACCTATGCGGGGAATGACTGTCTCGACAGTGAAATTGGTAGAAGTACGATTGTTAAGCGTAGTCTGATGCCAATCGTAGAGACCTGCGTAATACTCATCCACGACAACGCCGAGCACCGTGGCATTGGCCCCTTGATACCATTCGGGTTCACTGTTCTCGCGAGTAGTGCGGAGCCATGCGCCACAGACGGAGAGGCGGGTATGGAGACGAGGCAAGCGAGGAGAATCGTATTGCCACTCAATACCTTCCTTGCGAGTGCGACTTGCATTGACGGTTTTGCGGACGAGGCGCAGACGGGCTGTAGACTCGCAGGGGAGGCCCGACGTATCGGGTTTTGAAGTTAGGGAAGAGCCTACAAGCCCAGAGGCATCATACTTATTGTAGGCAAGGGAGACGGGAGTCTGGACATATCGGAAACCGTCGTCCATTGTCTCGCGGAAGATGGTGACGGAAGCGGAATGGCGTGCCACACGTGCGGCGAGGCGGGCCTCAATCTTGACGTTGTGGGCTGGTTGGAGGTCGTAGGAATCGAGGTTGAGGGCGTAGGTACGCGTGATGCGCCGACAAAGGTTCTCGTCTTTGTTCCAGTAGTTTAGCTCGGTCAGCTCCACATAGAGACGGTCGGGATGGAGTTGGTCCATTGTCGGCATCTTGCAGAGGCGGCCGGCACCGAGAGTCAGCGTAATGGACGCATTGCGGTTACTGCCAAAATTGGGCGAGGCGAGTGTGAGATTTGCGCGCGGGTCCACATACATCTTGCCACTCATGGCATAGTCGCTGCCGAGGCCCGCCATCATAGTCGCACGGACTCCGAATGTCAGGCGTGCGGAGACGAGGCCCAAACGGGAAGAGAATTCATCCTCGGCATAGATGCCAATTATATTGGTAGCAGGAACACTGCGAAAAGAGCGGGGACGGCGACTTGTGGAGCCATGCAGAGGGCGCGAGGCATCGAAGACTTGTCCTCGTCCATAGTTCTTATTGCATTGCCATTCGCCACCAAGAGAGACAAGGTTTACGACCTCCGTAGCACTAAACTTGTGCGACAAGCCAAGCTGGATATTACTGTAGAATGGGCGGCCATCTACCAGGTGGTGAGCCACATAGTCGTGCTCAAGAGGGACAACATCGTGCGGCAAGCCATCGACGGTATCCGAAGGCGCATAGAGATTTTGTGTATTGACGTAGCGCATCCATTGCTCAGTCTTGTCGGAACTGAGGCTTGCGCTTTGTTGAAAATCGAGCGACCACTGGTTCCACCTGAAAGCCAATTTATTGGAGAGCGAAAAGCGGATGTATGAGCTGCGGAACTTATCGTCGGCACCCACTTGCTGCTCGGGGTCGGCCTTGTCGTCGTCCACATTTTGCGAATAATCAATTACGGGTTTCCAAGTGAGGGAGAGGCCATTGGCGGAGAACCACATCTTGCTCCCTCGGAGAGAGGCATTGACGCGCTTATACGTCTCATATTCGCAACGGGGATCAACCTCGGACGAGAGGAAACCAGCACCTGCGGCAACAGTCCATCCCCGCGGGGCATCGAAACCCTTGGCTATGCTCACAAGACGCGAATACGGGTCGGCCTTAAAGCGGATTGTTACAGGAGAATCGGAGAGGCGACGGGTGACATTTACCACACCGCTCGTGATGTCGCCATAGCGCACCGAGGGGATGCCACGGATAACCTCCACCGACTCGATCTCGTCTGTAGGAATGGAGCGGAGGTCGACACCCTTGTTTACCGACGTACGGTCGACATCCGAATCCGTCTGGCCGGCATCGGTAATGCGCTGCATATTGGCATCGGCACCTAAGGGCGCACCATCTATATTGATGCGCGTGCCGAGGGCGGACGTCGCATAGTTCTCGTCGGAGGAAGGAATTTCGCGGAGAGAGAGCGTATTTGCCTGTCCCATTTTTGGGGTCTCGGTAAGACCACCGGGGAGGAGGCTAAGGACATCGGATAGCGAAGCCGGCTGGAGATGCTCCATAGCCGTAGGGCCGATGAGAGAAGTGGAAGTCTGCGCGCCACGCACCTCGGAAGCCGTAACTCGTACTTCGGCTATAGTTATTGAGGTGTCCGAAGCAAGGACGACAGCCGACTTTGTCCCCGCCGAGGCTTCAGGCTTCTGAGCTTCGGCAGATTGCGCTAAGGCATTAAGGCTCAACGCGAGGAGGGCTAACGTTATGCTTACGCGGAATGAGTTCACGTCGCGAATTTAATTTATATCGAATTAAAATCAGACAGGGAAACAAGGCGTTTTGTTTAATTAAAATGATTTCAGATAACAGGCTAAATAGTATATTCGCGGCAGAGACTTAGAAAGACGCATCATGTACACATTCATTGCATTACTGATACCCGTACTCGGCACGACGCTCGGGTCGGCCTTTGTATTTTTTATGCGCGGAGAGATGCCGCGGCTTACCGAGAAAGCCTTGTTGGGCTTTGCCTCGGGAGTCATGATTGCCGCTGGCGTGTGGTCGTTGCTCATCCCGAGCATGGAGATGAGTGGCGAGGGGGCTTGGCGAGTCGTTCCAGCGGCTGTAGGTTTTGCACTTGGAATGGCGTTTCTACTGGCCGTAGACACATTTACGCCCCACCAGCATATTGATTCCGCCACGCCAGAGGGACCGAAATCGCACCTCTCGCGGTCGCAGATGTTGGCGTTGGCCGTGACGATACACAATTTGCCAGAGGGAATGGCCGTAGGCGTGGTAATTGCCGAAATGATAGCCAGTGGCGTGGAGCCCAGCATGTCGGGGTCGCTTGCCATAAGTTTGGGCATCGCAATACAGAATATCCCCGAGGGTGCGATAATATCCATGCCAATGTGCGCGGCGGGGAATAGTAAGGCACGGTCGTTTGGGATTGGTTTTGCCAGTGGGCTTGTGGAGCCGGTCGGGGCTGTGGCTGTGATTCTTTTGGCAGGAGTTTTTGGCGGGATATTGCCTTACTTGTTGGGCTTTGCGGCTGGGGCTATGATGTATGTTGTTGTCGAAGAGCTTATACCTGGGGCATCTGCGGGGCGACATTCTAATATATCTGTTATTGGTTTTGCAGTGGGATTTTTGGTTATGATGATTATGGACAGCATTTTATAGTTAACAGTTAGCAGTTTATGGAGTTTTGATAGAGGTCCGAGTCACCACATATAAACATTGCGCCCCCGCGGAAAAGGACTTCCACGGGGGCGCGAATTGTAATAAGAGAAGTGCGGATGGGGAGGAGACCGCAGCTCCTCATGTGAAATTTGCAGTCGGGGAACGGACTACCTCACGAGCTTCTTAGCGTAGCGGGTGGTGCCGTCGGAGAGGGTCTGCTTGATGATGTTGATGCCCTTGACCGGGGTTGCGGACATTGCGCCAGTGAGAGAGTAGTACTCGGTTGAGACTACAGTTGCAGCGGGAGTGATGTCCTTTATTGCAGAGATAACATTGCTGGAGTATACTTGTGCGCTAACCTTGGTGGTTGTGCAAGTTACGTCGTTGTTAGTACAGCCCCATACGAACCAATAGATACCTTCCCATTCGGTATTGTCCTTGCCTTCGCCTTCTTCGGCTGCATGTTTGCCACAGATAGCAAGGAGATCCTCGACGGTAGTGGTGTAGGTGCAAGTTCCTGACTCAGCAGGGGCAGAGAGAGTGACATTGTCTTTAGTATTGTCGGAGCCGCTGCGGAGAGCGCCGACGCCCCAACCCTTGAAGTCGGCTTCGCCGTCCCAAGTTACGGAATAGGTGAAGACTACCTTATCCTCGGGGTTGAACTTCTCAAGATCAGACTTGAGGATAACCTGACCGTTGGTGAGGATATCGTAGGCATTGAGGGTCTCATCTATGGAGTTATCGACCTTGGTGCGGGTAATGCTCTTGAACTTGACGGTATAAGGGGTTGCATAGCAGTCATTTTTACCATCGCCGTCACTGTCCTTATCATTATCAGCAGACGCCTTAATATAAATCTTAGCGACCGCAGTAGAAGGATACTTATCCGCACTCACCTCGAAAGATACGGATTGGTCACCAACATTACCATTAATCCAAGCGAAGCCGCTGCCACTGGCATTGTCGAGTTCGAAACAAACCTTGCCCGCGAGCGGATCAGAGAACTCAAAATTATAGGTATAGACGATATCCTTCTCAGTTACAGGATCGTAGGCGAGAGATTCTCCATTCTTGGATATAATCTCAGCAAAGCCATACTGGCCAGAGAAAGCAAGGCCAACGACCTCGGTCTTGGGCTCTGCGGTACAACCCCAAGATACGCCACCGAGAGCCTCGGCCTCAACCTCAGTACCATCATTCTTAATAAGAATGAACTTGGTGATTGTCACAGACTCACCTTCCTTGTTACACTGGACATTGAAGGTAGCGATCTCATCATCTAGGTCCGCAGCAAATTCGCCGGTAACGACATTGTCGGTAGCATCAGCGAAATTTAAATACTGGAAGACACCGTTGTCGATAGTTCCATCCATGACAGACTTACCAATCTTGAGGTGGACGCCACCACCCTCAACGTCTACGAGGTCAGAGAACCCGACCTTGAAGCCCTTGTAATCTGTCTTGCTGATAGAGGACGAGATGAGCTTGAACTCTCCGTAACCGTTGGAAAAAGAAATTGCTGTTGTAACGCCAGAGGTGACAGGGCTGACATTCCAATTACCAGCCTTGATAGTGAGATCCTCAACATCAGAAGCTGCTGCAAAGCCTTGCTGGGCGATGAGGCCAGCGGCCAAAAGAAGTAATGCTCTCTTCATACGCATAGAGATTTGTTAAAAGTTCTGTTTAGGCAGGGCCGATGGAGAGAATGGGATTCTACCATCCACGACTCACATACAACCCCTTATTCATTTATCGGTTCGAGAGCAAATATAAAAAGTGTTTATGTTATAAACAAGTATTTGCGAACATTTTTACGAACGGTGTGGGATGGAGAGCAAAAAACAGGTATGGAGAGCGCACTACTTGTAGAGTCTGAACGTCTTGCGGTGGAGGGATGTGATGCCACTTTGGGCAATGGCGGCATAGTGGTCAGCGGTGGGGTAACCTTTGTTGCCTTGCCAGTTGTAGGCGGGATATTGGTCGGCGAGACGGGTCATGATGTCGTCCCTCGTGGTCTTGGCAATGATGCTGGCGGCGGCTATCGACAGGTATTTGCCGTCACCTTTTACTACAGTTTGGTGGGGGATGAGAGTCGACTCGTCGTGGAGGCGGAGGTCGTCGGGGGCTTCCGCAGAGGGGATGCCGAGGCTCTCGAAGTCGGAGTAATAGGGATGGAAGCGGTTGCCGTCTATGATAAGGTGCTGGGGGATCGGGGATAGTTGGCGGATGGCTCGGTGCATTGCCAATATACTGGCATTGAGGATATTGATAGAGTCAATCTCTTCGGGCGAGGCTATGCCTACAGCCCACGCCAAAGCCACACTCTCGACAATGGGGCGAAGCTCCTCGCGACGGCGGGGCGAGAGTTTTTTGCTATCGTCGAGTCCTGGGAGGTCGGCGGCAGTAACGTCATGCGGAAGTATTACAGCAGCGGCAACGACGGGCCCGGCAAGGCAACCACGGCCCGCCTCATCCGCCCCGGCCTCAATAAGGTCGGGGGACATATATGGGAGGAGCGGAGTAGAGGTTTTCAATTTAGAGTTGGAAAGCTTCGAGGAGTTGCTTGAGGCGGGCAGAGAGGGATGCCAATTCCTGTGCGTTGGCAGCGAGGCCCTCGGAGTCGGAGGCCGTTTCTTGGGATACGGCGCTCAGGCTTGTGGCAGCTTGGCTTATCTGGTCGAGACCGATACCTTGCTCGCGGTTGGCCAGAGTGATGGTCTTGAGGCTATCGGCAACATCCAACATCTGCGGGATGATCTCGTCTATTAGGCGATTGATGTTCTCGGCACCTGATATTGAGGCGGCACTTGTCTCGGACATAGCCGTGGCAGTCTGCTTTGTCTGCTCGGCAAGGCGACCGACCTCACGGGCGACGACGGAGAAGCCGCGGCCGAGGGAACCAGCTCGGGCGGCCTCGACGGAAGCGTTGAGACTGAGGACGGTGGTCTGGCTTACAAGACTGTTGATTGAGCGGAGGGAGCCGGCAATCTGACGTGTGGCGTTCATGCTATCAGTGGCCTTGTCGGCTATTGAGCTCAGAGCAGCGTTTGCCTCGGACATGAGATTGTCGGTACGCATGGCGCCTTCGGCAGTGGTCTGGACGTTGGCGTTCATCTCCTCAAGGCTGGCGGTAACCTCCTGTAGGCTCGAAGCTTGGCGGGCGGAGACGTCGGCCAGGCGTTGACTTGCGCTGCCAATGCGGGCGGAGAGTCTTTGCATAGATTTGCCAGTCTGCGTAAGGATATCGAGAGAGTCGCGGAGGAAGTCCTGCATACGCTCCATGGCCTCGCCAAGTTCCTCTATCTCGTCATCGGTATGGCGCACGTTGACGGCACCGGAGAGGTTGCCCGCGGCAATACGCATAGCGTCGTCGCGAAGAGCGAGCAGCGGACGAGTGACCATACGGCGCATAAAGAGCCAAATGAGCCAAATAAAGAGTGCGGAGACAAGCACAGAGGCAATGACGGCACTCACTCGCATCTTGCCACCCACCTCGGATTGGACACTGGCACTCAGCCAAATATGATGGAGACCGAGAATATTGCCTTCGTAGTCGCAGAGAGGCTTGTAGACAGAGAAAACGTCGTCGGCTCCGGCTTGCTCAACGAGGGTTATGTTCTTGTGCGCAACCGAGATAGAGTCGGAGACCCAAGTCTGCGGGATAGGGAGACCGTGGATGTCTATATCATGCCCATCGTAGGAAGTGGCGGAGATTACGTTGTCGCGGTAGACGCTCATCTGTCCGCCAACAATCGACGCCATAGAGACCAGGTAAGGGTCGCTCTCGACCTCGGCAAGCGAGACGAGCACCATAGCGGCATCGCGGCCTCGGGCATCCCGCCAGACGTGGGCGGTTACGAGACTTATGCCTTTGCCCATAACCTCGGCGTAGCCATTGTAATGGCGGTCGGGCGTTGTGGCGGCGTAGCGCAAAAGATCGGTAGCCGCATCAAGTTGCTCGGGAGAGTAGCCGCTATAACTTGTGGCAACAAGATTATGCTTAGAGTCGAGGAGCACGAAGCCGCTGAGGCTGCGGGACACCACACTACCACGCAGGAACTCGGCAACGGGCTTGAGGTTGCGGGAATTGAGAGCCGTATCGACCTCGACGAAATTGGAGGGGAGATGCTCGACGTAGTTGCTAATCTCGGCGAGCTGCTTATCCTGGAGCAGAGATAGGGTGCTCATCATTCCCG